>CP032508.2:2911500-3235000 GCA_009497875.2 gamma proteobacterium SS-5 | reverse complement strand
GGTAACACCTACTGGAGGACCGAACCGGGATCTGTTGAAAAAGATTCGGATGAGCTGTGGGTCGGAGTGAAAGGCTAATCAAGCCCGGAGATAGCTGGTTCTCCTCGAAAGCTATTTAGGTAGCGCCTCGTGAATCACCGCTGGGGGTAGAGCACTG
The DNA here is from genome assembly GCA_009497875.2 of gamma proteobacterium SS-5. Taxonomy (NCBI): domain Bacteria; kingdom Pseudomonadati; phylum Pseudomonadota; class Gammaproteobacteria; order Chromatiales; family Sedimenticolaceae; genus Magnetovirga; species Magnetovirga frankeli. Next base: position 3,234,843 of record CP032508.2, on the reverse strand, counting down.
TTTCGGCTAGGGGGTCATCCCGACTTACCAACCCGATGCAAACTCCGAATACCAGCGAGTGCAATCACGGGAGACACACGGCGGGTGCTAACGTTCGTCGTGGAAAGGGAAACAACCCAGACCGCCAGCTAAGGTCCCAAAATCATATCTCAGTGGGAAACGATGTGGGAAGGCCCAGACAGCCAGGAGGTTGGCTTAGAAGCAGCCATCCTTTAAAGAAAGCGTAATAGCTCACTGGTCGAGTCGGCCTGCGCGGAAGATTTAACGGGGCTTAAGATATGTACCGAAGCTGCGGATGCAAGCTTGCTTGCATGGTAGAGGAGCGTTCCGTAAGCCGTTGAAGGTGTGTTGTGAAGCATGCTGGAGGTATCGGAAGTGCGAATGCTGACATGAGTAACGATAAAGGGGGTGAAAGGCCCCCTCGCCGAAAGCCCAAGGGTTCCTGCGCAACGTTAATCGGCGCAGGGTAAGTCGGCCCCTAAGGCGAAGCCGAAAGGCGTAGTCGATGGGAAACTGGTTAATATTCCAGTACCTGTGGGAGAGTGACGGATTGCGGAATTCCTGATCGGGCGTTGGTTGTCTCGAAAAGGAGCTAGCAGTTCCAGGAAATAGCCCCCACATACAGACCGTACCCCAAACCGACACAGGTGGGCGGGATGAGTATTCCAAGGCGCTTGAGAGAACTCGGGTGAAGGAACTAGGCAAAATGGTACCGTAACTTCGGGAGAAGGTACGCCCACGCAAGTGGGCCGCAGTGAAAAGGTGGCTGCAACTGTTTATTAAAAACATAGCACTCTGCAAACTCGAAAGAGGACGTATAGGGTGTGACGCCTGCCCGGTGCCGGAAGGTTAATTGATGATGTTATCTTCGGAGAAGCATTTGATCGAAGCCCCGGTAAACGGCGGCCGTAACTATAACGGTCCTAAGGTAGCGAAATTCCTTGTCGGGTAAGTTCCGACCTGCACGAATGGCGTAATGATGGCCACACTGTCTCCACCCGAGACTCAGTGAAATTGAACTTGCTGTGAAGATGCAGTGTACCCGCGGCTAGACGGAAAGACCCCGTGAACCTTTACTACAGCTTTGCACTGGACTTTGAGCCTACTTGTGTAGGATAGGTGGGAGGCGCTGAAGCGTGGACGCCAGTCTGCGTGGAGCCGACCTTGAAATACCACCCTGGTATGTTTGGAGTTCTAACCCAGGCGCAAGTCGGGGACCGTGCATGGTGGGTAGTTTGACTGGGGCGGTCTCCTCCCAAAGAGTAACGGAGGAGCACGAAGGTACCCTAATTCCGGTCGGAAATCGGAAGATTAGTGCAATGGCATAAGGGTGCTTGACTGCGAGGCAGACACGCCGAGCAGGTGCGAAAGCAGGTCATAGTGATCCGGTGGTTCTGAATGGAAGGGCCATCGCTCAACGGATAAAAGGTACTCCGGGGATAACAGGCTGATTCCTCCCAAGAGTTCATATCGACGGGGGAGTTTGGCACCTCGATGTCGGCTCATCACATCCTGGGGCTGAAGTCGGTCCCAAGGGTATGGCTGTTCGCCATTTAAAGTGGTACGCGAGCTGGGTTTAGAACGTCGTGAGACAGTTCGGTCCCTATCTGCCGTGGGCGTTGGAGATTTGAGGGGAGCTGCTCCTAGTACGAGAGGACCGGAGTGGACGTACCTCTGGTGTTCCGGTTGTCACGCCAGTGGCATTGCCGGGTAGCTAAGTACGGAACGGATAACCGCTGAAAGCATCTAAGCGGGAAACCGGCCCCAAGATGAGATCTCCCTGGGCCCTTGAGGCCCCTGAAGGTCCGTTGAAGACTACGACGTTGATAGGCGGGATGTAGAAGCGCGGTAACGTGTGGAGCTAACCCGTACTAATTGACCGTGAGGCTTGACCATATAACACCCAAGTGTTCTGTGCTACAGAGCGCCTGAGGTCTGCAAGAGTAAGAAGAATCAAGATACAAGACTTCATCACCGAATGCGTGAAGGCGAAACATCGACTTCACCACTAAATTGCCTGGCGGCCATAGAGCCTTGGAACCACCCGATCCCATCCCGAACTCGGAAGTGAAACGGGGCATCGCTGATGGTAGTGTGGGGTCTCCCCATGTGAGAGTAAGTCACTGCCAGGCTTCTACCCTGAATACCCGATTCCCCTAAGAATCGGGTATTTTTTTGCCTGGGGTTGATCCCCTGGCGATAGAACCCGGTCTGGTTTTTTGTTCAGGCTGCTGGGTCTGGAGGATCAAGGGGATGACGCCTGGCAAGCCCGTATTTGGGATGAAGTCTGCGTCCGTCTGGGTTAAGCTCCCCTTGTCACAGAATCAATGAGTCGGTATGAGTCGAGAAAAACCCCTTGTCGCGGCCCTGCAGATGGCCAGCGGGCCTCAGGTAGAGGCCAATTTGTTGCAGGTGGAGCAGCTATTGGCCCAGGCCGCCGAGCAGGGCGCACGCCTGGCCGTGTTGCCCGAGGTGTTTGCCTTCATGGGGCGCAAGGATGAAGAGCAGTACAACATCGCCGAGACCGAGGGCAGTGGCCCGTTGCAGGGCTTTCTTGCCGACATGGCGCGGCGTCACGGGCTATGGCTGGTGGGCGGTACCATCCCCCTGCGCTCGGAGCAAAGCGAGCGGTTGCGCTCCGCCTGTCTGATCTTCAATGAGCGCGGCGAGCGGGTGGGCCGCTACGACAAGATCCATCTGTTCGATGCCCAGCTCTCTGGCGGCGAGGTGTATCAGGAGTCCCGTGTGTTCGAGCCGGGCGACCAGCCCCTGTGGCTGGATAGCCCCCTGGGTCGGCTGGGCATATCGGTATGCTACGACCTGCGCTTCCCTGAGATGTTTCGTCGCCTGATGTGGGACGAGTGCGACCTGTTCTGCCTGCCGGCGGCCTTTACCGAGATCACCGGCAAGGCCCACTGGCAGGTGCTGCTGCGGGCGCGGGCGATCGAGAACCTCAGCTATCTGGCCGCCGCCGCCCAGGGTGGTTATCACAAAAGCGGCCGCCAGACCCACGGTCACAGCATGATCGTCGATCCCTGGGGCAAGGTGCTGGCCGAGGTGGACACAGGCCCCGGCCTGGTGCTGGCAGAGGTCGATCTCGACTACCTCAGGGCCACGCGCAAACAGCTGCCGGCGCTGAACAACCGTTGTCGGCAGGGGTAGCGGTCAGCCGCCAGCCTTCAGCAGCCAGCCGCCGGTTACCTTGCGTATTTTGGGGTTTGATTGCTGAACGAGGCTGACAGATTCTTTTTCGAGTCCCGAGTCCCGAGTCCCGAACCCCGAACTCAAACCCCACGTTGACGGAAACCCATGACCACTGATCTCATCTCCCAAGCCCAGGCCGCCATTCTTGAGCCCGCTGGGCTGCAGTTGCACCACCTCGACGCCGCCCTCAGCCGCCTGTGCCGACCCGGGGTCGATCTGGCCGATCTCTACTTTCAGCACGCCAAGCTGGAGTCCTGGGTGCTGGAGGACGGCATCATCAAAGAGGGCAATTTCAGCATCGAGCAGGGCGTTGGCCTGCGTGCGGTGAGCGGTGAGCGCACCGGCTTTGCCTACTCCGACGAGCTCAGCCCGGCGGCGCTGATGCAGGCCGCCTCGGCCGCCGCCGGTATTGTCCGCGATGGTGCCGAGGGCCAGATCGCCATCGCCCGGCAGCAGCCGGTGCGCGCCCTCTACCCGGCCCTGGACCCGCTGGCCAGCCTCAGCCGGGAGGACAAGATCGCCCTGCTGCATCGCGTGGATCAAGCCGCCCGCGCCCATGACCCGCGGGTGGAGCAGGTCATCGCCAGCCTGGTGGCGGTGCTGGATACGGTGCTGATCCTCGACGATCAGGGCCGTCTCAGCGCCGATGTGCGGCCCATGGTGCGGATGAACGTCAGCGTCATCGCCGAGCACCAGGGCCGGCGCGAGCAAGGCAGCTGCGGCGGCGGTGGCCGGGCCGATCTGAACCTGTTGCTGGTCGATGACTTCTGGCAGCAGCTGAGCCAGAAGGCGGTGCATCAGGCCCTGGTCAACCTGGAGGCGGTGGACGCCCCGGCCGGCAGCATGACCGTGGTGCTCGGCCCCGGCTGGCCCGGCGTGCTGCTGCACGAGGCGGTAGGCCACGGCCTGGAGGGGGACTTCAACCGCAAGGGCACCTCCGCCTTCAGTGGCCGCATCGGCCAGAAGGTCGCCTCCGAGCTCTGCACCGTGGTGGACAACGGCGCCATGCCCGGCCGCCGCGGCTCCCTCAGCCTGGACGACGAGGGCAGCGAGACCCAGCGCACGGTATTGATCGAAAAGGGCGTGCTCAAGGGCTACCTGCAGGACCGGCACAACGCCAAGCTGATGGGCGTGGCACCCACCGGCAACGGTCGGCGCGAGTCCTACGCCCACCTGCCCCTGCCTCGCATGACCAACACCTACATGGAGCCGGGGCAGGACGACCCCGAAGAGATCATCGCCTCGGTAAAAAAGGGCCTCTACGCGGTCAACTTCGGTGGCGGTCAGGTGGACATCACCTCGGGCAAGTTCGTCTTCTCCGCCAACGAGGCCTATCTGATCGAAAACGGCAAGCTCGGCGCGGCGGTCAAGGGCGCGACCCTGATCGGCAACGGCCCCGAGGTGATGACCCGCATCAGCCGGGTCGGCAGCGACCTGCAACTGGACATGGGGGTTGGCGTTTGCGGCAAGGAGGGCCAAAGCGTACCGGTGGGGGTCGGCCAGCCCACCCTGCGCATCGAACAGCTCACCGTGGGAGGCACCCATGCCTAAGTCAGCCGTCAGCACTGAAATCAACAGTGACATCAGCATGATCGAGCAGCAGGCGCGGATTCAGCAGATCGTGGAGGACCTGCTCAAAATCGCCAAGGACATGGGTGCCAGCGCCGCCGAGGCCGGTGCCAGCCAGGATGCCGGTCTGGCGGTCAATGTCCGACTGGGTGAGCTAGAGACCGTCGAGCACACCCGCGACAACTCCCTGGGTATCAGCGTCTATTTCGGCCAGCGCAAGGGCTCCGCCAGCACCTCCGACTTCAGCCCCCAGGCCATCCGCGAGACGGTGCGCGCCGCCTGCGACATCGCCCGTTTCACCACCGAAGACCCCTTCGCCGGCCTGGCCGAGGCCGAGCTGATGGCCCGCCAGGTGCCGGACCTGGACCTCTACCACCCCTGGAGCCTGGATGTGGCCCGGGCCAGCGCCCTCTGCCTGGAGTGCGAGGACGCCGCCCGCGGCCATGATCCGCGCATCAGCAACTCCGAGGGTGCCAGCCTCAACAGCGGCAGCGGCGTCCACATCTACGGCAACAGCCACGGCTTCATCGGCGGCTATCCCTTCTCCCGCCACTCCCTGAGCTGCGCGGTGGTGGCCGAGGACGAGTCAGGCATGCAGCGGGACTATTGGTACAGCGTCGATCGCCAGGGCCAGGGTCTGGACAGCCCGCGCCAGATCGGCATCACCGCCGCCGAGCGCACCCTCGCCCGCCTCGGCTCGCGCAGCCTGAGCACCCGCCAGGCGCCGGTGATCTTCCGCGCCGAGGTCGCCAGCGGCCTGCTGCGCAGCCTGATCGGCGCCATCAGCGGCGGTGCCCTCTACCGCAAGGCCAGCTTCCTGCTCGATCATCTCGGCCGCCCCATCTTCCCCGCGTTCGTCCAGATCGAGGAAGACCCCCTGCAGCCACGCGGGCTGGGCAGCGCCCCCTTCGACAACGAGGGCGTCGCCACCCGCGCCAAGGCCCTGGTGGAGGGCGGCGTGCTGCAAAGCTACGTACTCGATAGTTACGCCGCGCGCAAGCTGGGCATGCAGACCACCGCCAATGCCGGCGGCGTGCACAATCTTGCCATCAAAAGCGGCCAGCTGGACCTGGCCGGGCTGATGCGCGAGATGGGTACCGGCCTGCTGGTCACGGAAATGATGGGGCAAGGCGTCAATCGGGTCACCGGCGACTACTCCCGAGGAGCGGCGGGGTTCTGGGTGGAAAACGGCGAAATCGCCCACCCGGTGGAAGAAATCACCATCGCCGGCAACCTGCGTGACATGTACCTCAATCTGCTTGCCGTAGGCACGGACAACCAGCTCCCCGGCAGCACCCGCACCGGCTCCTGGCTCATCGGCCAGATGACCATCGCCGGGGAGTGATAACCCCGAAAGCTACTGGCCGATCCGCCCCTCCTCGCCCCGCAGCAGTTGCTGGATATTGCTGCGGTGGCGCCAGAACAGGACCAGGCTGATCAGTAACTGCATGGCCAGAAAGGCCCCCTCTGGGCGCAACCACCAGACCACCAGCGGTGCCAGTGCCATGGACACCAGCGCCGAGAGAGACGAAATCTTGACCACCTTGGCCATGAACAGCCAGATCAGCGCCACCACCAGGCCGATGGGCCAGTAGAGGCCAAACTGCACCCCCAGTGCCGTGGCCACGCCCTTGCCGCCCTGAAGCCCAAAGAACACCGGGTAGAGATGACCCAAAAAGGCCGCCAGGCCAATCAGCGCCAGGCCTTCCACCGACACCCCCAGCCAATGCCCCAGCAGCAGCGGCAGCAGCCCCTTGAGCATATCGCCCAGCAGGGTGAAGGCCGCCGCCTTCTTGCCGCCGATGCGCAGCACATTGGTGGCCCCTGGGTTGTTCGAGCCCTGGGTACGCGGATCGGGCAGGCCCAGCACCTGACACAGCATGATGGCGCTGGACAGGGAGCCAAGCAGATAGGCGGCAAGAATCAATACATATTCGGTCATGCTGGAAACCCCTTGGCCTGTGCGGCGGTTGTTTGGTCTAAAGGCCTATCCATGCCGACAAGCCTCCAGGCCGTGCATTATGATGAAAGACGGGGCGGCCGTCAGCCATTTGCTTGGGTACTTCGACAGCCCCCTCCAACAGGGTAGAATCGGCACCAGATTGCACTTTCAAGACAGACACCATGGATACAGTATTCATACGCGGCCTGCGGGTCGATACGGTTATCGGCATCTATGACTGGGAGCGGGAGATCCGTCAGACCCTGATCCTGGACCTGGAGATGGGTACGGATATACGTCAGGCCGCCGCCAGCGAGGACATTGCCCACACCCTGGACTACAAGGCCATCGCCAAGCGGCTGGCCGCCTTTATCGAGGGCAGTGAGTGCCTTCTGGTAGAGACCCTGGCGGAGCGCTGCGCCGAGCTGCTGCAGCGGGAGTTTGCCATCCCCTGGCTGCGGCTGAGCCTGAACAAGAAGGGCGCGGTGAGTATCGCCGAGGATGTCGGCGTGATCATCGAACGTGGCAGCCGGGGCTGAGCCGTGCCACAGATCCTGCTGAGCCTGGGCAGCAATATCGAACCGGAGCGGAATCTGCGCCTGGCGGTACGGGCCTTGCGCGAGCAGTTTGGCCAACTGAGCCTGTCACCGGTGTATCGCACCCCGGCGGTGGGCTTCGATGGCCCGTCCTTTCTCAACCTGGTGGCCGCCTGCCAGAGCGGGCAGTCCGCGGCGGCCATCGGCAAGCGGCTCAAGGCATTGGAGGATGAGCTGGGGCGCAGCCGTGGCGGTGCCAAGTTTTCCTCCCGCAGTATCGATATCGATCTGCTCACCTACGGCGATCTCTGCGCGGGGCAGGGCGGGCCCAATATCCCACGCGATGAGATCCTGCGCTACGCCTTCGTCCTCAAGCCCCTGGCCGATCTGGTGGGCGGCCAGCGTCACCCCTGCCTGAAAAAGACCTACGCCGAGCTGTGGCAGGCCTTTGGCGTCACCCAAGAGCCCAGCCCGGTATCCTTTGACTGGACTGGGTTGTAGGAGGCAGAAAGCAAGGGCCGCAAATCGGTCCTGCGACAAGCGTAGAACGGCACCACGCCCAGCCAACAGGGCCCAGGGGCTTGAGGGCTGAAGGTTTTGAGTTGTTGCCATTGGCTGCCGACCTGGCTTTCAAACAAGGCGGGTCTTGCTTGACCAAAATCAAGTTCTCCCGTCAATTCCCCTGATAGTTTCAGGGGACATTGATAATCATCAAAGCCAGCCAGATGCAAGCCATATCCCAGCCAAGAGGCCCAGCGCCAGGGCCCGCACCCAGGGCCTGTAACCCCTCGTGTCGCGCTACAGCAGGCGCGCCTGGGCCACTGTCCCCCTGGGCCATCTCGGCCTGCATCCATCGATTTTCTTTGGGCAACCCAGGTTGCCCACCCCTTAGACCCATCAGGCTTTAGTGCCAGAGGAGAGAGTGCTCATGAGTCAGACTCGTCGTGAATTCATCAAGACAAATGCCATTGCGGCCACCGCTGCGGCGGCCGGAATCAGCATCCCAGGGATAACCCTGGGGGCGGAACCGCAAGACGATAAGGGTGTGCGCTGGGACAAGGCACCCTGCCGCTACTGTGGCGTTGGCTGTTCGGTGCTGGTGGGCACCAAGGATGGCCGGGTGGTGGCCACCCAAGGCGATCCGGATGCCCCGGTCAACCGTGGCCTGAATTGTATCAAGGGCTATTTCCTGTCCAAGATCCTGTACGGTCAGGACCGCGTCACCCAGCCCCTGCTGCGCAAGACCAACGGCAAGTTCGATAAGAACGGTAAGTTCGAGCCGGTGACCTGGGATGAGGCCTTCGATATCATGGCGGAGAAATGGAAGGCCGCCATTGCCAAGGATCTGGAGCGCAACAAGGGCAAGCCGCCGGAAAAGATCACCTCCAGCGTCGGCATGTTCGGCTCCGGCCAGTGGACGGTGTGGGAGGGCTATGCCGCCTCCAAGCTGATGAAGGCCGGCTTCCGCTCCAACAACATCGACCCCAACGCCCGCCACTGCATGGCCTCGGCGGTGGGGGCCTTCATCCGCGCCTTCGGGGCCGACGAGCCCATGGGCTGCTACGATGACCTGGAACACGCCGATGCCTTCGTCCTCTGGGGCGCGAACATGGCGGAGAACCATCCCATCCTCTGGTCTCGCCTGACCGACCGCCGCCTGTCCAAGCCCGACTGCCAGGTGCATGTGCTCTCCACCTTCGAGCACCGCAGCTTTGAACTGGCCGACCACGGCGTCATCTTCAAGCCGCAGACCGACCTGGCCATTCTCAACTATATCGCCAACTACATCGTCAATAATGACGCCGTGAACTGGGATTTTGTCAACAAGCATGTCAAGTTCACCAAGACCGCCACCGACATCGGCTATGGCTTGCGCCCGGATCACCCGCTGGAAAAGGCGGCCAAGAACCCCGGCAAGGGCAAGCTTGAGGCCATCGACTTCGAGGCCTACAAGAAGGAACTGGCACCCTACACCGCCGAATATGTCTCTGAGCTGTCTGGCGTGCCGGTAGAGAGCCTGGAGCGCCTGGCCAAGCTCTATGCCGATCCGAGCAAGAAGATCGTCTCCTACTGGACCATGGGCTTCAACCAGCATGTGCGTGGGGTCTGGGTCAACGGCCTGATGTACAACGTACACCTGCTCACCGGCAAGATCTCCGAGCCGGGCAACGGCCCCTTCTCGCTGACCGGCCAGCCCTCCGCCTGCGGTACCGCACGCGAAGTGGGTACCTTTGCCCACCGCCTTCCCGCCGACCTGGTAGTGGCCAAGAAGCCACACCGGGAGTTCTCGGAAAAGGTCTGGCAGCTGCCGGAAGGCACCCTGCCCGGCAAGGTTGGCTTCCACGCCGTACTGCAAAACCGCATGCTCAAGGACGGCAAGCTCAACTGCTATTGGACCAGCACCACCAACAACATGCAGGCCGGCCCCAACATCAACGAAGAGACTTACCCCGGCTGGCGCAACCCGGACAACTTCATCGTTGTCTCCGATCCCTACCCCACGGTCTCGGCCATGGCCGCCGACCTGATCCTGCCCACCGCCATGTGGGTGGAGAAGGAAGGCGCCTACGGCAACGCCGAGCGGCGCAGCCAGTTCTGGCGTCAACAGGTCCAGGCCCCGGGCGAGTCCCGTTCCGACCTCTGGCAGTACGTGGAGTTCTCCAAGCGCTTCAAGACCGAAGAGGTCTGGCCTGAAGAACTGCTGGCGAAGAAGCCCGAATACCGCGGCAAGACCCTGTTCGACGTGCTCTACGCCAACGGCGCGGTGAACAAGTTCGATAAGCAGACGGTCACCGACGACCGCGGCAATCAGTATCTCAATGACGAGATGGAGGCCTTCGGCTTCTATCTGCAAAAGGGCCTGTATGAGGAATACCGCGTGTTCGGTATCCAAGGGCCGAAAAAGGGCCACGACCTGGCCGAGTTCGACCATTATCACAAGGTCCGTGGCCTGCGCTGGCCGGTGGTCAACGGCAAGGAGACCCTATGGCGCTACCGCGAGGGTTATGACCCCTTCGTCCCCAAGGGTGCCGGCATCGCCTTCTACGGCAACCCGGACAACAAGGCCAAGATCATCTCCGCGCCCTATGAGCCACCGGCCGAGGCCCCGGATGACGAATACGATATGTGGATGTGTACCGGTCGTATCCTGGAGCAGTGGCACACCGGCACCATGACCCGCCGCGTACCCGAACTTTACCGCGCCGCGCCTGATGCCGTGGTGTACATGCACCCGGAAGACGCCAAGAAGCGCGGTATGCGCCGGGGCGATCTGGCCCGGGTGATCAGTCGTCGCGGCGAGATCAGCCTGCGAGTGGAGACCAGGGGCCGCAACAAGATGCCCGAGGGCATGGCCTTTGTGGCCTTCTTCGATGCCGGTCGCCTGGTCAACAAGCTGGTGCTTGATGCCACCGACCCGCTGTCGAAAGAGACCGACTTCAAAAAGGTAGCGGTAAAGGTGGTCAAGGCCTGAGGCCCGCCTCGATACAGCAACAATCCCTTATTTATCCACGCCTGGGCCCAAGGCCCAGTGAGAGGAGAAGACATGAAAACATCCGTTCTGTTCTACAGTATCCTGCTCAGCGTCCTGCTGGGTCTGTCCGGTGCCAGCCTGGCCGAGCTTAAATCCCTCGGCGGCAAAGACCCCATAGCGGCCGATGCCCCAGCGCCCAAGCTGGTCAGGTTCATCAACGACAAGGAGAACATCCCCAAAACCTTCGAGCAGCAGCCACCGCTGGCCCCGCACCGTAACGAGAAATACACCGTCAATCTCAGCCAGAACGAGTGCCTGGACTGTCATCAGAAGGAAAAGGGCGAGGAAGAGGCCAAGTCCGTACCCATGCCCGAGTCCCACTACGCCGACGCCCATGGCAAGATACTGGATGAGATGCCCGGTCGTCGTTACTTCTGCAACCAGTGCCACGTCTCTCAGATCGAGGCCGAACCCCTGGTAGGCAACAACTTCCAGACCGTGCAATAACAGACCCTCTGGGCACCCAACCCCGCAGCCGGGCAACCCGGCTGCGGGCCATGCCGCGTATAAGGCGCTTCCCTTTTTTCAGTCTTCAGTCCTCCGTTCTCCGCCCCATGATCGTTAGGTTTGAGGCCTACTGGCCTTTTTTTCGCCCCAGAAAGCGGTAGTAGGGCACCCGGAGCAGGGGTAGATAGGGCACGCGGGCCATTTCCTCGGCCAGGGAGACCCGCTCGCAGCGTGCCTCCAGATAGGGCAGGTGATCGGGGCTGGGCTGCACCCCGTCGTGGGCGAACCAGGCCGGCCAGAAGTGGCGACAGAGGGCGCCGTGGCGTCTATGCCCCGGTGCCGGGCTGCGGCGGCTGACGTAAAAATCCACCACCGCCAGCCAGCCCCCCGGCTTGAGCAGGGCCAGTGCGTTGTCGATGGCGCTGAACCAGTCCGGGATCATGCTCAGGGAATAGGAAAAATACACCGCATCCACTGGCTGTTGCGGCCGATAGCAGGTGGCATCCGCCTCAATCACCTGCACCTGGGGCAGGTGCCGCCAGCGCGCCTCGGCCTGGGCCAACAGGGGCTGGCACAGGTCCACCAGCTCCACCCGGGCCAGATCATCCAACCGTGGGCTGAGAAAGGCTAGGTTGCGCCCGGTGCCGGCACCCATCTCCAGCAGGCTATCACCCTTGTTTAATCGCCCGGCCAGATCATGCAGCAGCTCGGAACGACCCTGCAACAGGCGTTCGCGGAACTGGTCATATTGGGCGGCCTGCGGGCCATAGAATCCGTTCAGCCGCTCCTGCAGGCTGCCCTGCCCCGGTTGGCCGCGCAGTAAGGCCCAGAGGATGCGGCCATCCTCGGCCAGGGCCATCAGGCATACCCCGGCGCGGCCTGGCGCTGGGCGATGTGAAAACCGGCGTAGGTGTGCACCCGGTCTTTCAGGGTCAGGCGCTCGGCCAGCGCCGGGTCAAACTGAAACAGCTCCTGCACCCGGCTGTTGTGGCCGGGGATGCGGATCTGCTCCAGGTAATCGGGCCGGGCATGGGCGCTGCGGAAGATCAGCCGGGCATCTGGGGTGGCGCGTTGCAGTATTGCCGCCCATTCCTCGGCCAGGGCCTGGGGGTGATAGACGCTCATCCAGTCCATGTGATCGAGCAGCACAAAGCGGGAGATGGCCTCATCGGTCTGGTTGAGAAAGTCCGTGATCAGGCCGCTGTGGGGCCGGATGCAGTCCACCAGGCCGCTCTTCAGGGCGGCAAAGTTGTGCGGCTTGAGGTATTCAGGGCAACAGCTGGGGCTGTAGCTGCCGTGGATATACACCGCCCAGAAGTAGTTGTCCGCCACCGGCAGATGGCGAAAGACGTATTCGATGGAGTCGCGCACAAAGCCGTAGATGCCGCCTTGATGGCTGCGCTTGACCTCCTCGCGCTGGGGGTGCGGCACGCCCAGCAGGCTCATGGTCAGCGGGCGGCTGATCATCCATTTCACCGTCCGCCCCCAGAGCAGGGGGGCGATTTCTTCATCGTAGCGCGCCCGCTGCTCGTCCAGGTCCTGACTGTGGTAGAGGCCATAAATCGCCTCCCTCAGCTTGGGACGCAGGCGCAGGTAGTTGCGAAAACCCCGCGCCACCAGCCCGGACAAACCGAAGTAATAGAAGCTGTCGTTGCGTCCGCTGCGGCTGAACCAGTGGATGCGCCTATCCCAGAAGCCCCGGGCGAAATCGGACAGCTCAGCACGCAGGGCATCCTGATAGATCTCCTGGGCCTGGAGATGCCCGCCCTGGCCGAACAGGGCGAAGAAGTCACTGTGTTGCAGCTGGCGTATGCCCGCCAGTTTCAGCTCCAGCAGGGCGGTCTGGCGCGGATTGGCGTCCACCGCGTGGATGCGGGCCGGGCCACACAGGGCGTAGTCAAGCACGTTGCAACCGGCGCTGGTGATCACCAGCATACGGTCCTCGGGGCCGATCTGCAGGGCCTCGCGGTCCACCGCCGGGTCTTCCCAGCAGGTGTTGTAGATCAGGTTGCGCTGATACAGGCTGCTGAACAGGTTCTGGTGCAGGCGATTGCCCAGACCGGTCTTTTTTGAGCCATTGGCTGGCCTGAGATGTTCCATGTATGCCCCTAGAATGCCGCGCTGGCGCTGAATTGGAATTGGGATTGTTGCCGCTCATGGCGCTCTTGGCAGGGCGCGCAGCGGGTGGCGTTGGGTACATGACGCAGGCGCTCGCTGGGCACCTGGCCACCGCAATCCTGGCAGTCGGCGCGGCCCACGCCATCACTCAGCTTACGGCGGATCTCGGCGATGGTCCGCTGGGTCAACTCTTCAATCCGGACCTGGGTCAGGTCCAACTCATCGGCAAAACGCTCCATAGCAAGGCCCCCTCTGATGTCATTGAATGATGGGGCGATTGTGCGCAACCAATGTGACAGGAAGATGGCTTGAGCAGAAGACAGAGGACTGAGGTAATTACTCGCTCCCTCTCACCTTCAAGGAGAGGGGCTCAAATTCCCCCCTTTACAAAGGGGGGTAGGGGGGATTTCTTCAATCGGAGCATTACCCATTTGTTCCAGCCCAAGCTGGTCATTCTACGCCGCATCGATAGGGTTGGCCCAGTGGGAGCGGGCTTGCCCATGATTCCAGCCGCTTGCTGATCGAGGTGAGACAAGTGGGTAATGCTCCCCCTCAATCCCCCTTTTGCAAAGGGGGAGGCCAACTCTCTACCCCATAAGCTTCCCCCGGTTACGGGAAAAAACCGGTCACCAAGGGCTGAGGCGGTTTCTCCCCAAAGGGGTAAGGGGCTTAATGGCCTGGGTAGTTAAGGAGGGCAGGGGGTTGAAGGTCTTTTGCGTCATTAAATGAATTTGTCGCACAATGATGGAAATTCTATCTCCTGCCCTCCCCCTCCCAAGATTACTTATGATACCTTCAGTAGCTGGCCAAATTCGACATACAGGAGGCCGCTATGCCCCGGCGTTTGTTGCATATCTGTCTCTTGGCATGCCTCTGGCTGATCTCTGCGCCAGGGGTGGCGGTGCAGGACCCTGCCCTGGATCTGAGCGTAGAAGAACGCGCCTGGCTGGATGCCCATCCGCGCATTGTGCTGGGCATCTCCGACCAGTTTCAGCCCGATGTCTTTATCAATCCAGACGGCTCCCGCAGCGGCCTGGTGGTGGATTATTTGCGTCTGCTCAACCAGCGACTGGGCAATCGCCTGCAGTTGCATGTGGAACAGGACTGGCAGGCGGTGACCGACAAGGCCCTGACCGGGGAGATCGACGGCCTGGCGGCTTCGGCCCCCAATTCCATCTGGGATCGGTATTTTCTCTACACTGAGCCCTACTATCACGGCTACTTCCACATCTATGTGCGCAGCAACTCCACCCCTTTGCAGCGGCTGGAGGATTTGGCCGGGCGGCGGGTTGGCTATCTGGCCGGGATGCGGGTGGTCGATGAGATGCTGGCCCAGGTGCCGGGGATAGAAGCCCAGGGCTTGAGCAGCAACGAGGCCCTGGCCAAGGCCCTGCTGGAGGGTCAGGTGGAGGCGGTGATCGGGGCCATAGACCTGGAGTGGTGGCGGCGCAACAACAGCCTGATGGGGTTTGAAGTTTCTGGCTTCATCGAGTCCAGTCGCCACCCTGTCTTGATGTCGCTGCGCAAGGACTGGCCCCTGCTGCCGGGCATCATCAACAAGGCCCTGGCCAGTATCCCTTTGGCCAAACGCGAGGCCATTGCCCAGACCTGGCTGGGGCAGGTGGGCGGCATGGATCGGCAAGGCCAGGTACAGCTGAGCGATGCGGAACGCCGCTATCTGGCGCAACTGTCCCTACGCCGCTCTACCTCGCTCGGCTGGCGGCCCTTCTCCTATGTCGATGAGCGGGGCAAGGTGGTCGGTATCAGCGAGGACTACTGGACCCTGCTGCGCGATAAATTACAGTTGCAGGAGCAGATACTGCCGCCCAAGCCCTTTGCCGCCGTGGTGGCTGACATGCAACAGGGCAAGGCGGATCTGTTCATGGCAACCACCTCTACCCAGGACCGCGCCGAGTTTGCCCTGTTCAGCCAGGGCTACGAGCAGTTTCCCATCGCCATGGTCATGCGCCGGGATGATGGCATCATCACAGCGGCCTCGGCCCTGCAGGATCAAATAATAGCGGTAGGCGAGCACTATAGCGCCTACCACCTGCTCAAGCAGAAGTACCCGAACATGCGATTTCTGTTGGTAAAGGACACCCCAACGGCGCTGCAGGCGGTGGCCCAGGGACAGGCCCGTGTGGCGGTGGATATACTGCCGGTGCTGCAACACTACCTGGCCGAGCGTGACGACCATCTGCTGCATCTGGCCGGGGTCACGGATGTCTCCTTTGAGCTACAGATCATGCTGGCTCAGGAACATGCCCCCCTGCTGCCCCTGCTCAATCGCGCCATTGCCGCCATCACCCCGGAGGAACGTCTGCAGCTGCACCGCCAGTGGATGTGGGCCAATCCGCTGCAACAGCGCAAGCTGGATTACGCGCTGCTGTGGCAGTTGGCCGGGGGGACCGCCCTGGTGATACTGCTGATCCTGATCTGGAATCGCCAATTGGCCGGCCAGATCAACCGTCGCAAGCTGGCGGAGCAACGACTGGAGCGTTCGCTCAATTACCAAATGGCGGTAACCAGTGCCTCCCTCTGCCTGTTGCACCAGCGCTCGGTGAAGGAAAATATCAATGAGGCCCTGGACCGGTTACGTGACTGTACCGACGCGGCAAGGGTCTATATCTTCGAGAACTTCATCGATCAACAAAACCGGCTCTGTACCCGTCAGACCTACGAGGTCTGCGCCCCCGGCGTGATCGCGCAGCTGGACAATCCGGATTTGCAGCATTTTGTCTATGAAGACGGCTTTGCCCGTTGGACTGAGCGCCTGGGCCGAGGGGAGAGTATCTACGGCTCTCTGGCGGAATTCCCTGAGATAGAGCGTCAAACCCTGATTGAACAGGGCATCATTTCCATCCTGGTGGTGCCGATCGAGGTGCAGGGGCGCTGGTGGGGCCTGATTGGCTTCGACGAGACCCGGCACCAGCACCGCTGGCATGAGGATGAGATCACCATGCTGCGTATCGCCGCCACCATTCTGGGCCGTTACCTGAGCCTGATTCAGCTGCAAGAGGAACTGCAGGCGGCCAAGATTGCCGCAGAGGCGGCCAGTCAGGCCAAGAGCGCCTTCCTGGCGAACATGAGTCACGAACTGCGTACCCCGCTCAACGCCGTGTTGGGCTTTTCCCAGGTCCTGTTGCGCGATCCCGATCTAGACCGGGATAAGCGGCATAACCTGGAGATCATCAAACAAAGCGGCGACCACCTGCTGAACCTGATCAACGACGTGCTGGACCTGGCCAAGATCGAGGCCGGTCGCCTGGAGCTGGTGCCTGAGCCCTTTGCCTTGCGCGGCTTTTTTGTGGACCTGGGGCGGCTGTTCAGCCTCAAGGCGCAGGAAAAGGAACTCTGCTTTGAATGCCATGAAGAGCAGCTGCCCGCTTGGGTCAAGCTCGATGCCAAGCGTCTGCGCCAGATCTGCGTCAACCTGCTCAGCAATGCCATCAAATTCACCCAGCACGGCCAGGTACGCCTGGAGGCAAGTTACCAGAAGGGCTCGGACCTGAGTCCCCAGGCCGATGGCGATCTGCTGATTCGGGTCAGCGACAGCGGTATCGGCATAGCCCCAGAGCAGCAGGTCGAGGTATTCAAGCCCTTCAGCCAGGTCGGTGAGGCCCACTACAAACAGCAGGGCACCGGCCTGGGACTGGCCATCAGCCGCAATCTGGTGGAGCAAATGGGCGGCCTGTTGGAGCTGGAAAGCCAACCAGGACAGGGTAGTCTGTTTAAGGTACGGCTGCCGTTACAGCTGTTGGAACAGCAATGGCGAGAAGCCGAGCAGGGCATGGACACCCTCAGCGTCACAGGCTACCGGCGCACCGACGGCCTGGAGCAAGGCTTCCGCCTGCTGTTGGTCGATGATGAGCCCCTCAATCGTTCCCTGCTGGTCAATCTGCTGGAGCCCTTGGGCTTTGCCCTGAGCGAGGCCGAAGATGGCCAGCTGGCCCTTGCCCTCACCGAACAGCAGGCCTTTGATCTGATACTGATGGACAGATGCATGCCGAGGCTTGATGGCCTGGAGGCCACGCAACAGCTCATGGCCCGGCCCGGCGCGGCGAATAAATGTATCGTCGCCCTGACCGGCCGGGCATTTGACGAGGATCGCGAGCAATGCCTGGCTGCCGGTTGCCGGGATTTTCTCAGCAAGCCCTTGCAATACGCTGCCCTTCTGGATGTGCTCCAGGCCCAGCTGCCCCTGGTTTGGCTCGGCACTGAGCAGGCAATCCCCGTGGCCAAAACAAGGCCCACCCAGCAAGTCCTGGGGCAAGGGCCGGAAATCCCCTCCCCTAAGGATTGCCTTGCGCTGGGCCTCTCCAGTGACTGGCTCGATGGTCTGAGCCAGGCCATGCGCCGCGCCAGGCCTGAGCGGGCAAGCCCCCTCCTGGACCAACTGGCCGCCAAAGATCCGATACTGGCAGACCAGCTGCGGGGCTGGATTGAGAACTACGACTATCCGCGGGTGTTAGAATGGCTGGAACTTTTGCGGGGGAAGCACTCGGATGACTGAAAATCAAAAACCGCACATCATGGTGGTGGACGACACCCTGGAAAATCTCAAGGTGATCAATTCCATCCTCTCGGCTGAAAACTATGAGGTACGGCCCCTCTCCCAGGGTGAACAGGCCCTGTACGCCGCCCAGGAGGAAGTGCCTGACCTGATACTGCTGGACATCATGATGCCCGGGCTGGACGGTTATCAGGTCTGCGAACGGCTCAAGGCCAATCCGGTCACGGCCAAGGTGCCGGTGATCTTCCTCAGCGCCCTGCAGGATGCCGAGAACAAGGTGCGCGCCTTTCAGCTTGGGGGAGTGGATTACATCAGCAAGCCCTTTCAGGCGGAAGAGGTATTGGCCCGGGTCGCCACCCATCTGCATCTGAGCCAGTTGCAGCAGGCCCTGCAGCAGCAAAATCGACAACTGCAAGAGGCCGCGACCCTGTTTGAGGTCAGTAGCGACTGCATCGTCCTGACCGATGTCAGGGGGGTGATTCACCGGGTCAACCCCTCCTTCACCGAGCTGACCGGCTATGCCCCAGAAGAAGTCATAGGCCAGACCCCGCGTCTGTTCAAATCCGGTCGGCATGATCGAGAATTCTATCAGCAACTTTGGCATGGGCTGCTGCAGCAGGGTTTCTGGGAGGGGGAGATCTGGAATCGGCATAAAAACGGCTCCATCTACCCGCAGTGGGAGCGCATCACCGCGGTGCGGGATGCCCAGGGCGAAGTCAGCGGCTATATCGCCCAGGCCAGTGAGATCACCCGGCGCAAACTCACCGAGCGGGAGATTCGCCACCACGGCAACTACGATGCCCTCACCGGTCTGGCCAATCGCACCCTGTTGCTGGAACGCCTGGATCAGGCCCTCAAGCAGCACAACCGCAACCGCTGCACGCTCTGTCTGCTGCTTATCGCCCTGGATCGCTTCAAGCAGGTCAACGAGAGTCTGGGCTATCTCAGTGGCGATGCCCTGTTGCAGCAGGTAGCTGCGCGGCTGAGTGACTCAATCCGTGAAATAGATACCGCTGCCCGCATTGGCGGCAGCGAATTTGCCCTGGTGCTGACCGAGCAGGCCGATCATCGCCAGTGCGAGGCAATGGCCAAACAGGTGCTGGAGCGGATACAGGAGGTCTTTGTTCTGCCCGAGGGGCGGGCCGAGATCGATGCCAGTATCGGTATCAGCCTGTTTCCCGATGATGCCGACAGCCACCCACTGCTGCTGCGTAACGCCACCCTGGCCCTGTCCAGGGCCAAGGCCGAGGGCGGCAGCCGACTGCGCTTCTTTACCGAGGCGATGGACAAGGAAGTACTGCAGCGACACCGATTGGAACGGGATCTGCGCCAGGCCCTGACCCAAGACCAGCTGAGCATCCATTACCAACCCATAGTCGATCTGCACAGCGGTGCCACCCTGGGGGTCGAGTCCCTGTTGCGCTGGCGGCATCCCGAGCTTGGCCCCATCAGCCCCGCCCATTTCATCCCCATTGCCGAAGGGGCCGGGCTGATCCAGGCCATAGGCACATGGGTATGCAAAGCTGTCTGCCAACAACTACAGGAATGGCGGCAGCGGGGGTTGGTGTTCTATGCATCGGTCAACGTCTCCGCCCACCAAATACCCCAGGGCATCGACCCCAAGTGGCTGTTTGAGCTGACCCAGTACCACAGGCTGGAGCCCGAATTCTTGGTGCTGGAGATCACCGAGACCGCCCTGGCCGATGACCTGGAGGGTGTGACGACCTGGCTGGAACAGGTCAGGGAGCTGGGTTTCAAGGTCTATCTGGATGACTTTGGCACGGGTTATTCGTCACTGTCCTACCTGAAAAATTTCCCGGTGGATGCGGTCAAGATCGATCGCGCCTTTATTCGGGACATGGTGGAGCAAAGTCGGGATCGCGCCCTGGTCCAAGCCATTTTGGCCATGAGCCAAAGCCTGGATTTACAGGTAGTGGCCGAGGGTATTGAGACCCAGGCGCAGCAGCAACTACTGCGGGAGATCAACTGTAACTATGGACAGGGCTTTGTGTTTTCCAAGCCATTACCGGCCGAGGAGCTGGTTCAGGGGACAGGGATTGAGTTGCTGCGCAGCGAATGAATTCACCGGCGAAAGTCATTCCTGATTACTCACAAATCTCAGCCAGTCGAATAGGGCGGCCCGTGGCCGCCGAGCAACCACTAGGGGCAGGCTTCATTGCTGTGGCCAGGCGGCGGGCGCGGCCCGCCCTATGCCGCTGCCTGAGGACAGAGGATAGAGGGCAGAATTTTGCGTTGCTGCGCGACAGGTTGATTATCGGGAGCATTACCCGCTTGTCCAACCTCAATCAGCAAGCGGCTGGAGTCATGGGTAAGCCTGCTCCCGCCGGACAGCCCATGGGCGTAGGAGCGGCCTTAATTCTATAAACCGCAGATTACGCCGATTGTCGCAGATTAACTGATTGATTTTTATTGGGTTAGAGTGGCTTGATTAGTCACCCGCCGGGTGGGTGGTTGCACTTGGCAAACATGCTGCAAAATCTGCGTAAATCTGCGAACTCTGTGGTTCAACTGCCTTTTTTAGGTTCAGTATTCACGCCTGATTTGCTCGTGTCAGGCATGCCACACTGGATGCCGAATACCCGAAAAATTTGCCTAAATCTGTGAAATCTGTGCTTCGACGGTTCTTTTTGGATTCAACCACGCAGCGGCATAGGGCTGGCCGTGCCCGCCGCTAGGCCTGCCGTGCAGGTGTGGGTATCTATGCCTAGGCCTTGTTGCGTTTGCGCTGATAGAAAAAGTAACCCACGGCGGCGATGGGGATCACGGGCCAGGCGTGGGCCAGCAGATGCAGCAGGGTTTCGCCCAGGCCTTGGCCGTGGACCTCGGCGTGGGGCCCGTGGGCCAGCAGGCTGGTGGAGCTGAGCAGGGCGGTGGTGGCAATCAGGAATTTTTGGCTCATGGCTGTCCTCAATAGGTTGTCAAAGAATCGCTCGGGGCGCAGGCAAAGATTAACCCAAAACAGGCGGCTTTACCGCTGATTTTATCCAAAAACTGATCCCCGTGCCGGGAGCTCCGGGGAACCCCGAGCGCTGGCTCGGAGGTCATAGGGCGGCCCGTGGCCGCCGTGCCCTTACCGGGGAGTATCCTCAAACCGGGTGAGTTGGCGGCGGGCGCGGCCCGCCCTGTGCTGCTCCAGCCCCACACCGGATTCCGCTTCGCTGCATCCGGGCTACAGGTCAGCATCAGCTGATTTTTACTTGCAGCATCTCTTCGCCGTCCTCGTCGCTGAGGTGGATGGCGCAGGCGATGCAGGGGTCGAAGCTGTGGATGGTGCGCAGGATCTCCACCGGCTGCTGGGGGTCGTGCAATTCGTGGTTGTCCTGTAGCGCCGCCTCGTAGGCGCCGGGCTTGTTTTCCGGGTCGCGCGGGCCGGCGTTCCAGGTGCTGGGCACCACCGCCTGGTAGTTGTCGATCAGCCCGTCCTTGATTACCACATAGTGCGCCAGGCTGCCGCGGGGGGCCTCGGTGAAGCCAACGCCCTTGGCCAGATTGGGCCAGCTGGAGGGCTCCCACTGCTTTTCGTTGAAGGTGCGGGTGTCGCCGGCCTTGATGTTGGCCAGCAGTTCATTCATCCAGCCCTGCATGCGATCGGCGATCAGCTTGGTCTCCAGGGTGCGCGCAGCGGTACGGCCCAGGGTGGAGAACAGGGCGCGCTTGTCCGCCTTGAGCTGGCCCAGGGTGGCATCGACCAAGGCGCGGGTGGCCTCGTCACCACCGGCGTAGAGCATCAGCACCCGCGCCAGGGGGCCGACCTCCACCGAGTGCCCCTTCCAGCGCGGTGCCTTGAGCCAGGTGTAGCCATCGCTCACGTCCAGCTGTTTGTAGGGGGCGTCCGGCCCGCCACGGCCCTTGTAATTGAATTTTGTCTCGCCATCCCAGGGGTGCAGGCCCTGGTCTTTGCCGTCTTTGTAGTCGTACCAGCTGTGACTGACGAACTCCTGTACCTCGGCAGGGTCGCGCAGATCGACCGGATGGATTTCATCCAGATTGCGGTTGAGGATGACGCCGGGCTTGATCCACCAGCTGGCCGGGTCGCCCAGGTTACCCTGGCCGCTGGGGAAGTCGCCATAGACCATGAAGTTGCCCAGGCCCTCACCGCGCTCGAACCAGTCCTTGTAGAAACCGGCAATGGCCAGGGTGTCTGGCACATAGACCTGATCGACGAAACTGCGCATCTGGTCGATGATATTCTGCACCTGGGACAGCTTTTTGGCGTTGATGGCAGAGTCGGAGTTGAGATCGATGGGGCTGGGCACGCCGCCCACCAGGAACATGGGGTGCGGGTTCTTGCCACCGAAGATGGCGTGCAGCTTGGCCACGTCGCGCTGCCACTCCAGTGCCTCCAGGTAGTGGGCCACGGCCATCAGGTTGGCCTCCGGTGGCAGCTTGTAGGCCGGGTGACCCCAGTAGGCCTTGGCGAAGATGCCCAGCTGGCCGCCATCGACGAAGGCCTTGAGGCGTTTCTGCATGTCGTTGAAGTAGCCGGCCGAGGATTTAGGATAGCTGGGAGAGACGTTCTGCGCCAGCTCGGCGGTGGCCTTGGGGTCGGCGCTCAGGGCCGAGACCACGTCCACCCAGTCCAGCGCATGCAGGTGATAGAAGTGCATGACGTGGTCGTGGATATACTGGGCACCGATCATCAGGTTGCGGATCAGCTGGGCGTTGGCGGGGATGCTGTAGTCCAGGGCGTCCTCCACCGCGCGAATCGAGGCAATGCCGTGCACCAGGGTGCAGACGCCGCAGATACGCTGGGCGTAGGCCCAGGCGTCGCGCGGGTCGCGGCCCTGCAGGATGATCTCGATGCCGCGCACCATGGTGCCGGAGGAGTAGGCCTGATCGATCTTGTTGCCGGCCATCTGCGCCTCGATGCGCAGGTGGCCCTCGATACGGGTGATGGGGTCAACGACTATGCGTTCACTCATGGGGGACGTCCTCAGAGGTTTTCCAGAAAGCGGGAAAGGATGACATATTGCCGGGTGGTTTCCTGCGCCGGGCTGCTGTCTTCCTGCTCGTCGGTCTGATCGATGGCGGCACTGGTGCGGGCCATGCGGCAGCTCAGTGCCGCCTGCCAGGCCGGACTCTTGCCCTCCTTGAGCACCTGCGGGCTGAGACAGGCGTGCAGGGCGCGACCAACAAAGTAGGTGGCCTGGTCCTGCCAGTCACCGGCGGCACCGCAGCGGGCGTGGCTATCCAGCACGGCCTGCTTGACGGTCTTTTGCGCCAGACCCAGGCGATCCGCGTCGGCCTCGGCATCCAGGGCGCTGTTGAGCACCGAGCGCAGGCGCTCGTCGTTGCACAGATCCATCACGCTCTCCACCAGTTGGGCGCCGATCAGGCGTTGCTGGATGGCATCCAGGCCCTGCAGGGCGGTCTTCATTTCCCTGTCGTTGCTGATGCTGCTGTTCATTGGGCGTTCTCCTTGGCGGGCGTTTCCGGGCTGGTGTCAACCAGGTGTTCGGCAATCATCTCGGTCAGCCCCACCACCGGCAGGTCCATCTCGTAGTGTTCCAGGCCCTCCTCCAGGGTGATGCGGCAGTTGGCGCAGGCGGTGACCAGGGTATCTACCTTGACCGCGTCGAGCTGGGCCTTTTTCTGCTTGAAGGCGGTGAGCTTGAGCCCCTCGGCGCGCTCGTTGGCACTGACCCCGCCGCCGCCGCTGCAGCACCAGTTCATCGCCCCGGCATCGGGCATTTCGACGAAGTTCTTCGCCACCATATCGAGCAGTCGGCGGGGGTGTTCGACGATGCCGCCCTTGCGCGCGATCTGACAGGGGTCGTGGTAGGTCAGGCGCGCTTCTTCCAGGCCCTGGGTCTTGAGCAGGCCCTGGCTGCGGAATTCATCGAGCACCTCCAGGATATGCCGCACCTTGAACTTGTAGGACCGACCGATCAGGTTTGGCCCCTCCCAGCGGATGGCGGTGTAGGCGTGGCCGCATTCGGGGCTGATGACGGTCTTTACCCCCAGTTCCTCGGCGGCGTCCACCACCCGCTGCACCAGCTCCCGGGCCAGGTCGGAGACGCCGATCTGGATGCCGCTGTTGGTGGCCTCGAAGGCCTTGGAGGAGATGGTCCAGCTCTTGCCGGCCTGGTGCATGATGCGCGCCACCGCCTCCATGTACTCGGGGAAGTTCATGATCTCCATGGAGGACAGCAGCACCATGTACTCGGCCCCGGCCTTGTCCAGGGGAATCTCCAGGTCGATGCTGTCTTCCACGTGGCCGATCTGCGCCTTCACCGCCGGCAGGCGCACGCCCATGGGGCTGCCGATCTCGATCGCCCGGGTGGTGGCACCGATCAGGCCCTCGGGGGCGTGACCGGCGGCGGCAAAGCCCTCGCGGATCTTGCGGATCATGCCGGAGATGTCGTTGCCCACCGGGCAGACCAGGCTACAGCGGCCACACAGGGAGCAGCCGTCATAGACCAGCTCTTCCCAGTCGGCAAAGTCCTGTTCGCTGACCGGTTGGGTCAGGCCCAGGGCGCTCTTCAGGCGGCCCCAGAGGGTGTATTCCTGCTCCCAGATGCGGCGCATGGGCTCGACCTTGTTGATCGGGATGTAGCGCGGGTCCTGGGTCTGGTTGAAGAACAGGCAGGCCTCGGCGCACAGCCCGCAATGCACGCAGGAGCTGAAGTAGCTGGCGGTGCTGGCATCGATCTGTTCCTTGATGAACTCAATGCCCTTTTCGATGGATGCCCCACTCATGATTCTATCCCCCTATGACCGGCCTTATAGCCCTGATACCAGCGCGACAGGGCAAAGCTGAACATGTGCGTCAGCTTGCTGAAGGGCGCGCTGATGAGCAACAACTCGACGCTGAGGATGTGCAGCGCCAGCATCAGGGTATAGGGCAGCAACAGATGGTTGTAGGCCAGGTAGCCGGTGAGTACCGGCAGCAGGGTGACCAGCCAGGCCCAGTAGTCGCCTGGGGTGCTGAGAAAGCGCAACACCGGGTTGTTCAGGCGCAGCATCAGGGCCACCACCAGGGTGATCAGGGTCATGGCGGAGAGGGCATCGATCACCCCCGAGGGCAGGTTGGGCCAACCAAAACCGAGCAGGGACTCAAACACCGCGACGTGCGGGCCGAACAGAAAGATCATTGCCAGCAGGCCAATGTGCATGACAAAGGAGTTGATGATGCGCAGCGGCTCCTTGGCCAGGATGCTCGGCCGTGGCAGGCTGCGGCTGAACAGGGTGCGCAGGCCGCCCTGAACACCGCTGCCACGGGCCTCGGACAGGTCGGTCTTGTACCCCAGGCTGAGGATTTCAAACAAGCGCAACAGCATACCGGCAATGAAGATGACCAGGGCCACCTCAAATGCCGGGCCGCGCGCCCAGGCGAGTAGGGCTTCTGCGGACATATCAGGTTTCCTTGTTCAGATCGGTAACGGTCATGGTTTCGTGGGCCTTGGCGGCGGCCTGCTTCTTGCTCCGGTTCATCGCCGCCAGGCCGGCCCCAGCGGCCACGCCTAGGGCGGCGGCGGCCACGGCGGTGGAGCCTATGTTGCCGGTGGGTACCGACAGGGCCTTGTACAGGCCGCCGAAGTCCCAGAAGCCGGGCTCGGAACAGCCAATGCAGCCATGCCCCGACTCTACCGGCCAGCTGGTGCCCTCGTTCCATTTGTTGGTGGCACAGGCGTTGTAGGTAATCGGCCCCTTGCAGCCCAGCTTGTACAGGCACCAGCCCTTGCGCGCACCCTCGTCGTCAAAGGTCTCGGCAAACTGGCCGCGCTCGTAGAAGGGGCGGCGGTAACAGCGGTCGTGGATGTTCTGGCCGAAGAACACCTTGGGCCGGCCCAGGTGATCCAGCTCCGGCAGGCTGCCGAACACCAGAAAATGCGCCAGCACGCCGGTAATCACTGTGGGGATGGGCGGGCAGCCGGGTACGTTGACTATGGGCTTGTCCTTGATGATCTCGCTCACGCCCACGGCACCGGTAGGATTGGGCTTGGCCATGGGCAGGCCGCCGTAGGCGGCGCAGGTGCCGACGCTGACGATGGCGGCGGCGCCCTCGGCGCACTCCTTGAGCATCTCCAGGTTGCTGATGCCGGCAATGGTCGAATAGTTGCCGTTCTCCGCCAGGGGAATGGAGCCGTCCACCACCAGGATGTACTTGCCGTGGTGCTGCTTCATCGCCTCCTCGCGGGCGTGCTCGGCGGCATCCCCGGCGGCGGCCTGCAGGGTGTGGTGATAGTCCAGCGAGATGTGATCGAAGATCAGGCTCTCCACCGTTGGCGCATGGCTGCGGGTCAGGGACTCGGTGCAGCCGGTACACTCCTGGAAGGAGAGCCAGATCACCGAGGGGCGCTTGGCCTGCTCCAGGGCCGCCGCCACCCGTGGGATCAGCGCCGGTGGCAGGGCCATCAGCGAGGCGGTGGCGGTACAGAACTTGAGAAAGCCGCGCCGCGACACGCCGCGCCGGCGCAGGCTCTCCAGCAGGGTGATTTCTTCTGCCATGGTTGCTCCTCTATCCCGCCAGGTGCGGGGCTGATGAATCCAATGGCTGGTCCAGATCGCTACCCGGTTCGCTATCCGATTGGGCATGCAACTGGGTATCCAGCCGGTCATCCAGCTGCCGCAGGGCCAGGTCTATGTCCTCGACCGGGGTGCTCAGCAGCCGGGGGCAGTGGCTGATCTCGATATGCAGCACCAGTTCCTGCTCATCCGGGTCGAAATACTGCACCAGCCAGACCCCGGCCAGGGCGGTCTCGCGGATCAGGGTGGGGCCAAGGGCCTCGATGCGGGCGCTGACCTCGCCCTCCCCCAGCGCCGCCAGCAGGCGATCACGATCGCCCGGGCCGAAGGGGATGGCGCTCAGATCCAGCAGGGTCGGCTCGCCCTCCTGTTGCAGCCGCAGCAGGGCATGGCGGATCTCGTGCAGCAGGGGCAAGGCATTGCCCGCCTCCGGCGGCGCGGCATCCGCCTGCCAACTCACCTCAACAGCATCAAGCACAGGCAGCCCCCTCAAACAAAATCTCAACCCGGAGGATTCTAGGCCAGATTGTGCAGGAGTGAATGCCAACCGCAGGTTTAATTGATCTAACGCAAGAAACCTGCAACAGGGTGGGAGGGCGGCTTGCCTCGCGACGCCTGCCAGGTCGCCCGGCGATGTTTCATGCTCTGGGGTGTCACCACTTGCTTCATGTCCGTTAGGGGGTAATCAGGTCAGTCATTGAATTCCCGCTCCGGGTCCCAGCCGACGGCGCGGGCGCGCTCGCGAGCGGCATCGTAGATGCGTCTGTGCCTTTGCTGCAGCTCCTTGGGCAGTTTGCTGGGTAGGTGACCGTAGCCCTCCCAGGCGGCATGGACCTGATCGTACAGGGGTTGCAGCCGCCCCAGGTCCCAGTTGGCGCAGTCCTCCTCCTCGGGCAGCAGGTCGAATACCCAGGCGTCCATGATGACCTTGCCCAGGGGGGTCAGGCCACCGTTGTCGTCGTTGTGCAGTCCGGGGTAGTGCTTGTTCATGCGGTGTCTCTCGCGGGTCTAGGGTTGGGAATTTGGCGGTGTGTCAGCCGTGCAGGGGATGGTCCTTGGGCAGGCGGCGCTGGATCCAGAGGGCGAGTTTGTGGCGGATGTTCTCCTGGCTCTCCTGGCCCTTGGGCAAGGGCTGTATGGCCTTGGCGAAGACCAGCAGGCGATAGACGTATTCCAGCTTGTCCTTGCGTGAATCCGTTCCCTCAAACTGGGCCGCCCCGGCCCGCTCGGCTATGCCCATGCCCGCCTTGAGGGCCAGTTTGACCAGTTCGGCCTCATGCTTCAATTTCTTCATCGTGCCATCCCATGCCCCAGGCCATCACCTGCGGGATAAAGTGTTTTTGATCTGCCCTGGGCAATATACCATAGCCCCTTGATGCAAATACTTGTTGGGGTTTGAGGGCCTGCGATTTGGCTGTAGCGGATCGGTTTCTGGCCAGGCTGCGTGGCCTGGTGTTGTGGCAACCCACTGGATTGGCCCGCTATGCGGTGCTGGCTGGGGTATTGTGTTTGACCCTGGCGGTGGCCTATGTCCACCATCATTTCGGGCTGCGCTATGAGTTTCACGCATTCTTTGGCCTGCCGGTGCTCCTGGCCGCCTGGCTGTTGGGGCCACTGGTCGGCCTGGCCGTGGTTGGCCTGGTTGTCTGGCTGTGGTTCCTGATCGATGCCCATTTGCAGGCGGGCGCGGATGCGGCCCTGGTGTTCAACTCCCTGATGCGGCTGCTGATTGCCCTGGTGGAGGTCTGGTTTCTGCGCTTTCTGCGGGATGCTCTGGAACGGGAGACCCGGTTGGCCAGGATTGATCCACTCACCGGGTTGTCCAATCGGCGGGATTTTTTCGAGCGCGGCCAGCAGGTGCTTGCTGCAACGGCACGCTCCAGGGAGCCATTTTGCGCGGTATTCATCGATCTGGATCACTTCAAGTTGGTGAACGATCGACTCGGGCATGAGGTAGGTGACCACTTGCTAGAGCAGGTTGCCCGGGTGCTGCGCAGCGAGATTCGGACAATGGACCTGGTCGGTCGCATGGGGGGTGATGAGTTTGCCCTGTTGCTGCCTAACACCCGTGCCGATGAGGTGATGAGCCTGATTGAACGCATTCGGTTGCGGCTGCGGCTGGTGATGCAGGAGAACGGCTGGCCGGTGACCCTCAGCATAGGTATTGCCAGCTACGAGACCCTGCCCGGCGACCTGGAGATGATCGTCAACGCGGCAGATGAGTTGATGTACGAGGTCAAGCAATCGGGGCGGAACCGAGTGGTCCAGCGTAATCTGGGTTGATCACCGGGCCGCCCCCAATTTCCCTGCGCATTCCCGCACGCCGCATGGCTCTGAGGCCAAAGACTGAAAAGAGGCGCAGAGGTTGCAGCGCCAACCCTGGATGCCGCTGCGCTTCATCCAAGCTACAGTTGGCCTGCTGAGGGTGTGGATTTTTACTCTGCGTGCTCTGCGTCCCTTTCTTTACCTGGGTGTCAGGTCTTACAGCAGGCTGAAGCTGCTCAGCTCAAACAGGTAGTTATCGCCGATCAGTTGCAGCTCAACGGCGTAGTGCTGGCCCAGTATCTCCACCTGCGGTATATCCAGGCGGCCATTGCTGAACACGGCGTTGGCCAGCAGGGGGTTGTTCTCCACCGCGCTCAGGCTGGTCAGGTCCAGCTGTAGCTGGATGGTCTGGCTGGAGTTGACCAGATTGAAGCGGGCCTGATAGCTGTCAGCCAGTGCCGAGTTCAGGCTCAGTTCCGGCAGGATCAGCTGGCCGCTGGCTGCGTCAAAGCGGGCCTGATTGCTGGGGGCGCTGATCTGATACAGGCTGATGCTGCCGCTGACCTCATTGGCCACCACCAGCAGCGGCTGTCCGCTGGGGCTGTCCAGGGCGTCGATGAAGGTCAGTCCCTCTGGCCCCAGATCACCGGCGGCGGCGGTTTCCACATCGGCGCTGAAGTCACGGTGGTTGCTGTAGCCCACCAGATAGGGGTTGGCCGGGTCGCTGATGTTGAAGGTCATCACGCCGGAGACCCGCTCCAGGCCGACAAAGGCAAACAGCTGATCACCGATCTGCCCCACCGCCAGGCCCTCCGGCTCGGGGCCCTTGTTGTCGCTGCGGCTGTCCAGTTCGTTGTCATCGTTGCTGGCGTTGAAGTACTCGGGCAAGTACTGCGCCACCGCCTGTTCGATCAGGGAACCGCTGTCCCAAACCAGCTGGCCATCGGCGCTGCGGATGGAGATGGAGCGGCCACCATAGGCCAGCAGCTGGTCGATATCGCCATCGCCATCGCTATCGGCACCGCCCTCGGTGCTCACCTGCAGGCGGCCGAGCTGGTCATCGGCCTGCAGGCTGGCGGCATCGGCAAAGCGGGTTGGATCCAGGGTCAGGTCCTTCACCCGCGCCTCTTCCGAGAAACCATCGTAGTCGCGGGAATCACCCTCGTTGGCAAACAGGTAATAATCCGTACCAGCGACGCTAAAGCCGACCACGGCATCGGGCTGATACATGCCAAACACCGGCGCGTTGGCGATGTCTATGCCCTGATCCTTATCCGAGCTGTCCAGCTCATTGCCGGGCAGGCTGTGGTCCTTCAGCCCCAGGGGGATGATATCCAGGATACGCGGCGTGCCGCTCAAATCGATGCGGGCGATGGCGTTGTTTTCCTGCAGGCCGACAATGGCCTCGCTGCCATCGGCGGACAGGGCGATGTACTCCGGCTCCAGGTCGCTGGCCACTGTGGCGTCACGGCCAAAGATGCGCACACCCTCTGCCTGCAGGGCGTCCTGCTGGTCGTTAAAGGCGCTGAAGTCCAGGGTGGTTACCTGCGCCTGGCTCAGGTTGTCAAAACCGACGGACATATCAATCACGCTGACCGAGCCCAGGGGGTCGATGCTGTAGTCGTCATTGGGCTCACCCTCGTTGGCCACCAGCAGCTGGCTGCCATCGGCACTGAAGGTCAGCATATCCGGCAGGGCACCGACACTGAGTTGCTTGATGTTGGCGCTATTCAGGCTGCCGTCGCTGCCGATGTCGGCCAGGCGGAACAGCACCACTGAGCCATTGTCGGTCTTCTCTTGCGCCTCTACGGCCACGGCGGCCAGGCCGTTGTGCACGGCAACACTGTTCACCCCGGCGCCGTAGCTGCTCAGATCGACGCTGCCGATCTTGATCTGCGCGGCACCGGCATCGGCCGCCAGCTGTTGCAGGGAGAGCAGGTCCACCTGGGCGGCCAGGGCATTCACCGTCAGCAGATAGCCGCTGTCGGCGTCATAGGCGGTGATCTCGGCGGCGGACTGATCAAACAGCCCGGTTTCGTAGCGGCCGAGCAGGCTCAGCTCCGGCGTGGCGGCATCCAGGCCATCGCTGCGGCTGGCCAGGGACTGGATACGGCTATCCTGCTGCATCGAGGTCTCGACCTGGTTGTAGGCGCTGGCCGCCGTGGCGTGGAAGATCTGCAGGTAATCGTAGAAGGCCTGTTGTTCGTAACCGGGGGTACTGAAGCCGGCATCGGCCTCGGGGTCATACAGCGGCACCAGATCGCCCTGCTGATTGGCGGCAAAGGGGTAGCCATCGCCATCGCCATCGGCGAGGAAGTTGAGGGTGACCAGGTTGATCGGGGACTCGGCGGGCAGGACAAAATCCCCCTCAGCAAACAGCAGTTGCTCGATCTGGCCCTGAGCGTCGGTGATGGCCAGGCTCTGGATCTTGCTGCCCTCGGCCTGGCTGGCATCGTAGCTAAACGACAGACCGCTGACCTGGGGGAAGCGGCCGCTGGTTTCACCGGCATTGGCAATGCCGTGCTCCAGCAGGTTTCTCAGCCCAGCCACCGTGGTGCTGTAGAGCACCAGGCCGTTGTTGAACGCCAGGCTGGTCTCTATGGCCAGCTGGGTTATCTCGGCATCAACCGGTGCCTCAGGCCCGCTCACGCCATAGGCCAGGCCGATCTCGGCGCGGATGCCACCGCCATTCTTCAGCGATACCAGCGGGGCATCGGCATGGTTCAGGGCCGTGGGATTGGCCTGCAGGAATTGCTCGGCGGCATATAGGTTGGCATCCGCCGTCAGGTTGCCCAGGTTGCTCTCCTGATTGCGCACCGTGCCGCGCTGACCATCCAGAAAGACGTTGCTATAACCGGCGACATTGGCCAGCTTTTCACCTATGACCTCGTCCACTGCATCGGTCAACAGCATCACCCGGCTGGCCATGCTGCCCTCGGCATAGGGGTCGGCGCTGCCGTAGAGGCTGCTGACCACGGCATCGGTGGTGGCATAGGCGCCGGACTGCGCCGGGTCGATGGAGGAGGGGATCACCCGGCCCTGCGCATCGAACTCCACCAGCAGGCGGCCCAGGTAGTGATACTGGCCATCGGTGTTGATCTGCAGCACCGGCGCGCCATCGGCGCCACTGAGCAGCAGCGGATAGGCCTCGCTGGCCTGGTGACCGGGCTTCAGGCTGTCCGTGCTATCGGCAAAGATGGCGTCGGAGCCGGCGCTGAGGATGATGTCCACCCCAGTCAGACGCCCGGCCAGGTCCTGCTCGTTGCTGTATTCCTGCAGGTGGCTCATAAGGATGATCTTGTTCACGCCCTGGGCGCTGAGTTCGTCCACCCGGACCTGAATCTGGCTGGCCAGCAGGGCCATGTCGTCATCACTGGCGCCGATGACGCTGACAGCACCGGGGCTGGAGATGGATTGCAGCCGTTGCGTGGTGGCGCCGATCAGGCCGATGGTCTCGCCACCCACCTGGACGGTGGCATAGGGTGCCAGCAGATCGCTGTTCAGGCCGAACTGGCTGAGGTCCTGCAGGGTCGCGGTATAGAGGTCACTGAGTTCGGCATGGGCGGAAAAGTCCAGGTTGCTGGACAGATAGGGGAACAGCGAGCCGACATTGCTCACCTCGGACAGGGCCAGCTGGCCGTCTGCACCGGCATCGGCGCTAAAGCCGATAATGGCCGCCAGGTCATTCGGGCCGGCGTCGAAGTCATGGTTGCCCAGGGCGGAGGCCTGGATGCCGAGCAGGTTGAGAATCGCCTGATCCAGGCTGCCGGGGTTGACCTCAAGCCCGGTCAGGGAACCGGTGGGCAGGCCAAAATGCGCCTCATAGGCCTGCTGCAGGGCGCTGTTCAGGTCGCTGGTCTGGGCGTTGTACCAGGGTGAGGGGATCCAGTTGTCACCTCCGGACAGCTTCAGGGTATTGGCCTGAGTGTCATCGAAGTAATCCATCAGGGCCGCGAGCCGTGGCGCATCCTCAATGGCATTGGTATTGCCTTCAAAATCAGCATGATGCAGTATCTGTAAGGTGAAGTTAGACACGCCTGGCTCTCCTCTTTGGGCCTGAATCGGGCCGCAGAGGCTAGCAAGCGATGATGACGGATTGGTGAATTCCTTGACTGATCCCTCGGGTCTTTAGCCGATGGGACACAGAGAAGAATAAAACAGCACAGCCCTTGCCCTCGGGGCGGCAGTTGGCTTCCCCCTTTGCAAAGGGGGTTGAGTCCCTCGCCCTTGCGGAGAAAATGCCGCTGGAGCCCCTGGATATTGGCTTTTTGCCCCTGTCCGGAGGAAGGTCACTGGGTAGGGGGGCGGAGGAGGTAGGACGAAGCCTGGAGCCCGAGTCGACGACTCCAGGGATGGAGGAGGTAGGACGAAGCCTGGAGCCCGAGTCGACGACTCCAGGGATGGAGGAGGTAGGACGAAGCCTGGAGCCCGAGTCGACGACTCCAGGGATGGAGGAGGTAGGACGAAGCCTGGAGCCCGAGTCGAGAGGACTTTCTTTTTCCGGGGTGGCCGTCTCGCCCCATGATCGTCAGGTTCAGAGTAACTCCAGCCAGACGGCCAGGCCGCCGCCGGGGCGGTTGTGCAGCGCGATGCGCCAGCCGTTGGCCAGGGCCAGTTGCTGGACTATGGCCAGGCCCAGGCCAGAGCCGCCGGTATCCGGGCTGCGCGAGGCCTCCACCCGGTGAAAGGGGCGAAACACTGCCTGCAGCTGGTCCTCGGGGATGCCGGGGCCCTGATCCAGCACGCCGATGCGCACCTGGCCCTGCGTCTGCTCCAGGACCAGTTGCACCGGCCCTTCGGCGGCATAGCGCAGGGCGTTGTCGATCAGATTGCTCAGCACCCGGCGCAGGGCCTGGGGCCTAAGATTGAGGCCAATATCCATCACCTGCTGCGGGCAGTCCAGTTGCAAGCGCTGCGGCGCGTATTGGGCGCTGATTTCCCGCAGCAGGGCGCAGAGCTCCAGCGTCTGCGCCTCCTCGCTGGCCAGGCCTCGGGCCAGGTCGAGCACATCGGCAATCAGCCGATCCATCGCCTCCACATCCTGCTCCATGCGCTCGATCAGCTGCGCCTGTGGCCGCTGCGCCAGCAGGGCCAGGGCCAGGCGCAGGCGCGCCAGCGGGGTGCGCAGATCGTGGGAGATGCCGGCCAGCAGGGTGGTGCGGGCGCTGAGCAGCTCCTGTACCTGGCGCGCCATCTGATTGAAGTGGCGCGCCAGGGTGGCCAGCTCGCGCGGTCCGGATTCTGCCAGCAGTTCCGGCGTTTCACCCTGGCCGACCCGATTCAGCGCCTGCTCCAGCCGTGCCAGGGGCCGGGTGATGCGCCGCGCCAGCAACAAGGCGATTAGCCCCGCCAGCAGCAGGCCGTTGACCAGGCTGAAGACCAGCATCTGCAGCGGATGGGTGCCGACACGGCTGGCGGGAAAGCCCACCACCAGGCTGGCCTCGCCGGAGGGCAGGGCGGTCCAGAACCAGGCCTCGCCCTGTTCCAGGCTCTGGATCAGCGGGCGCGGCGCGCCGGTCTTCTCCGCCAGGGCCTTGGTTAGGGCTTGGATATAGATGCCGTGCCAGCCGCTCTCATGGATCTCGGGCAGGCGTGAACGCAGGCGCAGCTGGTGGGTGGCGGCCAGTTCGATCTGAAAATCCAGCCGCGTCTCAGGTGGCAGCTCGCTGTAGGTCTGCGCCGCGAGCAGCATCAGCCCGGCCAGGTCCTCGCTGGCGCGCCGGGCCATGGGGGCCATGACCAGGGCGATCATGGCCGCCGCCGCAATCAGCTCAAACAGGATGAAGGCCAGCGCCAGCGACCAGGCATTCTGCCGCGCCAGGCTGGGTGCTCGCTGGCGGCGGCTCACAGGCTGTCGCCACGGGGGTTGAACAGATAGCCCTCGCCACGGATGGTGCGGATGTAGGTCGGTGTCGCCGGATCGGGTTCGATCTTGCGGCGCAGGCGGGTGACGCGGATATCGATGCTGCGGTCATAGGGATTGCGCTCGAAGCCCTTGAGGGCGTCGATAAGGGCATCCCGCGACAGCACCCGGTTAGGCCGCTCGACAAACAGGCGCAACAGGTCGAACTCGGCGCTGGTCAGGGCGATCTCCAGCCCATCCCGCAGCAGGCGATGGGCCTGGAGATCGAGCAGGAAGGGGCCAAAACCTGGCTGACTGGCGCTGTCGGTGGTCTCAGGGGATGCCGGACGAGAGCGGCGCAGCAGGGCGCGCAGGCGGGCGAGCAGTTCACGCGGGTTGAAGGGCTTGGCCAGGTAGTCATCGGCACCCACCTCCAGGCCGATGATGCGGTCGATCTCTTCACCACGGGCGGAGAGCATGAGGATCGGCAGCTCGGCCAGCTCCGCGCTGCCGCGTACCCAGCGGGCCAGGCTCAGGCCGTCCTCGCCGGGCAGCATCAGGTCCAGCACCAGAGCATCGGGCCGTTGCCGCAGGGCCTGCCGCATGGCATTGCCCTCGGCCACGGCAGTGACCTTGAAGCCGTTGCCGCTGAGATATTCCGCCAGCAGCTGACAGAGTCCGGGGTCGTCATCGACGACCAGGATATGCGGGGGGATATGCGGGCTATGATCAACATTCATCACCCCAGTTTACCCCTCTACCGGCCGCGCCGGAACGGCGGAAACATTCAGAAACACACAGAAACCCACTGTTGCGTCCGCGACATCAAGGGGATACGGTCAGGTCACAGAATGCACTCACCGACTCACTACACAGGTAACCCCAGGATGTCATCCCCCCGTCGGGTTCTGATCGGTCTGCTGGGCCTATCTTTGATAGGGCTGGCGGGATCAGGCCGGGCTGCAGAGCCTCTGAACCTGCATTTCGTTCCCGAGCTGGATTGGCCCCAGGTCAATAACCAGGCCGAATCGGCCAACCCTGGCAGGGGCGATGGCGGCAAGGGCACAGGTGGCGGCGTGCAACTGCCCCAACTAGACGCTGGCGCGGGCAGTAGCGGGCAGGGGCAGAGACGCGGTCGCATGCCCTATGGCAGTGGCTACGAGGCGCGGCAGCGAATGCGCTCAGGCCAGGGTTCGATGGGCCAGCGCGGCATGGGTGGCGGCCGGGGCCGTGGACGGGGGCGGTAATTAGCATTCAACCAACCCATTTTGGAGATAGATATCATGCACCAAACAAATCTGATGGCGGCACTGGTCCTGGGCACCAGTCTGGCCTTGCTGGGTACCGCCGAGGCCGCGGGCAAGGGTGGCGGTTACGGCGGTGGCAATGGCCAGGGCCAAGGGCAGATGAAACGCCAGGGCCAGGGTTCCGGCCAAGGCGCTGGTCAGGGCCAGCAAAGCCGCAGCCAGACCCGCGATCCCAGCCTGGGCGGCCAGGGGGCGCAGCGTAGCCGGGATCAGTCCGGCGGCTGGTCCAGCGCAGTGCCTTCCAGCTACTGAGTTGCAGATTGCCTGCAAACCTCAGCCAATCCGGGTAGGGCGGCCCGTGGTCCTGTAATGGTAGGGCAGGTCGCTTGGCAAAGCCGGGCCTTCACGCAGAGGGCACGGTGGCCACGGGCCGTCCTATGAGAAGTAATCAGATATCGGTATGAATCGGCGCCATCTGCGCCTCATCATCTAACTTAAAGAGAGCAATGACATGAAAAATCAATTTGGCAAATCCTTCGGCGGTTCAATGGCGAACAGTGCAGAGAATCAGATAGCAGAAAATCAGGACGTCAAGGCATTCGGCAATGCCTTTGGTGGGCCCGGTCGTGGTCAGGGGCAGGCGGCGCAGCCGCTCAGTCTGAGCCCGGCCGAGACCGACTCCCTGCTGTTCATGATTGAGGAAGAAAAACTGGCCGGCGACCTCTATCAGGTTTTCTACGAGCAGACCGGCCTGGCGATCTTTGGCCGCATCGCCCAAGCGGAAGACCGGCATTACGATGCCTTGATTCGTCAGGCCGAGCGCGCCGATCTGGACCTGACCGGCCTGAATGCCTTGGGCGAGGGCGAGTTCGTCAATGCCGACCTGCAACTGCTGTACAACCAGATGCTGGCCGAGGGCAGTGTCTCGACAGATGCCGCGCTGGCAGTAGGTCAGGCGATTGAACAGGCCGATATCGCTGACCTGCAAGGCTCCCTGGTGAATGGGCTGGAAAGCACGGCATTGATCGGCGTATTTGAGCGCCTGCTGGCGGGCTCGGAAAACCACTTGGCCGCCTTTGACGCCTGGCTGCTGGCCTGATTCGCCATCACTCGTTTCCAGGCTACTACTTGGGAACGGGACGATGCGATGGGACGCAGAGGACGCCGAAAGGAATGGGGCTGGAGTATTACCCATTTGTTCCAGCTCAAGCTGGTCATTTTGTATCACAGCAATAGGGTAGGCCCAATGGGATCGGGCTTGCCCGCGGTTCCAGCCGCTTGCTGATCGAGGTGGGACATGCGGGTAATGCTCCCGATAATTAACCTGTCGCGCAGCGACGCAAAATTCTGTCTTCCGTCCTCTGTCTTCAGGCAGCGGCATAGGGCGGGCCGCGCCCGCCGCCAAGCCACAGCAATGAAGCTGGCTCCTGGTGGCTGAGCGGCGGCCACGGGCCGCCCTATACGATTGGCTGAGATTTGTGGGTAATCAGGTTTTCTGTTGTGGTGTGGCCCCATGATACTTGGCCCGATTGTGTGACCCATCAGGCGCTATAATTCAGTGTCTGTTCCCTGTACTGGCGCGCATCCATGATCAACATCCGCAAAACCCTGGTGATTCGTCTGTTCTGGACCTGGCTGGGGCTGTCCAGCCTCACCGCAGGGCTGGTCTATTACTTCGAGACCGAGCGGGTGGACGAGAAGGTGCTGGCCCTGGCGGTGGCGGCGGAACAGCAGTTGTCGGTGGAGCAATTGCGCGGTTACAACCAGGGTGAGGTATCGGCGGCGCAGATCAAGGCCATCGCCGAAGAGTTGGGGCGCGGGCGCTTTGCCGTGGTGGAGATTTACGATCGCCACAAGCAGAAGATCGTCGAGCTGGTGGGGCAGGGACGTGAGGAACTGGAGCACGCCCTGTCCGCCCAGGCCCATGCCTTCCCCCTGGGTGAGGAAATCCGCTACGAGAAACACTGGGTGCTGGATGAGTTCGTTCTCATGGTGCTACTGCCCCTGCGGGATCAGGTCGGCGAGCTGCAGGGCTATTTCGAGGGAGTGTTTGTTGCCGATGCCGAGACCGTGGCGCAAATCCAGCAGGATGTGCTCTCCTCGGTGCTCATCGCCATGGGGGTGATCCTGGTTACCACTCTGGTGCTCTATCCGGTGATCCTGTCGCTCAATCGCGAGCTGATCGAGAACTCGCGCAAGATTCTGCGCGCCAACCTGGAGCTGCTGGAGGTGCTGGGCAGCGCCATCGCCAAGCGAGATTCGGATACCAACATCCACAACTACCGGGTCACCCTCTATGCCATCGCCTTGGGCGAGGCGGTGGCCATGTCCGGCGAGGAACTGCGCCGGCTGATCGTCGGCGCCTTTCTCCACGACGTGGGCAAGATCGGCATCAGCGATAACATCCTGCTCAAGCCCGGCCGCCTCACCGAGGACGAATTTCGCGTGATGCAGCAGCATGTCAACCTGGGTCTGGATATCATCAACCGCTCCTCCTGGCTCGCGGCGGCTGAGGACGTGGTGCTCTGCCACCATGAGAAATTCAACGGCAGCGGTTATCCCCGCGGCCTCAAGGGCGAGGAGATTCCGCTTACCGCACGGGTATTCGCCATTGTCGATGTGTTCGACGCCCTGACCTCACGCCGACCCTACAAGGAGCCTTTCCCCTTCGAGCAGGCAATGCAGATCATTCAGGAGGATGCCGGCAGCCACTTCGACCCCGAGTTGGTAGCACGCTTTGCCGCCATCGCCCGTGAGATTCACCGGATTCTCTCCGAGGCGGACGAGGAGGCGATCATGGCTATGCTCAGCGACAAGTCGCAACACTATTTCCGCCTCTGAGGGCCCTGCGCGGCACCACCCCGGATCCCGGCTTGCGCCTGCATCCGGGCTACAGGGCTTTTTAAGCCGGCTGTTGACCGCTGAAGGCCGGCGGGCGGTGCGCACTTGCAGCTTGAATCCGGCGTCTGTTAAGTGTTGAACCGTGTTGAACGGGTGGCTGCCAGCCCCTATACTGATGACGAATGTCTTTGAATGGAGATGCGCGATGACGATGATGACGCTTTCGGCGAAGCGACAAGTTGTTTTGCCGGCTGAGATCTGTAGGCAGGTAGCCCTCGCGCCGGGCTCGCGCGTGTTGGTTGAATTGTCACCTGATGGTTGCGGGATCATGATTCAGCCTGTGGCCAACACGATTAAAAAGCCGGCTTCGGTATTGTGGGGTCGGGTAAAACACACCGGCAAACCGGTTTCCATCGAGGAAATGCAGGGTTTAGCTATAGCACAGGCCATGGCGAAGACGGGCGATTGATGATTGCGCTGGACACCAACATCTTGGCACGCGCTATTGTCGATGAGGAGGATGCGGACGATGCCACCCAGGCGCAGCAGCAACGTGCGCAAGCCCTGTTGTCTTCAGGGCAAGCGCTGTTCATCCCGGTAACGGTGGTTGAGGAACTGGAGTGGGTGCTACGTGGAGTTTACGAGATGCCATGTGATGAGGTGGCCGCTGTGTTCGATGACCTGCTGGCCGTCGAAAGCCTGGTAGTGGACCGTGCTGCCGCGGTTGAGCAGGCAGTGGCATGGTATCGGAGCGGTCTTGATTTTTCGGATGCTTTGCATTTGGCGCAGTCTGGTTTGTGCGCCGGGCTGGCAACTTTTGATGCGCACTTTGCCAAGGGGGCGCAGCGACTGGGCTTGCAACCCCCTGTAACTATGGCTTAACGGTGTTGGTATTCAACAACTACTGGCAGGCGTAAAAGGACACCCGGTGCGCCGGGACAAGCTGGCGAGAGATTGGGGGTGCAAGTCCTCTGCGAGGTGTAGCGAACCGCCGGGACTCGACAGGTAGTCAAGGGATTCCGCTCTGCCGAGATCCTGAAGTGGTCTCGCAACCAGTTGGCACCCGGCAGCACCGTCTACAGCGATGGTCTGGCCTGCTTTCGCGCCGTCACGGCCGCGGATTGTCAGCACATCCCGATTGTCACCGGCGGCGGTCCCGATAGCGTAAAGCATGAGGAATTCACCTGGGTCAACACGATGATCGGCAACGTCAAGAATGCCGTCACGGGTGTTTACCATGCCATGCAGCATAAGCACCTGCCACGCTATCTGGCTGAATACTGCTACCGCTTCAACCGACGCTTTGCTCTGGAGACGCTCCTGCCCCGGCTGGGCTGGGCCGCTGCACGAACGCCACCGATGCCGTACCAGCTCCTGAAGATGGCTGAGGTTTATGGGTAATCAGGTTGGTTTTTGTCTGTGTGCTCTGTGGCTAAATGCCCTTTTTAAAATAGCTCAAGCCGTTCCATCCATTAGCGTCTTGTTCCAGGCGGCGCGATCCCCGGCATGGTTGGCTATGGCCTGTTCTATCTGCGTCAGCCTTCCCTCGCGCGCGGCCACTTGCTTGATCCTGGTATATCCTGGTGCCTGCTCGCCGAAATTGGCCTTGCAGTTGGCAATGAAGCGGTCGATCTCTTGCCGTGCCTGGGCTAGCCCCTGCCTGCCTTGCCACCAGGCCTGGGGTTCGGCCTGCAGTTGGCTGAGCCGTTGCAGGCGGCGTAGGCTGTTTTGCTGCATCCCTTGATAGCGCTGGAGCAATGCAGCGGTCGTTTGATCCAGGCAGGGGCGAATCGGCACCGGGCCCGGCCCCTGTCCCAAGAACCCCTGCTGCAGCAATTTCTCCATGGCAAACAGCAGGACATCGCCGTAGAACTGACGCTCGAATTCACCGCTGAGGTCCACCGCGCTATGCTGGCGGGCCACGCCGGGGCGAAACTCCGAGCGGCCCAGCCCCTCCAGGGTGCGCCGATGCAGCAGCGGCAGATTGACCGAAACAAAGCCCGGCCCCAGTTCGGCGCGGATCAACCGCCCCAGCAGCGGGCCTGCCATGCGCAGCCTGAGCGGGGCGAAGGGGATGAAAAACCTCAGCGCCTGGCCACGCAACAGGTAATTACCGGTATAGACGGTACGCGCGGCGGTCAGGCTGTCGGCCACTGACTGGGGTCGGTAATAGCTCCTGCGAGTGGGGTGTTCGCCATCAAAAAAGCGGTTGAGGCGCTGGGTGAACTGGCGCAGGCAGTCGGCATGGCTGTGTGCGCCGGACAGGGGGCATGGATAACGAAAGGGCTCCTGTGGGCGGCTAAAGCCAAACAGTTCGGCCATGTCGTGGTAGGCGGCATCGTCCGTATCGGCCCCTGGCTGGCCATGGAAGCTGCACGGGGCATCCGCCGCCAACTGGCCCATCTGGCCCAGGAAGGCACCGGCATCTGCAATGAAATTGGCCGCCATCACCGCCGGGGAGACCGGGGGGTCACCCACTACCTTGCCGGTGACCACCTGAATCGACGGCTCCTGGAACAACTGCGCCAGGGCGTTGAAATAATCCAGAAACTGCTCCTGCTCCTGCCCCTGGCCGTTCTGGGCCGGGCCGATGACGCGAAACTCCTGGTCGCTGTCGATGAACCAGATCAGCAGATCGGGCTGCTGGCGCACGCGCCGGGCCAGGTGCAGGTAACAGAGATTGCGCATGATCGAGGCCCCCTTGTGGCCCAGCCGATCCGGCCGCAGGTCGCCAAGGATGCCCTGCAGGCCGCTCCGCTCCAGGCCCTGCAGCAACTGGTACTGCTGCGTCTGGCCGAAATACTCTATCCTCAGTCCCTGGGCATTGAAGCGCGCCGCCAGTTCGGCATGGGCGGCGAGGCTGGCGCTATGCAGGGAGTCATCGGCAATCAGCACCGAGATGCGGTCATTATCGGCATAGGGATAGTGGCGCAACTGCTGCTGCAGGCTGGCAAGGCAGCTGTGCAGATGACCTGGCCGGTCTGCAACCGGGATGACGACGACAAAGGGGGGAGGCTGTGGCTTATTCATGCTGGATTCGGCTGGGTTCGATCTCATGCAACCGCTCGGGTGATGGGGAGGGGCGGGCGCTTGGGATTATAAACCAGGCACCCGCCTTCGGACCTGGTCCGGATCTGACCGGGAATCGATGGGAATTTGCGGGTAGAATTTGCCATGCAGCTTCTCCCTGATCACGATCTCACTGGATATTTACAATGGAAAACAAATACCTGGCAATTGCCGCCCTGATCCTCAGCCTATTCATCCCGGTCGCCCCCAGCCTGGCGGCCGATTGCGGCAATGGCCCTGGCGGATTTTCCGCCTGGCTCAAGCGCTTCAAGCAATCGGCCCAGGCCGAGGGGATCAGCCAGAAAACCCTGAATTCTGCCCTAGGGGGCGTAAGCTACAGCGCCCTGGTGATCCAGCGGGATCGCAACCAGCATTCCATGAAGCTGTCGTTTGAGGCCTTCTACAAGCGCCGGGTCTCCAACGCCATGATAAAGCAGGGTAGAAACTGGATTGCCTCCAACAAATCCCTGGCCGAGCGCATTGAGAAACGCTTTGGCGTACCGATCGAAGTCCCTGTCTCCATCTGGGGCATGGAGACCCATTACGGCTCCTTCAAGGGCGAGATGCTGCCGATCTTCACCTCGCTGGCCACCCTCGCCTATGACTGCCGCCGTTCGGACTTCTTTCGCCGCAATCTGCTCAGCGCCCTGCGCATCGTCCAGCGCGGCGACATGAGGCCCAGCCAGATGCGCGGGGCCTGGGCCGGCGAGATCGGCCAAACCCAGTTCATGGCCGAGGCCTATTACAAGTACGCCGTCGATTTCGACGGTAATGGCCGCCGCGACCTGATCAACAGCCCGGCCGACGTGCTCGCCTCTACTGCCAATTACCTCAAGGGATACGGCTGGAAGCGCGGCGGCAGCTGGCAACCGGGCAGCCACAACTACGGGGTACTCAAGGAATGGAACAAGGCCGGGGTTTACGTCAAGGCCATCGCCAAGATGGCGCAAACCATGGCCAGCGGCAAACCCCTGGGCGGCGGGAAATCAACCAGCGGCCAGGGGCGCAACAGCGGATCAGGCAATAGCTCCGGTTATCAGTTCCACTGAAAAAAGGAAGAGGGGCTGAGCAGATACAGCCCCAGTTTCCAGCCATCATCCCCAGAGCTTAGCCCTGGCCCATGCCCAGCCAGCCCGTCAAGCCGAAAGTCGCCCCCTCCTCGCCCCGCCGCTGCCGGAGATTATCTCTCAGCGCCTGTGCTTGTAACTTCGCTTTTCCGCGCAGCCTATGCACAGGGCAATGGCCGGGTCCAGCCCCAGGCGGCGCGGGTCTATGGGTTCCTCGCAGTCCAGGCAGTCGCCATAGCTGCCGTCCTCGCAGCGGCGCAGGGCGGCGCGGGCGGCGAGCAATTTGGCTCTGAAGTGGCCGATGTCCTGCATCAGCGCAACAGCAGCACCGGCACCTGGGCGTCGCGAATGACGTTGGTGGTGGTGCTGCACATTTTAGAATTGGAGGAAGGGGATACTACCGCTTTGGGCCAACAGGCCGTGCCCCAGGCTTGACTCCCAGGCTTAT
Organism: gamma proteobacterium SS-5; assembly: GCA_009497875.2. NCBI lineage: Bacteria > Pseudomonadati > Pseudomonadota > Gammaproteobacteria > Chromatiales > Sedimenticolaceae > Magnetovirga > Magnetovirga frankeli. Next base: position 3,191,713 of record CP032508.2, on the reverse strand, counting down.
CAGGGATAAAGTTCCCGCTTGTTTTCGCCTAGGTAGCTCAGTCGGTAGAGCAGTGGATTGAAAATCCTCGTGTCGGTGGTTCGATTCCGCCCCTGGGCACCATATAAATCAACAGGTTACGAAGATTTTTCTGGCTTCCAGAAAACCCCTTGCGGGAATTTTGCGGGACCTCTAGGCAGCATACCTGCGCCGTAACACCACCAACTGAGGTTGGTTTCCTTCTCGATCACAGACCGAATTCGCGGCATCTAACAGTTTCGTCAGCTCGGCTGCCGAGTAATGGGTCGTGATCCTGCCGGATCTATGTCCCAGCAAATCCTGCCGATCCTCGAAACTCACCCCAGCTGCCCGAAGACGACGACCAAAGGTATGTTTCAGATCGTGGACCCGCACCTGCGGGAGCCCTGCTTTCTGCCGGGCCCTCAACCAGGCCGAGTTCAGCATCCGAAACACCGGCTTTCCCCGGTAGGTGAATACGTGCGTGGGATGACTCCCGCGCAGTGACTCCACCACCGACAGCGCGATGCGGTTCAGCACCACCAGCCGGTCATCACCGTTCTTCACCTGCGTCCCCGGAATCAAGAACACTCGGGTGCCCAGCTCCGGAACCGCTACCTCCCAGTCCCAGCGCAGGTTGCAGATCTCCTGATCACGACAGCCGGTATTCACGGCGAACAGCGCCATCTTCTCCAGATGCCCCGGCAGTTCCTTGAATAGCCGGGTCTGCTCCTCCCAGGTCAGCGGGTAGGGTGGACGCCTATCGGTTTCCGGCAGCAGCTTGATCTTGGGTGCCGCCAACAACCAGGTCATCCCGTACTCGTCGACCCACTCCGAAGCCGCCAGATTCAGGATACGCCGCACCACCTTCAAGCCGTGGTTGATCGTGGCCGCCGCAGCGCCCTCCTGGCGTCGCTGCATCACCCAGGGTTCCAGACTGCCCCGATGGAGCTGATCCAGGGCCATATGGCCAATCCAGGGCATCAGCAGCTTCAGACGACTGATGTCACTGATCAGGCTACGCTTGTGCTGGTTCTCCAGCACGAACTTCGCCGCCGCCTGCTCGAAGGTCCGTTTCGGCCGTACCCCATACACCGAAGCCTGGCGATCCTCCTCGGTCAATCGGGCGAGGAAACGTTCGGCTTCTTCCAGTTGATCCGTTCCAGTGCTCTGGCAAACTCGCCGCCCACCGATGTGTTTGTCGATGTGCCAGATTCCTTGCCTCTTGACGAGGCCGGGTGTTTTCTTGCGTCCCATAATGGTTCTCCTTTCGGTTGACCGGGACGCCCGTTGCGGGCCTTATACTCCTCGGCCACCTGGTCCAAGTCAAGTCGATCAAATGCAATAGCCTGTTTTCCCAGGCGAATCTCAACGATGAACGGGCGCACCTCTCGATTGAAGCGGTTGCGGTCCATGCCGAGATAAGCCGGCGCATCCCGCAGTCGAATAAACCGTGGCACTAATTGCAGGCGCGCAGGATGCTCGGGCCGGGGCGATCCAGTGGGATCGGCCCCAGCCTCAGGGTTTTCGGGTTTCATGGGTTGACCTCCATCTGCACGACCGGCGACTCATCAAAATCAGTCCGGCGCACATTGTTATTGTTATTAATGTGGGGAGATTGTTATAATCTCATACTAATGTATAGCAGAGCTATCTGTATCTCGCCACACTTTATTATATTTTTTATATTATCCTAACAAAGGATGACTATATATAATCCTCGGGCTATGTGAATCTTGTTGCGTTGCTTCTATGATGAGTAAGCGGCTAAAGTTCGCGATTGGCACGCCAATGGTGATCCGTGTCGTGATCATTGAAGCAGGTCACTAACAATGGATTGCGCTAACACCGCCAGACCCTTATCATCGCGTTTCTATTCATACGACTTATCTGTTAGTTTTTGGGAGACATTAATGGGCGATACGCTACAAAACCTCAGCGCCGACGAATTGTTTGAACTGGCCGAGAAGCGCCGACAGGAAGAAGCTGAAGCCGAGCGCGAGGCGAAACGGGAACAGGTCCAGTCCCTCAAGAACCATCTCAAACAGATGGACAAGGACCACCGCGCTCGCGTCCGTGCACTGGAGCGGGAGCACCAAAAAGCGCGTGCCGCCGTCGAGGCCGAGCTGAGCGCACTGACCGGATCGACCCGTTCCCGATCCGCCAAGGGAATGCGGCGTGATGGCATCTCCGCCGTTATCCTCGGGATCCTGCAGGCCCAGGGCGAACTGTCGACCAAGGCCATCAAGGCGCATCTCGACGAGCAGGGCATCACCCCCAAGAACCTGGCCCAGACCCTGGCCTATCTCAAAAGCCGTGGCCAGATTGTCAGCCTGGGTCACGCCACCTACCGGGCGGCCTGACCGCATGAAGATCGTCCTCACCCTCACCGATGCCCCCGATGGCACGGTTACCATCGAAGAAGAACGCCTGCCTGCGCATACCGAGACCCTTGGTACGGTGACGACAGCCTCGGTACTGGCCGATGAACTCCTCAGTCATGCGCAAGCCCTCGAAGAGGAAGAATAGGCGGATGCTATCCGGCACGGCGCACTAGACCATGGGTAATGCCTTTCAAGACCAATTCCTCAAGGCCGGCCTGGTTGATGAGAAGAAGGTCAAGCAAGCCCAGAAGGAACAGCATCGGGCCAAGAAACAGGGCAAGCACCAGCCGCCGGTCAACACCACCCGTGAAGCCAGCGCGCGCGCCAAGGCCGAGCAGGTAGCGCGGGACAAGGAGCTGAATCGCCAGCGACAGGAAGCCGCCCAACAGAAGGCGCTGGCCGCAGAAGTCCGCCAGATGATCCTGACCAGCCGGCTGGACCGCGAAGATGGCGACAGCCCCTACCACTTCACCGATGATAGCCGGGTCAAGCAGCTTTACGTCACCGAAGCCCAGCGCGGACAACTTGGTCGGGGACAGCTCGCGATCGCCACCCTGGATGGGCGCTACGAACTGATCCCCAAGGCCGTCGCCGAAAAGATTCGCCAGCGGGACCCCGCCCGCATCATCCTGCTTGTTGAGGCCGCAGCGCCAGCGGATCAGCCGGATGATCCCTACGCCGACTTCAAGGTACCGGACGACCTGATCTGGTAGCCGGCTACGCACGCCCGCTTATCAGCGGTCGATGTCGGCCGAAAACCCTTCCTCCATTGGTCCACTGGATTGACCCTGACCCATCATGAATAATGTACGCTATTCATAACGGTCCACTCGAGGTCCCCGTGCGGTACCCAGACATCCACCTCAGCCAGTACGTCCGGATCAGGGGCCAGAGCGACAGCCCGATGTACCGGGTCGTGGCCAAGCTCAAAGACCGGCGCAGCATCGAACTGGCACCCACCGAACCCGGAGCCCATCAAGAATGGGAAGCAAGGTACCTGGAACCGGTCCTGGTGCGTTGTGGCCACTGCGGTCACGAATCCGACGACCTCGCCATAACCCTCCCATCTCGCTGCGCGCACTGCAACCAACCCCTGCGCGTCTGCCGCAACTGCGACCGTTACCGGCACGGCGCTTGTACCTGCCCGAATGCCCATGCCACCCCAGACGATCAACCGACGCCCTGTGCGCACTTCATGCCGCGCCCTGTCTACCGGCAACTCCTCCTGAACCTCCCCGCCTGATCCCCCCAGTGCCCTAGCCTGGACCTGGCTCGTAACGTAACGATCATCGCCGTCTTGTTACGTAACCCCTTATGTAATCCATTACGTAACGACCCGCCGGACATAACATGCCGGAATTCCAGGAAAAAAATCTCCCCAGGGCCTTGCCGCAGGCACGCCCGCGCGGCAGCATCGGCCTCGCCTGATGGTCAGGCAACCTGTTTACCCGTCGAGGAGACCACCGCATGTCCCGTTCCTACTTGAGTGTCCCCAACTTGGGCTGCTTTATTCACGCCAAGGATTTTCACAAGGGCCGACTCCGCGTCAGGCCCGAGATCGTCAACTGCTCAATCTTTACGCGAATGCCCGATAGCGCCAAGGGCCAGTTCTTCATGCTCCTCAATCTGGCGGTCTGTTGCCACAATCGCATCCTCGACGATGACGACTGGCTGCGCGTGCGATTGGGTCTGGATCCCGATATCACAATCGACCGATGTAAAGAGATCGGCATGCTGGTACCCCATGACCCGGAATGCGATCTGCTTGAGCAACCGAAGCCAGAGGCACCGGATAGCGGACCGCCAGCGAACGCCTCCCATTGGAACGAGACGTTGCAGAAGATGGAAGCCAAGAAGGCCAAGCGGACTAAGAAGGGCAAGTCATGAAGCGCGATGAACTCGATGTCCCCATCGTCGGTCTCAAGCACTACCTCACGCCCATCCAGATTGCCCATGTCAGTGGTCGTGATCCCGCCGCCTTCCGCTTCGTCCCCGAACCCGACAATCCCTACGACCGGAGGGCACTGGCTGTCTATTGTGACGATCAACGCATCGGCTATGTCGGCCGCCCTTACAACCAAGCCCTCTGGGAAGAGCTACGCCGACTGATCATCCACGAGATTAGACCGCTGCTAGACAAGGACGGCGACCCCTTTCTGATGATGCGGGTCGAACGGGACGAGCGCATTCCCTAAGCTATCGAGAAGCCGTCATCGAGCAGCCAGGACCGCCATCGAAAAGTTGAAATCCTGGGTAATCAACCCGGATCGCTTGGCGTCCTTGGCTGCTCAGTGGATTGGGTAGCGCATTACGTAATCGAGATAATAATCGTGCAGAGATATTATGATATAAACCCAAAGAACTCCGTCTAGATTATTATTTTTTGGCAAAATCAAAATAGCCAGGCTATAGTGATAATCAGTTAACTAAAAATATAACGTAGAATATAACACATAATACAACGAATACTTATTACTGGAGGATCATCATGCCCCGCCCCGGAATCACCCTTGAAGACGTCAAAGCCGTTTATGTGCGTTTGCAGCAGCAAGGAACGCGCCCCACCGTCAGCCTGATCCGAGACCAACTCGGCCGCGGCAGTATCACCACCATCCATGGTTACCTGTCGACCCTGCGCGAGCAGGAGGGCGAGAGCCCCTTGGACGCTCTGCTACCGGCTGAATTGCACAAACCACTGCAGCAGTTTCTGCGTAAACATGCCGAGCAGATCCGTGTTGGCGCAGAAGCCGAACTGGCCGAGAGCCGCTCGGAGATGACTGCCTTGGTGAGCGAAAATCGGGCGATCCAAGCGGAACGGGATGGCGCACAGGAAGACCTCGCTGAAGCAAACAGGCAATTGGCTCTGGTGCAGGCTGAGCGGGACAGGTTGCACACTGCCAATGAGACCCTGACGCAACAGCTGGCCGAAGTCAGGCAGAGCGCCGAGGCGGATCGACTGGCGGCGGCCAAGGCAACGGCCAGGCTGGAAGCCCGTGATCAGGAGTTGAAGCGGGCTTTAGAGCGCATCCAGGAACTGGAATCGGAACTCGCCAACGAACGCGAAGCGCGCCATGCCGCCGACCAAGCTCGGGCCCTGGTCGAGACGGCGCAAGCGGTGGCCGATCAACGCCTCGCCGACCAACAGGTGCAGGTCAACCAACTTAAAGAGGACAATGGCCGACTGCGAGAGGAACAGGCCCATCTGCGGGACAGCCAACGCGATGAAGTCCAAAAGGTCCGCGCCGAGGTGGGCGAACAGATCGCCCTGTGCCGGCAGTTGCTGAAGGTGATGAATCAGCAGAAGAATGCCGTCAGCCCCGAAACGACAACAACCCCACCAGCCCGGGAAATCCTGTCACGAAAATCCTCGTCGGCCCCTTCCGGTGAAGCGGCTTCGGGATCGACGCACCCAGCCACATCGAAGGCAAGCAAGACTCCAACAGACACTCAGCCACCCACCTCCCAGTCACAGGGCAGAAAGGGATCGAGGTCCTCCAAGTCGAATCGCAAGCCACCCCCCCAAGGTGATACAAGCCAGTCTGTTCGACGGCCAGTAAGGCAAAGAACGGAGCCGGTGTATACGCCGGCCAAATAGCGCGACTATGTGCCGCGGAGAGGAGAGAGGGGCGCGTCGGGGCAGAAGGACTCCGCTACCGAGTGATGGGCTCTTCCAATGACGGGTGTAAACCCTCTTATTATTGAAACCAGGGCAGCCCGACTGCCCGATCCCAAACACCCGGATGGGTAAAGCGGTGGGCAGGCGGTGGTCAGCCTGTGGTCAAGCCCGCACCCATCCTGTCCCACAATCGGGCTTGTCCATCAGGCTGTCCACGGCACTGTCCATGGTTTTTCCCGTCCACGCATCCCCGGGCGTGGCATCACCAAGGAGTCAACATGACCTCGCCCGGGTAATGGAGGAGTAATGGAGTATTATTGGAGGAGTAATGGAGGGCAAACGCAGGCCATGGACGGCGCCACGGCCAGGGTTGCCGACGATTCCGCGCCGCCTTGACGAGAACACGTGTGCCCATGCCGATCCGTCGCGTCGTGGTTCATTGGACCGGTTCAGCCGGTGGAGTCGGCTCGGGGGCCTCGCCCGGTTCCTGGGGCGGATCACTTTTTTGCTCCGCACTGTTTGACGCGCCCTTACCGTCAGACACCGAGGGTTTACACGCCTTTTCCTGGATACCCAGAAAGCCCAGGGATCGGCGCAGGGGATGCCAGGCTCGCCACACGGGGCAGCCCAGTTTCTCTTTTTCCTCCCTGGAGCCTTCAGCCTCGATGCGAAGAGCAACTTCGACCATCATCATGCCCATTTGCCGGATCAGGTCGACCAAAGGGATGGCCTCGGTCCCGGCCGGCTCGACCACGGAGGGATAGCCCGTACCCTGGACTACCTGCTCCACCGCTGTCCGACAGGCCGCCAATTTGTCCTTCGGCACATAGAGGCGCAACTCCTGTTCGCCCCCTTTCTTGCGTTTTTCCCGGCGCGCCTTGGATTGCTCACGTTTGCGTTGTTGCTGTGCTTCATAATGCCTGAGGCGTGCCTCAAGCTCCGCTTTCGTGGGTCCGCTCATAGATAACTCCCGGATAATATTTAAAAAAACTTATCCTGGCATAAATATGGGCGATGGCCAAATTGACCCAAAAGTTGGTCAAAAGTCCTGGTATTTTGATCGAGAAAAGCCGATTCAACTGGCCCTCCGTGCATCGACGAGGGGCTGATTCCGATCCGAATAGGGAAGGCGAACCGGCGCTAGCGGCCAACGGCCGGGAGAAGGCCAGTCCAAACAGGGTAAGCGGCATCCCGTCGCGCGCCCTGCCTACCACACCTTGGCGCCGGTTCGGCCTCGCCACGGCAAGACCACGCCCGGGGTCGGCAATCCCTCGTCAGCGACTGCCGTTCCGTTACCGCTCTCCTGCGTTTCGTTTCCGAAAACACGCGTGCGCACGCGCAGCGCGTTTCGATTTCGACAGGCTGACCAAGGCCGCACATTAATCCTATCCACTGTCTAACACTTTGATTTGGTAGGATTAATGTGGCGGCGAGACCGCTTTTGAAATCGAAAAAACGAGAGGAAACGAAAAAAATGACGGTAACGAAAAATCTACCTGAGCACGATAAAGCGCTGATCCGGCGTGCCCAAGCACAGCTGAAACAGATCCAGCAGCGCGCCGGGTTCGGCGGAGCCTCCGCTGACAAAGATGCACTTCGACCCCGAGTCTGTTCACCGAAAACGATAGAACAGTACGAAAAGGCGGCCGAACGGGTGATACGCCAACGGATGCAACTGCAGGCAATCGCGGCCTTATCAAAAAACAGCTTCTACTTTTACCGGGCCGCGATCAATAGCCAGATGCCCCCGTTGCTTTATCAGCACCTGGTAGAACTGAAGCAACTCACCCCCGGCACACCCGACTGGGACCAGCATCTGGAAATCATCGAACACTGCTGTGACCTGCTGGAAGATTTCCCGGCCGATCCCGACCAGTCCCATCTGTACACACTCTCCGGTAAACCTACCTGGTCGGACCTGGCGCCACCGAAAAAGGATCGGCCTAAAAGCCAGACCAAGGCCCAGGTTCTGAGCTATCTGCCGGATGACTGGATGCACCGCATATGGAACAAACTGCCGATCCTGATCAACCGGGATGTGTACGCCGCCGAACACCTGCGCTATGCGATCGCCGTGCTGTCACTGACGGGCTGTCGCCCGGATGAGCTCGAAAAGGGGGTCAAAGTACAACGCACTCCGAAGGGCGACCTCCTGCTCACCATCAAGGGCAGCAAGGTCAGCCACAAGAGCGGACAGGAGGTACGCCAGCTCGTGGTGGCTATCGACACCCCCTGGGCGGAGGAACTCGGCAAGGCGGTTGATCGCTATGATGGAACGGTCTGGGGCTATGCGCCGGCGAAGTACCTCAACGACTGGGTACGCGAGTTGGGTCAAAGGTGCGGATTCGAACAACTGGACAAACTGCAGGATCGCCAGGCTCAGGCCCGAAAGCGCGCCAAGGCCAGGGGCAAGCCGGCGACCCGGAGTGCACTGCGGCAAATACCGGATACGGTCTCGCCCTATGTCTACCGGCATGCCATCAGTGCCGGGCTCAAGCAGGCCGGTTGGTCGAAAACAGAGATCGCCAAGGCGCTCGGGCATCGGGTCACACGGACGCAGCAGTACTATGGCAAGAAGCGACAGGCCAAGAAATCACCGATCAGCATCAAGGCGGTGAGGGCAACGCACGAAATCAAGGAGAATACGTCACCGCCGACTTTGCGGGTTGGGCCGGGGCAGAAGCAGGCTAATGGGAGGAGTGGAACAAGGCCGTGATGGTAGGGTGGTCGTTCGCAAGATGCGCCTCTATTGCATCGACGCCCACGAGCACAAGCAAAGAACCTGGGGTCAGCGAAGCCGCGAGCACCAGGGGGTGGTTCTAGCCTGTGGATGGATGGTATAACTCATGCCTTGCACTCCCGTTCAATCTCATCAATCATGCCCCTAAGCGTAACCCGATCCAGTATCAATGGAAAGCTTCTAGGTGGTAATCGATCAAGCGGGACCTGACAATCAAGCAGTCCCGAAGCCTCCTTCTTCTTTTTGAGCACCAGTTCTTCGCCATGATCCGGGCAGCGATAGTCTTCTGCCGCTTTGTGCTGATTTCTGTGTGTCGCCATTAAATCGTCCATGCGTTCAGTAACGATGTCACGCGGCCCAGGCAGTTGAATCAATTCACTGAGCTCTCGATTGCTGACTTGAGCCTCAGGGGCATCCGTTCTGGCAAATAGGCTGAGTTCGTGTTGGCTTAAGGGTACGGTTTTACGGCAGGCATGAGCGGTGTTGTAACCCGGTTGATACCATCCCGAGCAACCCCAAAAGAAGTTTCTGACGCTTACCGTATCGCGACCCCTCGGCCATTGGATCATCATATCTCTTCCGCAAGAAGGGCATTTTTTTCCGAATACGGAAATGCCGACTTGTCCTTGGAGAATATGGGAGTGGTCGTCATCAATGATCAGTTTTTCGAAGGCAGAGGGGTTTTCGTGTATCTCGCGAGAGGCCCGAAGTTCATCTGAGCCGTTTATCTCTTGGATGAGCTCATCTCTTTGATAGGCTAGGTCTTCAGCACGATGTTTCTCTGCTGGGGTGAGTCCACGTGCCCGTCTATCTTTGTCAAAGAGGTGCAGCAGTTCGTTATTGACTTCACGTAGTCGATTTCTTGCGCGCTCTTTGGTAAGTTCAGCGTCGGGCAATTCCATGAGGCGCTTCTGCTCCTGGTAGTCATGCCATGCCTTGGTTGCGGCAGAGTGGATCTCGGCCGCAGTTTTTACGGTTACATCAATAACGGCAGCTGCAGCGGTCACAGCTGCGCCTACAAGACGTGAAAGCCAACCCATTTTTTATAGCTCCATGATGCGTTGTTGTTGATAGATTCTGTATCGAGTCATTTTTGAAACTGCCTCATCGACGCTTGTTTCAGACATCACCATTTCTCTGTATTGATCGTAAAGTCCACCAGCAATGAATACGCTCGGGATCGATAACAGGCCACCACCTGCCGCAAAGACCAGGGCCCCGGCGAGCCCAGAGCCGATGCTTCTTTCCATCCGGTATCGACTACTCCGGAGAGCAGAAGTCACGCTCGATTTGCCAATGGCGAGTTGGTAGCCCTCGGTAATTAAAATGAAGGCCAGAGGTATCAGGGGATTGAACGCATCAACCGCCGAGTCGAGCATGGAGTTATCCATGATGCCGATAGCCTCAGATACCCTTTCTCTCAATATCGCCTCAGTGATTTCGGAATCGAGAACCAGGCCATTTGCGCTATCAGCAAGTTCGGCTGTGGAGATGATCTGAATATCTGGATAACGGTCCAGGGTGTCCTTGATATAGCTTAGGCTGTTGCTGGCCTTTAATTGCAGATACTCGGAAACCTGTCCTTGAGCATCGACAATTTGCAGATCCCAACCAGGTTGATTGGCGTTCTCTGCCATGATGGCGCGATAGCCTTCGGGTAGTTGCAAGTCGCCCACTTGTTCCCCAGCATTGAGCTTGTTTGTGACCAGATATTCGAAGTATTTTCCCTTGGCGGCATTCAAGATTCCTGTCATTTCCTCAGGGCTAAAATCGTAGAAGAGGCTTGGGGAGAAATTGGGATTGGTTTCTTGAATGGCCATGCGAATCAAGGGGTCAACGTCGTCAGGGTTGGTCGCATGCAGTTGAATGCTGGTAGCAACAATGGTGAGATCAATGAGGGATTGACGTTGAGATACTGAGTAACGTTTGTATGCGTCATTAAAGCCAAATAGGGCTGCTGACGAACCCGTAACGTATCGCGCATGAAGCGAGCGCAGTCCCCTCATTGATTAGCCGACCCTTTGTTTATCTGTCTAAATGCCAGTTCGAATCCTTGGTCCATTGCATTTTTTAAATTGTGTAATTGAGTTCGCATATCTTCCATGGCGGCGGTAAGGCTGTGGGCCTCTTTCTGATCGGACATGCCGAGAACTTCTTCAATCCGCGTCAATCGCTGATCCATCCGGGTGAGCATGATGTCCATTCCGCCTATGATTTCTTCCATCAGCAGATGGTGCTCGTCGATTTTCGCGTTGATCTGTTCTCTTTTGGTCTGACTCATCGGCAAAATCCTTCTGGTGATTGATGAGAAACGTGCATACAGTAGAAAAGTTCCCCATGGTAATGCCGGTTTTACGTCCTTTCCAGGTCTCCGTTGTTGCCACGCGCAGCTTGGCCATATAGTTGCTGCTGGGCATTGAGCGTACCTCGGGATCAGCGCCCAGGTTTCCGATGAGAATAATCTTGTTGATAGTGCCTTTGGACATCACAAGTTTCTCGACGTCAACTGGTGGAGGCTTCGGGCCTGAGGCCTGGAAGTGGCTGCTCCTGTGAAGCCCAGTCGGCCGTGTTGTAGAGGAGTTGTGCGATCAGAAATGCACCGAGAGCCTGGCCGGCGACAGGGATGGCTAGAACGGCAATAAGCACAGCCAGCTTGGTCAACTTCAAGCCTGTAGCCATGCCGGCCAAAATCTTGAAACGGTTCAAGCTGATCTCGTCTCGCTGGTAGCGTTGCCACAACTCCCACACAACCAAGGACACCGAGGCAAGACTGAGGGCCGGAAAGTAGTCCCAAAGAGAGGCCTGATCTGCATGATTTATGATCTGGTCGACAACCTCCTCGACACGGGCAGTCAGTTCACCGTTCTCGATGCCAGTGGTCTCCAGTCCCAGCTTGTCTGCCAGCTCATCGGTAACGATAATCTCTCCATCAGGGTGTGTCTCGATCCAGTCGTTCACATAGCTCAGGTCGTCGGTTGCTTTGAGTTGTAGAGGCCACTGCAAGCCACTGGCCTCGTCGAACATTTGAACATCGTAGCCGGGGTGGTTGGTCTCTGGGTAAAGGCTGGCGTAAATGCTGTCACCATCGCCGTTTTCCAACTCGACAAACTCCATTTCGAAGGCGATACCTTTAACATTGCTGACCAGCCCATCGATCTGGTCACCGTTGTACTCGGCTAATCGTGCACCCATCTCATCGACGCTGGCGAAACGAAACTCCTCTGAACTTCGCCGAAGGGCGGCAATGATCGATTGATTCTCAGTGTCGATCTGGAACCCGGGAGAAAAGGCCAGATCAGCCAAGCAGGCGAGAATCGCGGCTTCATCGAAATTATTCTTCAGGTAGCGCACAGTGGGTTCGGACATGATTCATTTCTCCATGTCGGCCTGACGGTATCCCTTCCCTTTGCGCTTACCCTCGGTCTTGGCTGACTCCCACGCTTGCTTGATTGTTTGGCTGTTGAGTTTTCGTCCTTTGGCTCGCTCCTGGATCATGTAATCGAGAACTCGACCAATCGCATAGGTGAGGCCGTACACCAGTGGGATGGTGGTAAAGCCGGCAAGCCCGGGCAATCCAATCTTGTACAAGCCCAGAGCCGCCTGTTGGGCAAGCATCCCGAGGCCGACAACCTTGGCCAGCTCCAGAACAATTTCCTTGATAGAACTCTCTGATAGAGGAATGCCGCGCACAGCGGCCAACCGTTCGGCAAGGTACATTTGTATCGGCGTGAGAAGAAAAATGTCTGCAAAAGGAATAGGCTGTACGGCAACCCCTGCACATGCTCCGGCGATGATGTGGATTACGCGCTCGGCCTTTTCATCAGCACTGAGATCATCACGGTTTTCGATATCCGTAAGGTTGCGGTTGATTTGGGACTTCATAGAAGATAACCAATCTTCTGCATCAATGTTATTTGTGTTCATGTCTGCGCTCTCTGCTATTAGGTTTTTAATAGTCATATCCATCTTCCCAGTCTTCGTGTTCGGCAATGCTGTTGTAGACATCATCCATTACGCCAGAATAATTCATGATGGCGCCATTATCGTCATGCTCAAAATTCTCGCTTCCTTCGTAGTCATATCCTGAATGGTTGGAAATGAAGGGTTCGCGGTCCTTTCCATGGCCTATGCCTTTGTTGTGGTTCATGACTTCTTTGATTTCTTTCCAGGTTGTGTCGCTCATCGTTATCTCCTTGGTTTAGTGATGAACTGGCTTATAACGATGGCCGACCGTGATAATTTGACCATCAGATTCAACACAATAGACATCTAGTTTGCGTTCGATTTTAAGGTACTCTTGCTTCGGCAGATCCATGCGGATGCGATCTTTTGCCTTTTTATCCAGAAACACGATGATCCCTTTGTGGCCATCGTGAACCTTACGTCCATACTGGTTCAATATATTTAGGGTCCTGGTTGAAATGGCCCGCTGCTGCATTCTGACTTGTGCGTGCTTGGAAATATGCATTTCTATATCCTCAGTAAGTTACTTTCCGAGCAGACTAGGTTCGCCCTGCTCAAGTCAATGAACGGCAGGGTTTTCTGCAATGACAAAAAAATTCTGAAATTTTTTCGAGGAGATGAGAGAGGAAATGAAGTTGTCAGTCTGGCTCGGCCAAGACGTTAGATTCAATAGTGTCCATGAGGAGTATGCGATGAACCTATTGCTGATAATGCTTATGCTGGCTGCACAATTGCCAGAAAGTGATGACGGATGGGGGTTCTACTACACCCTGTATGTCTATGAAGACACAGCAGATTGGGCCAAAAATACATCCATTGAGCTTGACGACAATGGTTGTTTGAAGATGCCTGCTGTCGAGATATGATCTAATTCAGGGCCCACGAAGCAGGCTCGATCAATTCTTACCGCCCCAACGAAGAAGCTCCTCCACATCCTTGCACCCAGGGCCTTTGAGGCTGTAAGTGTTAATGAGGGCTCCTAAATCGGTAGAAGGGGAAAGCGCCGCCCATTGATCCGAGAGTGTGGTGAATACTGCTTGGCCTGTAGCATCAATAGACGATGCTGGACTTTGGCATGCCAAAAATGAGGCCAATGCCCATTTTCCGGTGCTTGTTGCAAGGCTTATTTCCCGCTCGCACGAGACATCGACAGAAAGGCAGAGTGGCGCTTCTTCGGGAAGTCTTCCGGCGCTTCCCGGGATCAAGCGGCCCGATGCCTGTAACTTCTTCAGCCCTTGACTCACCCCGTACATAAAGGCCTGCTTCGTTGTCGAGGGCGTTCCAGTTTCTACCGAACCACCGCGAAGGATGATTCTCGGGCGCCATGGCCAATGCACATCGCTGGCAGTGGATTTCAAATCGGCATAATAGTCGTCAAGCTGACTGTCCAGCGAAGGCGACTGCATCATGGGTGCCAGCATTACCACTAATATCACTAGCGTCGCTGCTGCAGCCAGTCCACCGGACCAGGAGGGGCTTAGGAAATTCGTAAGGGCTTCAGAGGCCTTTTCCCACCAGCTTTGGACTGCGGTCAATGCTTTTGGGGCATTGGCGCCCTGAGTATCCAGTTGGGCCACAAGCTCATCGGCCGCGATCAATTCTTCAAGCATCTGCAGCAGGCGGGGATCATTGGCAACCTGTTTACGTACCTCTCTTGAACGATTTTCATCCAGTAGGCCAGTGCGAAATTGGTCCAGAGTTTCCAGATCAATTGTAGGAGCCTGATCCGAGGGACGCTCTCGTGATAGCAGCCACGCAATGCCGAGCTCCCTTGAATGCTGAGGTATTTCCGAATCGCTCATTCTGGTATCAGTCGTTAGTCATGTCAGTTAACGGCGCCGAATCAGGAAAATGACCAGAAAAATGCACACTTTCCTCATAAATTATTTCGTCCATGCCTATTCCAGCCTTTTCCAGTAGCATTCGCATGCGATCCAAGGCTTGCTGTCGCCGGTAACGAACCTGGCGAACACTCAGTCCACCCAGTTGCCGTCCAATCTCCTGTTCGGTCAGCTCTCCAGAAAGCGTGGCGTGTAAGATGAAAGATTGTTCGTCATCCAGTTCTAGCCGATCACGCAGTTGCTCTCTCAGAGACTCGATTCGTGCAACAAAATGGCTGATAACCTCCAAGTCCACCTGAGATTCTTGTCTGAACAGATATGCCTGGAGCCCAGCACGCTGGATTTCCATCAGTTCCTGTTCAGGGGTCTTATGAGAAGGAATATCCACCACCGTTCCTTCATCATCATGGATTGACTGGTTGACCCGCCCTTTGCCGGCACATTCTTGACGCTGATCCATTTCATCCAGTAACGCGCCTGCCCGGGAAACATCAATTTTGGATGTGGCCAGTTCTATATCCGAAGACAACTCCGCCAGAATCTCTGTTCGGCCTTTTTTGGCGAGGCAGTAAAGATCGAAAAGTACTTGGCCCAGGCGCCCAAAGGCCTTGAGCCAGGCTCGCGGTTCAGCTCTGCCGCTCAATTGACGGTTCAAATCTGTTACGGCATTACGAAAGGCCATCATTACATAGCCATCGGATAACTGGGCTTCGCTGTCTGTTTGATGCTTGCGTTCGAGGGAGAGGGCCACCAGCTGGCGAGCGTCTTCCATCAACTGAAATGGGTCAGTCAGATGGCTGAATTTTTCACGGCAATAGTTGGCAAAGATCGCACTCCAGCGATCTCCGTAGATCTCCGTTATCAACTGTCCTGCATTTCTCACTCAGCAAAACCTTTTCCAGCTCGCCTGGCGGCCTGTTTGGCTTGCGGTGATAGTAATGCGCTACCTTACAGCGATCAATTCAGGATCGTTGGTCAGATATATTCAGCCCGCCTCATCCCCCATCCCCCACCACCACAAAGGGCGCCCATAGCGAGGGATGGCTCAGCAGCGGGTCCCCGGAATCGATCATGGCCAGCATGGCCTGCCGGTGCGCCTCAGCTCTTGGGAGTTGCTGCTCCTTGAAGCTCCGGAACATGGTGCTCATCAACTCCACCGTGGCAGCAGAACTGACCGACCAATGCGAGACCAGCAAGGCTTTGGCGCCCGCATAGATGAAGGACTTGGCCAGACCCGTAAAACCCTCGGACGCCATACCCTCATCGCCCTCGCTCCCTGCCGTATTGCAGGCGGACAACACCACCCAGTCGGCATTCAGCTTGAGCTGGGCAATCTCGCTGAGGCTGAGGAAGCCATCGTCTTCTTCCGTGGCTTGCTTGGGCGGAGACAGAATCAGTCCCGGCTCGATGCCCTTGCCCAGTTCCCCGGCCAGGACGCCGTGCGTGGCAAAGCTCAGGATGTTGTACTGAGCCAGTTGCCGCCGTTTAAGCTCGGTTTCCGTCGCCTTCTCCCGCAGCAGCAGTGCCTGATGCCGGTCCGTGCCAAGCACCTCGGCAATGGCCATCAACTCATCGGCCGTGTCGGGTATGGCGGGCAGTTTTTTTAACAAACGCAGGCGCGTTGTGCGCAAGTCGGCAACCGGGTCCAGTTGCTGTTGCATCTGCTTCAGGGTACCGGCGTTGCGGTACAGGATTGGCGAGGGGGCTGCTCCGGCCAGCTGAACCTCAAGGGTCGTGGCCGGATGACCCTCAAGCAAGGGGTCACCGACACCGAGGAAGGGTTGATCTGCCGGGGTGGTGAATTCCTGACTGCGCAAAGCGACAATCGCCGACAGGGACGGCAGTACGCTCAGACTGAAACGGCGGGCCAGCCATGGGGCGTTCCGGTAGCTTGGGCTGTCTGCTGGAAAATCCTCATGATCGGGTTTTTCGGTGAGCAGCGTGGCAAAAGGCAACCGGGTCAGCGGGCCTTCAGGCACCAGCAAGAGGTGATCAATGCCTTCCAGCTCCTGTTGCCATCCCTGGCCAAACAATTGCTGGAACAAGGCAAAGGACAGACCCGCAGGGAAAGCGCCTAACTCACCCTCGTGCTCCGGGTTTGCCAGGTCCAGAGCCTGGTGAATCTGTTGGACCCTCTGTCCGACCGGCTCCGGACCGACCGGTAGGGCATGGAGCACCAGATCCCTGTCCTTTCGCACCACCAGCAGGAAACTCTTCTCCGCGCCGAGAACCCAGGCCAATGCGGCCTCATTGGGCTTGAGCAGGCTTTGCAAAGCATCGAGCTCAACGATCTGACTGCCCTCGAATTCGGTGTAGGCGGGAAAGTCCCTTTGCAACCCTTCTCTGACCGCCCGTTCACGCTGCTGCAGGTCTTCGATCCTGGCGCGGATGCGTTCGCGCTGCTTGGCAGGTTGCTGATCCTCCTTCAATCCGAACGAATCCAGCAGTCGTTTCTCCGCGACCTTTAACTGCCCCAGCAGGTCCTGGCGTTGGCGTACCCGTTCAGCCAGTTCACCTTGGCCTCCGACTGCCAGACGTTGAGCCAGTAACTGGAAAACCCCGACATTATTAGAACGGTGTGCCAGTTGCATTGCGGCGAGGGCATCGGGTTCATCTTTGACTTGCAGGATCTTCAGGTTCGCAAGTAAGGTGAGGAGGTGCAAAGCGTTTTCGCGGACTTTGATCCCGACATGTTTGCCAGCCATTTCCTTGCGTTGGTGCTGGGCGTCTATGGATAATGCCCGGCGGCGTAGGAATAACTCACTAGAAGTATTCTTCTGGTCGTTATATAGATCCCCCAAGTGGGCTAAGATTCGTGCAATACTTGGATGCGCAGGACCTAAGGTCTTTTCTGCAATTGCCATTGCGCTCTGATAGAGAGGTTCGGCTTTGTCAAATTGGCCCAGGTCTCGATGAAGCTTGGCCAGATTTACGAGCCTAAGAGTCATATCGGGATGCTGGGGCCCCAGCACTTTTTCTGTGATCTGTTTGGATCTAGATAATAGCGGTTCCGCTTCCGTGTAACGGCTCTGGAGTCGAAACAGTTCGGCTAGGTTATTGAGGCCAGTGGCTACATCGGGGTGCTCTGGGCCCAGGACTTTTTCATTAATCGATAGAGATTGCCGGAGCAGTGGCTCAGCCTCGGCATAACGACCCTGCTTACTGTAAAGAACAGCTAAGTTATTGATGCTGTGAGCTACATCGGGATGCTCTGGGCTAAGCATTTTTTCTCTAATTACCAAGGAGCGCCTGTACAGCAGTTCGGCTTCGGCGTAGCGGCCTTGGTCGGCATAGAGCACAGCTAGATTGTTGAGGCTGTTGGCCACATCAGGATGTTCTGGGCCCAAGACCTTCTCTCCGATAGCCAAAGATCGCTGATGCAGCGGCTCAGCCTCTACGTAGCGGCCTTGGACGCCATAGAGGCCAGCCAGATTGTTGAGGCTGGTGGCCACATCGGGATGTTCTGGGCCCAAGACCTTCTCTGCGATAGCCAAAGATCGCTGATGCAGCGGCTCGGCCTCGGCGTAGCGGCCTTGGTCGGCATAGAGCTCAGCCAGATTGCTGAGGCTGGTGGCCATATCGGGATGTTCTGGGCCCAAGACCTTCTCTCCGATAGCCAAAGATCGCTGATGCAGCGGCTCAGCCTCTACGTAGCGGCCTTGGGCGCGATAGAGGAGAGCCAGATTGTTGAGGCTGTTGGCCACATCGTGATGTTCGGCTCCGGCCTTTTCAAGGATTTCCAAAGATCGCTGTAGAAGCGGCTCGGCCTCCGCGTAGCGGCCTTGGTTATGATATAGTATAGCTAGGCTGTTGAGGCTGGTTGCTACATCAAGATGTTCGGGACCCAAGGTCTTTTCTCTAATCGCCAGCGATCGCTGATACAGCGGCTCGGCCTTGGCATGGAGGTTCTGAGCGTCATAAACTATGGCTAGGTTAGTTAGAGTTTGCGCTACATCAGGATGATTGATTCCTAGGCTCTTTTCCCTGATTAATAGAGATCTAAGGTAAAGAGGTTCAGCTTCGGTGTGGCGGCCTTTGTTATGATATAGTATAGCTAGGCTGTTGAGGCTGGTTGCTACATCAAGATGCTCGGGACCCAAGGTCTTTTCTCTAATCCCCAGCGATCGCTGATACAGCGGCTCGGCCTTGGTATGGAGGTTCTGAGCGTCATAAACTATGGCTAGGTTAGTTAGAGTTTGCGCTACATCAGGATGTTCTAGTTCTAGATTTTTTTCCCTGATTGTTAGCGCGTGCAGGTATAGAGGTTCAGCTTCGGCGAATCGACCTTGTGCTGTATATAGGGTGCCCAGGTTGTTGAGGCTGGTAGCCAAGTCCTCATGCTCAGAATCCAGTTTTTCCTTTCTAATCTTGAGTGCTCGAGTTAAATAAGGTTCTGCTTCGGCGTCTAATTCTTGTGCAAAATACGCTTCAGCTAAACCATTTAGAATTGTGGCTACAGATGGATGGTTAGTCCCTAAGTGGGTCTCAGCCTGCACAAGAGCTTCAGTCCCTAATTGAACCGCTTGAGCATAATCCCCGGATGTATAGTATCTACTCGCCTCATCGTACAGTTGCCGCCACTCGGCCTTGTCTGGCGAGTATTCTGACTCCTTTGCATGCAGGGTCATAGTCCAGCAAATGCAAAGAGTTAGAGCTAGCAAGATTGCCCAGCTACGTTTTACTAAATGTCGTGCTTTAAGCATGTCGCCTTATGAGATCCACTATAATGAATTAAGTACCGCTGAATATTCAAAGGCTGCGGGTTATTGAAGGTAAGCACAAAATGATTCTCGTACCATTGATCTGGAGGCGAGGCAATAATCACAAATTTTTAACTCCGCTCTCGCTATTTAGGGACGAATAGATCATTTCTTACCAAACGTTGAGTAAGCTTACATCTGACATAAATTGTCAAGGCGCGACCCTAGCACCATCACTTGGCTGAGAAAGATCATCTTCCGCTACCCAGACTTGATGTTGATCTTTAAGATGCTCGTGTTGGTGTCTTATCATTTCCCACAGATACGCTGTACGTAGATGTCCCTCAATTAAAAAAAAGGCGGATGATCTTCCATTGGCAGCATATTTTATTAGGCTTGGCAGTCGCCCTTTATTCCTAAATACCAATATAGGGGCGGGTGTAGTTCCACATTCAAGCATTCTTGCTGCTAGCCACGTTTCCCTTCGTTGTGTTTTGGTGAATAGTTCAGAACCCCAATGGTCTATACACGCCCTCAAATTATCTGGGACCCCTATATCCATAAGCGTTTCGTTACTGAAGTTGATTAATTCGTATTTCCAAGTAAGTGCGCCTTCGGTAATCCATTTTGATTTGAAGTCAGCCCAGTGCCTATGAATCCAGTTCTTTATCAAGCACTCTGGAATGTTACTGTATTCTTTTGGCCATCGAGATAAATAACTCTCAAAGGATTCAGCATTGCCATTGCCGTAATTCGTAACTTCTGGAATGTTCATCGTGATCTATCGGTATATTTGAAAATTTTTACGGCATTGAGTGGTAAATATAAAATTCTATCGTCAACTGTTGATTTGCTGTAATGATTGTGTTTACACGCAACCCCATTATTTCGTGCTGACTGACATCCCTTGTCTGTTGAGAAGTGCAAGCATTGACTGCCATCAAATCACAGCAAATACTTACTCCAATTTGGTTTCATCCGCCATCCCCCACCACCACAAAGGGCGCCCATAGTGAGGGATGGCTCAGCAACGGGTCCCCGGAGTCGATCATGGCCAGCATGGCCTGCCGGTGCGCCTCAGCTCTTGGGAGTTGCTGCTCCTTGAAGCTCCGGAACATGGTGCTCATCAACTCCACCGTGGCAGCAGAGCTGACCGACCAATGGGAGACCAGCAAGGCTTTGGCGCCCGCATAGATGAAGGACTTGGCCAGACCCGTAAAACCCTCGGACGCCATACCCTCATCGCCCTCGCTCCCTGCCGTATTGCAGGCAGACAACACCACCCAGTCGGCATTCAGCTTGAGCTGTGCAATCTCGCTGAGGCTGAGGAAGCCATCGTCTTCTTCCGTGGCTTGCTTGGGCGGAGACAGAATCAGTCCCGGCTCGATGCCCTTGCCCAGTTCCCCGGCCAGGACGCCGTGCGTGGCAAAGCTCAGGATGTTGTACTGAGCCAGTTGCCGCCGTTTAAGCTCGGTTTCCGTCGCCTTCTCCCGCAGCAGCAGTGCCTGATGCCGGTCCGTGCCAAGCACCTCGGCAATGGCCATCAACTCATCGGCCGTGTCGGGTATGGCGGGCAGTTTTGTAACTATTCAGGGGGCATCCCCATGAAATCGGGCCACCGCCCCTCGTAGAGGAGCCGCAATGCCTGTTCGGAAGATACCCCATTTTTCTGGCAGGTGGACAGATAGCTGCGGATGCGTGCAAAGATTCTTGCCCCAAGCTCTGAACGGAAACAGCCGGAGATCTTCTGCTGAACTTTGCTCATGCGCAGATCCCGTTCTCCCTGATTGTTGGTAAAGGGCACGTCCAGCTCCACCATGAAGCGCAGGACATCGGCCTCGAACTGAATCAACCGTTCCAGCAGGTTTCGGGATTTGGATCGTTTCAGCCGGCCCCGCTGTCCCGATTTCCGCTGAGACTCATCCGGTGGTGGACACTCGATCTGTCCCGCTTTGAGCAGTTGTCGGTATCGTTCCCGGAAGGCCTCGGCCTGCGTGCTGTTCAACACACCGCCCGCCTCATCGACAGCTTTGTTGATCTCCAGCAGCAGTTCCTGCACCTGTTTGGCCCACTGCTGTTGATCCTGCTCCCAGGCGCGCTCCAGCTCCCGCAGGTGGTGAGCGTTGCACAACGCGTGGTAACAAAGAAGCTGGTAGTAGGGCTTCCAGTGGTCGTGTACCAGGGTGCGGGTGTACCCGGGAAGGACCCCCATCGCCGCTATGGCCTCGCCACCGCGTTTGTCATGGGGCATCAGCAGGGTCAGGGTGGCACTGCATAGCACATGCAGCCATTTGCGTTTTCCGCCGATGTTGATCCCGGTCTCGTCGGCATGCAACAGGAGCGCCCGCGACAGCTCGCGCTTTGCCCAGTCCTCAAACGGGGCCAGCATTTCGTAAACCTCCTTGTTGAAGTTGTAGAGGCTGCCGGCACTCAAGGGAAGGCCGAACTGATCGGCAAAGTGCTCCTCGATGCGCTGGTAGGGCAGCAGTTGGAACAGCGACATGTAAACCGAGTGGATTTTGACCCCGGCGGCGTACTGGGTCTTGACCTTGACATGATCCGGGAAGGGAGCGACCACGCGTTGCTCCCGTGCATCGGCCAGGATCTCGGCCCGATATTCCGTGACCACCCGGGAAATGTGGATATCGAACACCTGGCGGCGCTCATAGCCGATACACCGGAAGATGCCATCGGTGGGAAGCGTGGCACGATCCACCGGGAGCCACTCGACATGGTCCGGATCATCGACCAGTTCCAGGTGGTGGCCCGTATGGCCTTTCTGGGCACCGGGGGTATTGTTGTTGCCGTTTTTCCCCGCCTTCTTGCGATTGGGGTCAGTGGACGGGGGCTTGGAGCTGTTGCGGCTATTGAGACCCAGTCGGTTCAACAGCAACGTGGTCAGGGTCAGCAACAGCTCCAGCGATGCACGCAGCGCCGGTGAGAGGTTTTTCTCCTCGTCGAGCTGCCGTCTGACCGACTCGAGGGTCTGCTCGACCGGGATGTTGTCGATTATCATGGGCCGGGCTACTCGAACACTTCGCCGGCTTCCACCGCCATGATCGAGGACAGTACCGCCAGCCGTTCGGCAGGAGGCATGGCCTGATAGCGTCGCCCCAACTGTGTGCCTTGCGTTTGATGCTCTGGCGGTGCGTGAAGTTGCGCCCCGCAAAGCTCGGCCAGTGCACCCGGTCCGGGGTGAAGTTGAACCACAGCTTCTCGGTTCTGACCCCGGCCTGATTCATCACCTGCAGTTCCAAGGTACGCCACTCTCCCAGCAGATCGTCGTAGAGCGCCGAGGGATAGCCGGAGAGGATCACCGCACAAGGCAATTGCTTGAGCAGTTCCAGCAATTGCACATGATCACTTTCCTCGTACTCGAAACGATAACGGCGTTTGGAACGGCGGGTGTGGTGCAAATAAGGGGGATCGCAATAAATCAGTTCCCGACCCTGAAAGTCGAACGAGCGGAGAAACTGATGGGCGCAGCCACAGACCTTCTCGATCGGATAGTCACACTCAAAGTGGGCCAGTGCGGCCGGATCGAGATCGATGGCAATATTGCGCAGCGCCGGTGGCTTGCGCTGCATGATGGTGCCACCGCCAAGATGGGTCTCGATATAGGTGTCGTGGGGCGGCATCAGGGCAATGATCGGTTGACACAGACCTGAAGTCGCTTTGGAACCAAAGTAGTTGCTCATGAGAACAGCCCATTCTCAAACAGAGGATGGAACACAGCATAGATGGGCCTTCCTATGCTGTCAAGGGCAAATGTAGGTGATTTTTTGGTTCGGAGAGTTATGGCTTGGCTCTGACGGGCACTTTATTGAAGCGCCTCTGAATAGTTACGCAGTTTTTTTAACAAACGCAGGCGCGTTGTGCGCAAGTCGGCAACCGGGTCCAGTTGCTGTTGCATCTGCTTCAGGGTACCGGCGTTGCGGTACAGGATTGGCGAGGGGGCTGCTCCGGCCAGCTGAACCTCAAGGGTCGTGGCCGGATGACCCTCAAGCAAGGGGTCACCGACACCGAGGAAGGGTTGATCTGCCGGGGTGGTGAATTCCTGACTGCGCAAAGCGACAATCGCCGACAGGGACGGTAGTACGCTCAGACTGAAACGGCGGGCCAGCCATGGGGCGTTCCGGTAGCTTGGGCTGTCTGCTGGAAAATCCTCATGATCGGGTTTTTCGGTGAGCAGCGTGGCAAAAGGCAACCGGGTCAGCGGGCCTTCAGGCACCAGCAAGAGGTGATCAATGCCTTCCAGCTCCTGTTGCCATCCCTGGCCAAACAATTGCTGGAACAAGGCAAAGGACAGACCCGCAGGGAAAGCGCCTAACTCACCCTCGTGCTCCGGGTTTGCCAGGTCCAGGGCCTGGTGAATCTGTTGGACCCTCTGTCCGAACGGCTCCTGACCGACCGGCAGGGCATGGAGCACCAGATCCCTGTCCTTCCGCACCACCAGCAGGAAACTCTCCTCCGCGCCGAGAACCCAGGCCAGTGCAGCCTCATTGGGCTTGAGCAGGCTTTGCAAAGCATCAAGCTCAACGATCTGACTGCCCTCGAATTCGGTGTAGGCGGGAAAGTCCCTTTGCAACCCTTCTCTGACCGCCCGTTCACGCTGCTGCAGGTCTTCGATCCTGGCGCGGATGCGTTCGCGCTGCTTGGCAGGTTGCTGATCCTCCTTCAATCCGAACGAATCCAGCAGTCGTTTCTCAGCGGCCCGTAACTGCCCCAGCAGGTCCTGGCGTTGGCGTACCCGTTCAGCCAGTTCACCTTGGCCTCCGACTGCCAGACGTTGGGCCAGGAACTGATAAACCTCGGTGGTAGCGGAACGACGCGCCAATTGCATGGCGGTAAGGGCATCGGTCTGATCCTGTACCTGGAGCGTCTCCATATTGGCCAGCAAGGGCAGGTACCCCAGTGCATGATTACGATTCTGAGTGCCGTCCTGTTTGCCGGTCAGCCCTTGGCGCAGGCGCTCAGCATCAATGGCCAGTACACGGCGGCGCAGGGGCAGTTCTTCGGCGGTTTTTTGTTGGTCGTTGTATAGCCAGGCTAAATTATCAAGGCCGGTGGCGACTTTGGGGTGCTCTGGGCCCAGGGCATGTTCACTGATCGCAAGGGATTGTTGGAGTAGTGGCTCGGCTTCGGCGTAACGGCCTTGGTTAACATAGAGGCCAGCCAGATTGTTGAGGCTGTTGGCCACATCGGGATGTTCTGGGCCCAAGACCTTCTCTCTGATAGCCAAAGATCGTTGATGCAGCGGCTCGGCCTCAGTGTAGCGGGCTTGGTTATGATAAAGCCCGGCCAGGTTGTTGAGGCTGATAGCTATGTCGGGGTGCTCCGGACCTAGGGCCTGTTCCGAAATTGCCAGAGATTGCTGGTATAGGGGTTCAGCTTCGGCGTGGCGGCCCTGGTCATGATATATCAATGCCAAGTTGTTGAGACTGTTGGCTAGACCCGGATGCTCAGGGCCCAGGGTCTTTTCGCGGATCGCCAAAGCTTGGTTGCACAAAGATTCTGCCTCGGCGTAGCGGCTTTGGTGGCGATAGAGCATGGCTAGGCTAATGAGGCTGGAGGCTACACCGGGATGCTCTGGACCCAAGGCCTTTTCTATGATTGCCAAAGACCTCTGGTACAACGGTTTGGCTTCGGCATAGCGACCCAGACGGACGTAAAGATAAGCTAGATTGTTGAGGCTGGCGGCCACATCGGGATGCTCTGGACCCAAGGCCTTTTCTATGATTGCCAAAGACCTCTGGTACAACGGTTTGGCTTCGGCATAGCGACCCAGACGGACGTAAAGATCGGCTAGATTGTTGAGGCTGGCGGCCACATCGGGATGTTCTGGGCCCAAGACCTTCTCTCTGATAACCAAAGATCGCTGGTAAAGTGACTCGACCTCGGCGTAACGACCCTGGTCGACATAGAGCCCAGCCAAATTGTTGAGGCTGGGGGCCACATGGGGATGCTCGGGGGCCAACGCCTTTTCATAGATCCCAAGAGCTCGCTGGTATAGGGCTTCTGCCTCTGCGTAACGGCCCTGCACGGCGTATAACCCGGCTAGGTTGTTGAGGCTGGCAGCAACGTCAGGATGCTCGGTACCAAGGACCTTTTCTCTGATAGCCAAAGATCGTTGATGTAGCGGCTCGGCCTCGGTGTAACGGCCTTGGTCGACATAGAGGCCGGCCAGATTGCTGAGGTTGGTGGCCACATCGGGATGTTCGGAGCCCAGGGCCTTTTTCGAGATTGCCAGGGATCGCTTTTGCAGTGGCTCGGCTTCGGCGAAGCGGCCCTGCTCGGCGTATAACCCGGCCAGGTTGTTGAGGCTGGTAGCAACATAAGGATGCTCGCTACCCAGAACCTTTTCTCGGATCGCTAGGGAGCGGTTGATCAGTTCTTCGGCTTCGGCGTGTCGGCCCTGGACTAGATAGAGTACGGCCAAGCTGCTGAGTACAATGGCCACATCTGGGTGCTTGGGCCCCAGCGCCTTTTCCTTGATCGCCAGAGATCGCTGGTACAACGACTCGGCCTCGGCGTAGCGGCCTTGGCGTTGATAGAGTCTGGCTAGGTTGTGAAAGCTGCTGGCTGTATCGGGATGCCCTAAGCCCAGAGATTTTTCCCGGATTGCCAGGGACCTTTTGTACAGTGGCTCGGCATCGGAGAGGCGAGCTTGCCTAATATAAATTCTGGCCAGCGTGTTCAGACTGGATGCCACATCGGGGTGGCTAGGAGCCAGAACTTTTTCTCTGATGGCCAAAGTGCTTTTGCTCAGGGTCTCGGCTTCAGTGTACAAACTTAATTCCAGAAGGGACTGGGCAATCTCATATGATATGGTGGCTAGGTCCAAGTTGTTTAAATCTGGATTGGCCTCAGCAAGATGCAGAGCCTTCCTCCCCGCTTCCACAGCCTCTGCATATCGGCCCTCTTTGTGCAGTCTGCCCGCCTCATCGTGCAATCTTCTCCAGTTGGTCTCGCCAAGCAACTGAGGGGGGGCTGCTTGTGCTGCATATGGTTCAGCCAGAAATAAGACGAGAAGAGCTATCAGGAGCTTTTTGGAGTGGGCCATACCTTGCACGTCTGAAAATCCAGTGAGTTTTTATAGGGAATCATGGAAATATAACGCCCTGGAATTAGGAACTGACAAAAAAACTCCAGTATTAACCCATGTTTGACACCTTAACCCCCCGCTTTTGCCAAAAAACGGCCAAAATAATGTATAACCGTTTGATTTTAAATGAGTCGATTTGTCGATTCGTCCATGTAGTGCCATAAAATAATAAACGCTATTGACAGGCAAGAGTGTATATGGCAGCCTTTCTGTTGCACCAGAGAAAAACATTTAACGAACTGAATTTAATGAGTATTTTTTAACCAAAGCCACAAAATTAAAAAATGTAGTGCCACTCAGCAAATTATGCCCCTGTAACCAACTGAATATAAAGACTATATTGTTTAAGATGTCAAAGATGGGTTAATGGACGTGAGTTGCCGCGGACAAGGACGGGCCGTTGTCCCGTGCATGAAGAAAAACAGAGTGCCAATCTTTGGTAATTATGGCACTGAATATTGTCCATGCTCTCGGGCATGGACGCACTACTTTCGCATCTCAACCTTGATGACCTGAACACTGCAAGGTCGGATATTACCACTGCCCTTCTGACCTTAGCCAAAGGCGAAAGTGTCGCTCAGGTGCGTATTGGCGATTCGGCCACCAGTTACCAGCCTTCTGATGTGGCATTTCTGAAGGAGCTTGGAGAGATTATTGCGCGATTGATCGCGCGCAAACAGATAGGCGAAGCCCGGTCGGTGCGCGCTCCGTTTTACGTGGAGTTGGGCTGACAGGACGGCCAAGTCTAGGCGGTAGGTGTCAGGTCCCGCTTGATCGATTACCACCTAGAAGCTATCCATTAATACTGGCTCGGGCCCGCCGGCGTGCTAGGGGGGGCACTTATCGGGCTGTCCAATTTCTGGGGTCCACTTCTGGCGCAACTGGATCAACGGAATTAAATTTCTGCGTGTTGACGTTTAGCATCACGGCTTCTGGTTCTCACTAGCGCAGCACAAGGTTCAGCCAAGTTGCCAGGTTAATTTTCGCCGTAGATGCCGCAGATTCCGGTCGTTAAGCTTTTTAGGCTTTCTGGTATGAAACGATCCAGATAGTACTGGCTTTGGCTTTCGCTGTTCAAGGCACTAATTCTCGCGGGAAATTTGCGTGGATCAGTGGTGCAGAGTAGGCCATTGTTGGGCAAAAAGTGCAACGGGCGACAGGATAAGTTATCGATAAATAAGTGAATAAAATTCACTTTGCGTTTTGCCCGACATACTTCCACCAAAAGCCACTTTGGGAGGTGCTATAAGGCGTTCCCTTCGTCGAATACCAGTCGTGCAATGGCCAGCAGTCTGCGCCGATCGTTAGCCGACAGGCTGGCGTAAAGGGAAAACCATTCGCTCTCCTCATCGCCCGTAGCGTCCAGGCTCGGTCTGGATCGGGATCGGTCAAACCACCCCTTGGGCTGCTTTAAGTGGGCTTCGCAGCGCCGCGCCAGGCTATCCGGAATCGGCTTGAACGCATTGGCGCGGTGTTTCTCCGCTTGCTGTGGGCTCAAGCCGATATGCTCCAGCAGTTCCGGTAGCCGAGCCGCCTGCTCGGCCTGGTCGAGCAGGGCCACCAGGTTGCGATGACGAACGGCCTGGCGATCGGCGGCACGGGGCGCGCCCACCCCATAGGTCAACCAGCAGGGTTCCACGCCGAGCACCGCGCACAGTTGCAGGGTCTCCTCGATGCCCGGGGTGGAGGTGCCGGTCTCGAAATTGTTGATGCGTCCGCCGCTCCAGCCCAGACGTTCGCTCAAGGCGCGGCTGTTCGATTCCTTGGCCATCAGGCGGGCCTGGCGAATGCGTTGGCCGATCTTGACGTAGTGGGGGTTGCGGGCGGGTGACGGTTTGCGGCTAGGGGGCTTGGTCATGGGCAAAGTGTACCAAATTCCAATTTTTTTGGAATAAGGGCTTGCAATTCGCCCATCGATGGCTATCATGTGCCCCATGATCGATGGCCCGTGGGTCATCCACTACCGAATACAACTGAATAGAGAGAACCATGTCTTCGTTACCACACCACCACAATTTGCCCCTGCGTTCAGGCGTTCTCCGCCTGACGGCATCCCGTGGTGGTTGTACCGGGGAAGGGAATTGGGGCAGCGCGATATCAGCCTTTGCCGACTTTGGCCGTCCCCTAGGTAAATTTCGCCCAGCCAACCGGACTGGAATCGGTATGCGGTAACCCTCACTAGCCAACGATTGGCGGGAGGTTACCTGAAACGACCAGGCACCTCCCGCGGAATCAAAACCCCGGTGGTGCCCTGAATGCACGACCGGGGTTTTTGCGTTTTGGGCGTCTGTAAATCCCGGGATCGGCACCGGTTAGCTATGGGTGTGGCCGATGACCCTCTTGACCCAAGGGGGCGCAACCGAGCAAACAACGGGTCATTGGATAAGCGCATGTCGGCCATTCGCGAGCGAATCCGATTGTACCAAGAATCTTGGATATGCGGCCTGGCGCCGATAAGGGGTGGTGACATCCCGAAAGGGGGTAAGCCTGCGCGCTCCCGCCCGGATATCCGGGTCAATCCAGGCAAGCCTCGTCCCCCCGCGGCAGCGGGACTTCAGTTTGGCTGGAGTTAAGGGTGACGCGAGCGGCGGTTGCAGCCGGCTTACCGGCCTCACGCGAGGGAACCGGTGTCGGCCAGTGTTCGGGTGGTGCCGAACCACCGCCATACCGACTCGCCAGCCACGAGGGATAAGGGGTAGCACTCAGAGTCCGAGCCTTGCACGCAAGGGCCGGGTGCAGTTCCAGGGGTAAAGGGCCCGCGGGCACGGCATCCTGACGAACCGTCGAGTACCCGGCAGGGGAAAGACAGAAGGTGTGTGGTATTTCGCGGTTCAAACGACCGCGAAGCCACCGGGGCACGCACATCTTGGCAGGTTGTGTCGCGCGTTGGGCGCAGTGGTCCTGAAAACCACGCCGGCTGAACTCCGGCCCACAACGGAAAGACGTGTCCCAGGATCGTCCGAAAATGGCGTAAGCCTGGATCATCCACGGGTGAAATTCAGGCGTGTCCGAGGCCCCAAGCCGAGGCACTTCGATGTGGCGTTGCACGGTGGCGGCAAACCTTTGTTGTCTGGCGGGGCAGACGGTAAACCAAGCATCGAGTAGGGCGAGCCCATGCAGGAACTGCCACCTGTCAAAAAAGGCCGTCATGTCACAGGACTCTGGTGCTGCCTCGGCAGGCCCGGGTGGATACGCGGGAACCCCGGGGTTGGTCCCCTGGGGATAATCCGATCAAGGCTGTGATGCGGGTCGCTGTAATCTCAGGCGACCCAACATTCGGGGCATGGCGCAGTCGGGTAGCGCATCCGCTTTGGGAGCGGAGGGTCGCAGGTTCGAATCCTGCTGCCCCGACCAATGGCTTGGCAAGCGGACTTCTGGGTGTAGACCAGGATCCGACTTGCCGGTGAATACGGGTAAGTAAACAAACGGGACGGGTAGCTCAGTTGGTACGACCGCATGGATGCAGAAGGTAGAGCAACGCAGGAGCAGTTGCCGAGAGCGTGCGCTTGAAGCGCGCAGCGTCGGTGGTTCGATTCCACCCCTGTCCACCATATACGTCCATGGCCAAACGGGATAAGGCACCCGGCTTCGAACCGGGCGAATCGAGGTTCGAGTCCTCGTGGGCGTGCCAATAACGCGGGAAGGATGTTGGTTTCCAGCATGGGCTCATATCCCATTGCCAACGGCAGTTCGATTCTGCCTCCCGCTACCAACAACGTGGACGTGGCTGAGGGGTCCAAAGCACCCGGCTGCAACCCGGGTTTTCGTGAGTTCGAATCTCACCGTCCACTCCAAAATTGAAAAACCGTCATGGGGATGCGGGATCATGGTCGCTGATCCGTACCGCCGGCATCGCATCGACACGAGTACCCAGGAGGATGACATGCATTTTCTTGCCCTGGATTGCGCGGGGAACCCCAGCGTCTGGCTGGACCCGGAATCGGCCATTCAGCTGGTGGCCGCAGAGCGCGTGCTGGCCGGCCTCGGCGAGACGGTCCGTGTCTTCCAGGGTGGCATCAATGCCCGCACGGGGCGGCGGTCTCGGATTGCAGTGGCCTCGATCCTGCTTACCCGGGGCAAGGTAAAACCCCACCTCTGGTCGAAACACTACGAACCTCCGCTGACCAACCCGGCCTTGTTCCGGCGTGACCGCCACCTCTGCCTCTATTGCGGCGGACGCTTTGCGGCCAGTGCCCTGACCCGCGACCACGTCCTGCCGAAGAGTCGGGGCGGCAGCGACAGCTGGGCCAACGTGGTCAGCGCCTGCCGCAGCTGCAACCAGCGCAAGGGCGCCCGAACGCCGAGGGAATGGGGCACCGAGCTCCTGGCCGTCCCTTATGTGCCCTGTTACGCGGAGCACCTGATCCTCGGCAACCGGGCCATCCTCGCCGACCAGATGGCCTTCCTGAAAGCACGATTGAGGCGCATGCCATGAACATCGACGACACCATCCAGCAGCGGTTGACCGCCATCGAACGCGAGCGGGACGTTCGGATTCTCTATGCCTGCGAGTCCGGCTCCCGGGCCTGGGGGTTCGCCTCGCCGGACTCGGACTACGACGTGCGCTTCATCTACGTGCAGCGGCGAGACTGGTACCTGGCCTACAACATCGAGCGCAAGCGCGACGTCATCGAGTTGCCCATTGTCGATGCCATCGATTGCAACGGCTGGGACCTGCGCAAGGCCCTCTACCTGTTCGCGCGCACCAATGGCGCCCTGCTGGAGTGGTTGAACAGCCCGATCCGCTACCGGGAGCAGGGCCTGACCGCTGAAACCCTGCGGCAACTGGCGCCGACGGTCTGCAACGCCACCGCGCTCTGTTACCACTACAGCCACATGGCGCGCGGCAACGCCCGGGACTACCTGTTCGGCCAGCAGGTGCGCCTGAAGAAATACTTCTACGTCCTGCGGCCCCTGCTGGCGATCCGCTACATCCAGCAGACCGGCACGCCACCGCCGACGGAATTCCAGGCGCTGGTGGATGCCGTCGCGCCCGACAGCCTGCTCCCCAGCATCCAGGCGCTACTGGAGCAAAAACGCCAGAGCGTCGAACTGGGTAGGGGTGAAGCGATTCCCGCCATCGACCGTTTCATCCGCGCCGAACTGGACGAGCAGGACGACCGCTTCACCGGACAGGGCCGCCCGACCCTGACGGGCAGCGCGGTTGATGAATCGCTCAACCGCATCTTTCGCCACGCGATTACCGAATTCGAGGAGGACTAGACCGTGCCGATCAAACAAGTCATCAGCCAAAGCGCCAAGCCGGTCAAGATCTGGACCGACGAGGTGGATGAGAAAAGCCGGGAACAGCTGGCCAACATCGCCAGCCTGCCGTTCATTCACCACCACGTCGCGGCGATGCCGGACGTGCACCTGGGCATCGGTGCCACCATTGGCTCGGTGATCGCCACCGACAAGGCCATCATCCCGGCTGCCGTCGGCGTCGATATCGGCTGCGGCATGATCGCCACGCGCCTGACCCTGCACGCCAAGGATCTCGACGAGAAGAATCTCAAGCGGGTGTTCGACCAGATCAGCCGGGACGTGCCCCTGGGCCGGGCCCAGCATGCCGACGACCGCGCCCTCGGCGACGCGGCGCGGCCCTTCGCCCGGCAACTGGACGGCATGACCCAGCGCCATCCCGATCTGCTCAAGTCCTTTGGCAAGCAATCGAAATGGGTCAACCAGATGGGCACCCTGGGGGGTGGCAACCACTTCATCGAGGTCTGCCTGGACGAGGCCGACCAGGTCTGGATCATGCTTCACTCCGGCAGTCGGGGCATCGGCAACGCCATTGCCGACTACTTCATCAAGCTGGCGAAGAAGGACATGGAACGCTGGTTCATCCAGCTGCCGGACCAGAACCTGGCCTACTTTGCCGAGGGCAGCGATCATTTCGATGATTACATCGAAGCGGTGGACTGGGCGCAACGCTATGCCTACCAGAACCGCCAGTGCATGCTGGAACTGGTGCTGGCCGCGCTGCGCCGGCATCTCAAGCCGTTCCAGATCACCAAGGAAGCGATCAACTGCCACCACAACTACGTCGAGAAGGAGCACCACTACAGCGCCAACGTCTGGGTCACCCGCAAGGGCGCGATCCGTGCCCGGGAGGGCGACCTCGGCATCATCCCCGGCAGTATGGGTACACGCTCCTACATCGTGCGTGGCAGGGGCAACCCGGAGAGCTTCTGCTCCTGTTCCCACGGTGCCGGTCGCAAGATGTCGCGCACCCAGGCCGAGAAGCAGTTCAGCCCGGCCGACCTGGAACGCCAGACCCAGGGCGTGGTATGTCGCAAGGACAAGGGCGTACTCGACGAGATCCCGGGGGCCTACAAGGACATCGACCAGGTCATGGCCAACCAGGCCGACCTGGTGGAGGTGGTGCATACCCTGAAGCAGGTCGTCTGCGTCAAGGGGTGAGTCCGATTGGTAGGGAGGATTTCTGGACGGTTATATCCTGTCACGTCGAGACTGCTATGCGCAACTGGCCCGCCAGACCCTCGCAAACCGGCCACATGGCTTGCGTCCGGAAATTCATCTAGACTGCTGTGAGGGAGTAGAATGCCTGGCCAGTCTAGGGTGGTGGCATTTCATAGGTTCAGCGTTCTAAGGAAAGTCTCTAGACTCGCGTCACCGCTAATCAGCTGGAGAAAACGATGACTGCCCTGACAATGGAAACTCGGGTCACTCCAGACCATACTCTCCAATTACCGGACGAGTTGCCTGTCAATGCTCGTATCCGAATTCATATAGAACAAATCAGCGAGGATGTGGATGCCTCCAACACACCGCCGCGCACGCCATTGGGGCATCGCTTGACACAGTTACGCCGGGCCTACGTGGCAAACTGTGGGCGGTTGTTATCTCCGGACGAACTAGACCTCGAAGTACGCCATCGCCGGGGTGGCCTGGGGGATGACTAAACGCACCTATCTTGATGCCAATATTCTTATCGCCGCATGGCAGGCGAAAGACCCGCTGGGTGCCCGAGCAATGGCAATTCTGGATGGCCCCGGTCGGTATTGTCCGGAGTTTAACAAAAATTGCGAGAAATTACGGGATTCCCGTATAATCTCCTTATGCGCACCGTCATTGAAACCCCGACATTCCAGAAGCAAGCAGAAAAGATCTGGACGGAGAATGAACGCTTGGAATTTATCGAATGGATTGCGGCCAATCCTACAGCTGGCGATGTCATTCCCGGGGCTGAGGGAGCGCGCAAGGTGCGATGGTCTCGCTCGGGTACAGGAAAATCCGGCGGTGTTCGTGTGATTTACTTCAACTTGACCGAAGACGGTATTGTGCTGTTGGTGGCGCTCTACGCCAAGGGCAAGCAAAGCACGATGAGTCCAGCGGAAATCAGAAAGGTGACGTGAGATGGGAAATCAATTCGATGTCGATTTAGTCGCCAAAGCCATTGAGGCGGATGCCGGTGAGGTGTTGCCCGATCTTCGTCAGGCACTAAAGGAAGCGCAGGCGCGTGCGGGTCGCATTACCACGCCGGAACAGATGCTGGTGCGTCAGGCGCGAGAGAAGACGGGACTGACACAATCGGCATTTGCCGAACGGATCGCCACACCCGTGGCCACCTTGCGTGATTGGGAGCAGGGTCGTTTCACCCCGCCGGGTGCAGTGACTTGTCTACTGCGCTTGATCATCAAACATCCCGAGTTAACACGCGAACTCTCCATCTCGTGAATGAAGGCCATTGTCCGGTGTGCTGGATAGCTGGGCGAGGGACTGGTATGGCCAATTCGCTTTTCGTTGAGACCGGGTAGGGCTGTGACAAATTTGTACCAAGTTGAACTGAATTGAACCGCATTTACCGCATTTTGTTGACACGTTTTGGGATGTGGCAGGCGATCCAACTAACTAAATATTAAGTTAAAAACAAATCACAAGGACGATTGAGCAACCCTGAGCTCGGCACCTTGGCGGTTGCAGAGCGCCCGGTTTGAACGACAGTCAGGCCGGCCCTTATTGGCTCCTCGGGTAAAGCCGGGGGGTTAGGGCAGGTCCGTCTCGAAATGCCCGATCACGTCTTCACTTTGATGGGGAAAGCCGATGATCTCTACGCCAGATGCCGTGATGAGGTAGAAAATGACATGACGGCCCTGCGGAAGGCTTCGATAACCGCATTTCACTTCATCGCGTGTTCTTCCCAGGTAGGGGTTGTCGGCAAGCTCGACGCAGGCGTGATGTAAATCCCTGAGGTAGCAATCCGCTTGCCGTTGTCCCCAGTGTTTGGCGGTATAGCGCCAGATAGCTGCCAGATCGGCCCTGGCTAGCTCACGCAGTTGATAGCTTGCCATTAGCCCTTGTGCTGGTCGTGCAGTTCGGACAGAAAGGTCTCGAAATCGAAATTTACGGCCAAGGGGCTGTCCTCGCCCGCCTGGAGTCGGGCACGCAGGGCCTCCAACTTGAGTTCGTCCTCTTCTAGTCGGCGCAGTCCAGCCCTTACGGCTTCGCTTACCGACTGAAAACGGCCTTCCCTGATCTTGCTGGCAACAAATGTATCGAAATGCTCACCCAGGGTGACCGAGGTATTTCTCGACATGACGCCTCCCATCACACAGCTCAATATTAGTTATTAATACAGTGTTGTGTAGGCGTCGGTCAATAGGTTCACCGGGCTCGGGCTAGGTCGGCTGCCCGGGCGTGGCTCCTTTCAGGGTCGCAAGCTTGCCGTCCCCCTCTGTCTTCACTGGTCTGGCTAGACTGTTTGCAGTGGAACCAGACAGGGGAGAGACGCCGGTTGTCTTTATCCGATAACGGAACTCCATCGATATCCAGTGAAAACAGATCCAATTACTGAAAGAGTGGAGGGTATTGGTTGCGATCTGTCTCCTGATGGACTCGGGAAGAGCTGTGACAAATTTGTACCAAGTTGAACCGAATTGAACCGCTTTTATCGCATATTGTGACATGGTTTGGGGTGTGGCAGGCGAGCTAACTAACTGAATATTAAGTTAAAAATAAATCACAAGAACGATTGAAAATCCTCGTGTCGGTGGTTCGATTCCGCCCCTGGGCACCATATAAATCAACAGGTTACAAGAACCGACTCAAGCAACTGGACAAAGACCACCGCGCCCGTGTCCGGGAGTTGGAGCGTGAGCAGCAACAGGCACGTACCGCCGTCGATGCCGAGTTGAGCACGCTGACCGGAACCACTCGCTCCCGGTCAACCTAGGGAATGCGGCGCGATAGCATCACCGCCGGCATCCTCGCCATTCTGCAGGCCCAGGGTGAACTATCGACCCGAGCCATCAAGTCTCATCTCGCTGAGCAGGGCATGACCCCCAAGAACCTGGCCCAGACCCTGGCCTATCTCAAAGGCCGTGGCCAGATTGTCAGCCTGGGTCACGCCACCTACCGGGTGGCCTGACGCATGAAGATCGTCATCACCCTCACCGACGCCCCCGATGGCAGGGTTACCATCGAAGGAGAGCGCCTGCCTGCGCATGCCGAGACCCTTGGTACGGTGACTACAGCCGCCGTACTGGCCGATGAGCTCCTGCAGCATGCCCAGTCCCTGCAGGACGAGTGCGAGTAGGTGCCAACCTTAGCCCGCAGTACATCCGGCGAACCATCCATCGGCCCGCACCTTCGCGGGCGTCACCCATTCCCCGCTTGTCCCCGACCGCATCTTCCCGCACGTTACGTAACGATCAGCATCGCCCCGTCGTAGCTCAAGATTGCCCATGTATTCGTTTTTGAATATATTGCATACATTCAGTGATCAAAGGAGCCTTTCATGAGCCGAGCAACGACAACTTTGACGGTTCGCCTCAGCGGCGCACTCGGTGACTTCGTTGCCGAGAATGTGGGTGAGCAGGGTGCCTACGAGAACGTCAGTGAATACCTGCGCGACCTGATACGGCGTGACAAGGAACGCAGGGAAGCGGAAGCCTTTGAGCGTCTCAAAACCGAACTGGTCCACGCCTTTGCCGCACCCGAAGCCAGCTATCAGCCATTGACGGCAGCGGACGTAATCGCCCGCAACCGAGCCTGACAGCGTATGGCCAAAGCCACTATCCGCGTCCAGGAGGCGGCATCCTTCCGACTGGACGAGATCTACCGTTACACCCGAGATCACTGGGGCGAACAGCAGGCTGATCGCACCATCACCGGCCTGTTTTCTGCCTTTGATGGCATTGCAGATCACTTGACCCCATCGCGCCCCATACCGGCCGAGTTGGGTATCCAGGGCTATTTCTTTTGCTACGAACGCCATATTATTTACTGGCGGTGGCTGGCGAATGGCGATATTGGTATTGTCACCATCCTGCACGAGCGCATGCACCAGATCGGTCGCTTCCACGAAGACTTCAGCGTCTAACCCGTTACCATGTTTAATCTTTTACCATGTGATCGCTTGTAACCATTTCTGAGTCTTATGATGAGATTTATCTGGGCAAGCGTAGCGGGTTCGTTACCGCAGCTGGCTGAGATTGGGTTACTGATTCTATGTGCTGGTATTCGTTAGCGGTGGTTTGGTTGCTACCGGTTGCACGTTAAGCGATTACCCTTTGGCCCCCGGCAGGCGGCAAGAGCCGTTCGCTGCTGCATTTGCACTGGTTGCGGTATCACCTATAATACCAAATATGAGATCTGATATCGTTCTGGATACCAATGTATTGTTAGCAGCGTTGCGCTCATCTCGCGGGAGTTCGTTTGCCTTGCTGTCACTGCTGGCAGAGGACCACTTTACCCTGCATGTTTCAGTTCCCTTGGTTGCCGAATATGAGGCCGTACTCAGGCGAGGGCAGTTAGAACTCACCGATGGTCAGATTGACGATGTGCTGGATTTTCTTTGTGCCAGGGCCTGCCACCATGAAGTCTTCTATCTCTGGCGGCCGCAATTGCGCGACCCCGATGATGACTTCATCCTGGAATTGGCCGTCAAGGCACAGGCATCCATCGTCACCTGGAATCGAGCCGACTTCAAACGCGCCCAGTTGTTTGGCATTCAGGTGTTGACCCCGGCAGACTTACTCGACATCGTGGAGAAAAGATCATGAGCACCATCAGCGTCCGTTTGCCCGATTCGCTACATCAATTGATCCGCGAGGTGTCGAAAGCGGATCAAGTATCCATGAACCAGTTCATCGCGTCCGCGGTAGCCGAGAAGGTTTCGGCCCTGACCACCGAGCGATACCTGATGGAGCGCGCCCAACGTGGAAACGAACAAAAGTTCCGCCAGGCCCTGGCCTCTGTGCCTGATGTTGAGCCCGAGGAGTTTGATCGGCGCAATGACTCACATGGAAGGGCGTCAGGCTCATGAAATAATCCCATCAGGTCTCCCAGCAGATCGGCACTGAGCCCCCCGTCCATAACGCCCGGCGAGTCAGGCAGGGTTATCGATAAAGACCCTCGCGAATAAACACGGAAGAAATCGACGTCAGTCAGATAGCCGCCATGATGGGAACGAACTCTTAGACGTCCGAGGGCGGAGCTTGAGATATACTGAATCAATCATTGGAGGGATTTAAGTTGCTGCCAACGCTGCCCCTTGAAGAAATCGGCCCAGCCCTATCGGCCAAGACGAGCCTACCATAGTCTGCGAGCGGCTTGGCCAAAGCGGGAACTCGCCAACGATCACATCCTTGATGCCTTGGTCGGTGCAGTGGGTGCCAGCCTAGGAGCCTGTCGGATTTAGGATGCTGCTACTGCGCCGGTGGGAAGAACGGCCCAGAATCGCTTTAAACATTGGCCTCGATGTTTTGTTGCCTAGGCCCACTCAGCGCCTCAAAATCGTGAAAATTTGTTCTCGCTCTCCCACCTTGCTCACTACGGGTACCTAAACCCGACAGGCTCCTAGCGTGCTAATATTCAAAAAACCTGCCCTGAAGATCTAGGCAGAGGGGTCAAGAAATGGACCAGCAGAAGCTGTCAGAAACCGACATCCGCACCAAGTTCATCACCCCAGCCATCATCAAGGCAGGCTGGGATGTGCACACACAAATCCGCGAAGAAGTCGCCCTAACCAGTGGCAAGATTCTGGTCCGTGGTCAAAAGCACAAGCGCGGCGCGCCCAAGTTCGCCGACTACATCCTCTACTACAAACCCAACATTCCCATCGCCGTCATTGAGGCCAAGGACAACAGCCACGCCCTGGGCGATGGCATGCAACAGGCGCTCAATTACAGCCAGATGCACGGTGATCTGCCTTTCGTGTTCAGCTCCAATGGCGATGGCTTCCTGTTCCACGACCGCACCCAGACCCAAGGCCAGATCGAAACCGAGTTGAGCCTCGACCAATTCCCCAGCCCCGACGACCTCTGGCAAGGCTACTGCACCCACCACGGCCTGACCGAACCGGCTTGCTCTGGGAGGCTTTGCAGGAAGGGGTCGGCAAGGACCCTGATCCCTTCGATCTCATCTGCCACATCGCCTACGGCCAGCCCCCGCTGACCCGAAAAGAGCGGGCCAACCAAGTGCGCAAGCGCAACTACTTCAGCCAGTATCAGGACAAGGCACGACTGGTGCTGGATGCCCTGCTGGACAGGTAGGCCGACCAAGGCATCGAGAACATCGAGGAGACCAGCATCCTCAATGTGCCGCCCTTCAATGAGATCGGCACGCCCATCGAAATCGTGCGGATGTTTGGTGGCAAGCAGGGTTATCAAAGTGCCATCCAAGAGTTGCAGATGCAGCTATACACATAAAAGACTAGACTCTGCGTATAAATCCAAAGGGGCTAGCCATGACACAACAGACCCACCAGAACAGCACGCGAACCAACATCGTCCTCAATACCGAGCTGGTGCAAACCGCCCTGCGCATGACCGGCCTGAAGACTCGGCGCGAATTGGTTGACTATGCCCTGCGCGAGCTAGTGCGCCATCAGCAGCAGATGAAACTGCTGGAGCTAAAGGGCAAGGTCAACTGGGAAGGGGACTTGGATACCATGCGCATCAGCCAAACGCCGGGGGATTGGGCTTGATACTGGTGGACAGCAGCGTCTGGATCGACTTTTTCAGGGGGCAGGACGCACCGCATGTCCAACAGCTGGAGCAAGCCATCCGCAACCGCCGGGACCTTGCCATCTGCGGCATCATCCTGACCGAGACCCTGCAAGGCATCCGCAACGACACGCGATACAGGCAGGTCAAGGACCACTTCAGTTCCCTCATCCTGCTACCGATGGAGCAGCCGGTGTTCATAGGTGCCGCCGACATCTACCGGACACTGCGCAAGCAAGGTCAAACCATTCGCAAAACCAACGATTGCATCATCGCCGCCACGGCCATCCATTACCGTAGCCAGTTACTGCATAACGACAGAGATTTTGTTGTGCTCAGTCGCCACACACCCTTGGAATTGCTGCAAGCATGAGCATCACCACCACCATAAAATCCATCCAAGACATCATGCGCAAGGACGCCGGGGTCGATGGCGATGCCCAGCGCCTTGGCCAGCTCGGCTGGCTGCTGTTTCTCAAGATCTTCGACGATCAGGAGCAGGAGCTGGAACTCACCTACGACAACTACCAATCCCCCATCCCCGAGCGGCTGCGCTGGACCCACTGGGCCACCGACCCCGAAGGCATCACCGGCGACAGCCTGCTCGACTTCGTCAACAACGACCTGTTCGATGCACTCAAAACCCTCAGCCTGCGCAACAAAAGCCCGCGCGCCTGCGTCGTCCAAAGCGTGTTCGAAGATGCCTACAACTACATGAAGAACGGCACCCTGCTGCGTCAGGTCATCAACAAGCTCAACGAGATCGACTTCAACCGCAGCGCCGACCGCCACACCTTCAACGACATCTACGAGAAAACCCTCAAGGACCTGCAAAATGCCGGTAACGTCGGAGAGTTCTACATCCCCCCCGCGCCGTCACCCAATTCATGGTCGATCAGATCGACCCCCAGCTCGCCGAGCAGATACTCGACCCGGCCTGCGGCACCGGTGGCTTTCTTGCCTGCGCCATCGAGCACCTGCGCAACCACCATGTGCAGAGCCTGGAACACCGCGACCAGCTCCAGAGCGCCATCCACGGCATCGAAAAGAAGCAGCTGCCGCACCTGCTCTGCACCACCAACATGCTGCTGCACGGCATCGAAGTGCCCAGCCAGGTGGTCCACGACAACGCCCTCACCCGGCCCCTGCGTGACTACGGCCCGCAGGACGAGGTGGACGTCATCCTCACCAACCCGCCCTTCGGTGGCATGGAAGAGGACGGTATCGAAAAGAACTTCGGCAGCTTCAGCACCCGCGAGACCGCCGACCTGTTTCTGGTGCTGATCATGCGCCGCTTGAAACACAAGGGCCGCGCCGCCATGGTCCTGCCTGACGGCTTCCTCTTCGGCGAAGGCATCAAGACCCGCATCAAGGAAAAGCTGCTGACCGAGTGCAACCTGCACAGCATCGTCCGCCTGCCCAACGGCGTCTTCAACCCCTACACCGGCATCAAGACCAACCTGCTGTTCTTCACCAAGGGCGAGCCAACCGGAGAAATCTGGTACTACGAGCACCCCTACCCGCAAGGCTACAAGTTCTACTCCAAGACCAAGCCCATGCGCATCGAG
This sequence comes from gamma proteobacterium SS-5, assembly GCA_009497875.2. NCBI lineage: Bacteria > Pseudomonadati > Pseudomonadota > Gammaproteobacteria > Chromatiales > Sedimenticolaceae > Magnetovirga > Magnetovirga frankeli. The sequence goes on along the minus strand of CP032508.2, from coordinate 3,150,828 downwards.
GAGTTCGAGCCGGAGAAGGCCTGGTGGACCGACCGCAAGGAAACCGAACAGGCCTGGCGCGTCGGCATCGATGCCATCAAGGCCAACAACTACAACCTCGACATCAAAAACCCCAACAAGCCAGACCACGGCCCCGGTGACCCCGACCAACTGCTGGCCAACTATAATCGGATTCAGCAAGAGATCGCTGCGCTACAGAATCAATTGAAACAAACGCTAACCAATGCGCTGGGAGAATCAAATGCAAGCCTATGAACTGACCGCCCACATTGACGAGCAGGGCAACATGCACCTACCCGACGACTGCCGCGCTCTCTACGGCAAAGATGCCCGAGTCATCTTGCTGCTTGAAGATCGCAACCTAAAAAATCAGAAAACGGAAAAAGGGCTGGAACAATTTGCCGGAGCATTGAAAAATTTCCCCAGCTTCGCTGGCGATCCCGTGGAGATACAAAGGAAAATGCGGGATGAATGGCGCTAAGTTTCTGCTGGACACCAATTTCATCCTCGGCCTGCTCAACAACCACCCTGCCGTCCTGGAGTGTATCAACACCAAAGCCGTGCGGATTGAGGCATCCGGCTACAGCGTCATCACCCGCATGGAGCTGCTAGGCTTTCCGGTCCTAGATCAAGCACTTGCAAAGGCGATGGAGCAAGATGCATGAGTAAGGATAACTGCGACCTCAACATCAGCAACCCCAACGGGCCCTGGAGGATCGACCATGAGCACCACCGCAGAACGAATCTGTCAAACCGCTCAGCAATTACCCGACAGCCTCGCCCTGGAAGCCCTCCACTATATGGAATATCTGCGCACTCGGGCCAATGCGACGGAAGGGGAAAGCAACCTCATGCAGGCGCAACAGCCCAGCATGCAGCAAGTCTGGGACAACCCGGATGACGAGGTATGGAATGTCCAGCCAACCCGGTGATCTGGTGCTGATAACCTTTCCCTATCAGGCAGGCAAGGACAAGCCATGACCAAGTCCCAATTCCTCCACCAGTTCGGCCCATTCCTCGACGCTGCCAACGGCATCCAGAAACTCCGCGAGCTGATCCTGCAACTGGCGGTGCAAGGCAAGCTGGTGCCCCAGGACCCCAGCGATGAACCGGCCAGCGAGCTGCTGAAGCGGATCGAATGCCGTTGCATGTCGAGGAGTCATAATCTCAAAAGCAAGATTGCAATTAGCGCTGCCCAAAGATGGATTGCGTGGCCGTGGCAGTCAGAGCCGATGGCTGGCTCTTTGGCAGCTATTGCCGCTTTAGCCAATCCGCCTGGATCAGATTGCGCTCCTCCCGGCCAAACACCAGACCCAGCTCGAACAGGCCCTGGCTGGCCTTGCCGCGATACTTCTCGCTGTAGCCCCTGGCCTGGATCTGCTCCAGCGCCGGGTTTTCCCTTTCAACCAATTCAGCGGCGGAGTCCAGCAGCTTGATCTCCATCACATAGATCCAGCCTTCCAGTTCGATAGTCATATCCACCTGACCCTGGTTGGTGATGTCCTCAGGGATCACCTGGGCGTTGAGGCTTTCAAAAAAGGCAAACAGCACCGAGGCGTAGTAGCCCTCGAAATCGGCCATGGCGTTGTGGGTGGAGTTACGCCAGGGAATGGCAGCGAACAGGCGCTTGAGGGTGGCGATGAGCTGGGGCAGATCAGCCTCGATCAGGGTGTCGTACAGCTGATCCTGATAACGCCCGCGCTGATCCATGGGCAGGGCCAGATAGGCGTCCAGGAAGTACTTGTTCAGCGAGGTCTTGACCTCTTGGTTCGGTACCACCAGACGAAATTTCAGCTCCTCATGGCGGGTGCGCACCGAGTCTATGGTCAGATAGCCTGATTGAAACAGCAGGGTGACCGGGTTGATGTGCTCGATATCGAAGGAATCCAGGATCTCCTCGCCCACCTCGATGCTCTCCAGCTCGGGCAGAAAATAGCGCCGCTGGCGGAATAGCTTGACCAGAAAGGAAGGGCTGCCGGTCTCGACCCAGTAATTGCGGTACATGCGGTCATTGCTGATGAACAGCAGGATATCGAAGGGGTTATAGACCGCCTCACCGAGAAAGCGGTAGCCGTTGTACCAGCGGCGCAGCCTGGCCCAATCCACCCCGGCCAGATGCCCGCCAAAGCTGGTCTCCAGGTCCTGCTGGGTGTAACCGCAAATCGTGGCGTAGCTTTTGTCCAGGGTGATGTCTTCCAGCTGATTGATGCCGGAGAAGATGCTCACCTTACTGAACTTGGTCACCCCGGTGAGGAAGACGAATTGCAGGTGGGCATCTTCCTCCTTGAACACCGCATAGAGGTTCTTCAGGCCCTCGCGCATCTGCGCCGCCACCTCGGGGTTCTCGATGTTATCCAGCATCGGCTTGTCGTACTCATCCACCAGTACCACCACCTTTTCGCCGCTCTGCTCCCGCGCATGGCGAATGAGCTGGGACAGGCAACCGGGCACGTCATTGCGCTCCCAGTCACAACGGACTCCCAGGCGTTCCTGGTTCTTTTCCAGAATCTGATAGATACGCACATCCAGTGCCTCGCGCTGCCTCAGTTCGCCACCGGCAAAATCGATCTTGATCACCGGATGGCGTCGTGACCAGTCCCATTGGTCATGGATATAAAGATCGCGGAACAGCCGCTCATTGCCCTCGAACAGCTGCTGAAAGGTATCCACCAGCAGGCTCTTGCCAAAACGGCGCGGACGGGAGAGAAAAAAGCGCCCAGGGTACCGGGTGAGCCGGTGTACCAGCGGGGTCTTGTCGATATAGACCATGCCCTCGTCGATCAGGGTGGCGAGGGTGCTGTGGCCGGTGGGCAGGGGTTTGAGCTGGCTGTTCATGGGTGGGATTCTACCCCTTGCGCGGCTCCGGGCAACATTCTTGCCGTGGTCTGTAGCTTGCTGGAATCGCGGGCAGGCCCGCTCTTCCACCAGCGGCCGCCCTAGGGCTTCAGGGCTCCAGTGTGGCGCGGCTGCTCTGCGGGAAGCGGGTGCGGCCGCTGAGCTTCCATTCGGCGTTTTCCGGGGCCAGGCTCAGCCGCCAGCTGGCCAGGTCCAGCTCCGGCAGGCGGCCGGTGTAGGTGCCGTCGCCTATGCCCAGCAGGTTCATGTCCTGGTCTCTGCCCTTGATGGTGGGGTGGATCAGTTGCAGCCTGAGCTGGTTGGGCAGGTCTTTGAGTTTGCCTGAGAGTTTGGCGCGCAGCTCGCGGGTGTCCTGATCCAGAAACAGCTGGGCCTTGAGTTGCATGGCCTGGGCAAAGCGTGCCTTGGACAGGTCCTGGTTGATCGCCAGGCCCTCTTTGTAATAGTCGTCCGATACCAGGCCATCGGCGGTCTGCACCGCCGTCTTAATCAGAAACATTGAGGCCACTACGGCGGTGGCCGGGATGCTGATGATGAACCAGGGCCAGAATTGCCGGTACCAGGGTCTGTCGTCTTCCATCGGGTGATGATTCATGGGGTGGTTTATCCTCTGGGGCCGAGAAAGCGGTTTTCTTGGGTCACTTCAAGCCCTTCGGTCTTGACCGACCTGATGTGGAAATTCAATTTGCTGGTGGCGGATTTGAGATTGACCGGGTCCACCTTGACCCGCAGCGGCTGGTCCAGGATATCACCGGCGGGCACCTGCAGGGTCTTGCTGTCCAGTACCAGTTCGGCCCCCTCAATACCGCTGATGCTCAGTTCATAGACCTCATCGCGCTCCTGCATGTTGAGTACGCGCAGAGTATAGACGTTTTCGATCAGGCCCTGGTTGTTCTCCACATAGAGGGTGTTGCGGTCGCGCAGTATGTCCACTTGCAGGGGTACGCGGGTGGCCAGGCTGTAGAACAGCGCCAGGGTGATGAGCAACAGCAGGGAGCCATACACCAGCACTCGGGGGCGGAACAGGTCGGTCTTGCCGCCGGACAGTTCGTGCTCCGTGGTGTAGCGTACCAGGCCCTTGGGGTAGCCCATCTTTTCCATCACCTCATCGCAGATGTCGATGCAGGCGGCGCAGCCGATGCACTGGTATTGCAGGCCGTCGCGGATGTCGATGCCGGTGGGGCAGACCTGTACGCACAGCTTGCAATCGACGCAGCTGCCCAGGTCCAGCTCCTCTGGCTTGGCGCTCTTCTTGCGTGCGCCACGGGGTTCGCCGCGCTGTTCATCGTAGGCAATCAGCAGGGTGTCCTTGTCGAACATGGCGCTCTGGAAGCGGGCATAGGGGCACATGTAGATACACACCTGCTCACGCAGCCAGCCGGCGTTGCCGTAGGTGGCCAGGCCGTAGAACAGGATCCAGAAGGTCTCCCAAGGCCCCAGGGTCAGGTTCAGGCTGGATTGCCAGAGTTCCGTGATGGGGGTGAACCAGCCGACGAAGGTGAAGCCGGTCCAGAGGGAAAACAGCAGCCAGACCAGCTGCTTGGTACCGCGTCTGAGCAGCTTTTCGGCGTCCATCGGTGCCTTGTCCAGCTTCAGCTGTTGCTGGCGGCTGCCCTCGATCTTGCGCTCGATCCAGAGAAAGATCTCGGTCCACACCGTCTGCGGGCAGGCGTAGCCGCACCAGAGGCGACCGGCGATGGCGGTGAAGAAGAACAGGGCCAGGGCGCTGATGATCAGCAGCATGGCCAGGTAGAAGAAGTCCTGCGGCCAGAGGGTCAGGCCGAACAGGTGAAATTTGCGTTCCGGCAGGTCGAATAGAATGGCCTGCTGGCCGTTCCATTGCACATAGGGCATGCCGTAGAAGAAACCGAGCAGGGCGACCATGGCGACATTGCGCCAGAGAGCGAAGAGGCCGTGGACCTCGCGCGGGATGATCTTCTCGCGCTTTTTGTAGAAGGCCATTTCCTCCGGGTCGCGTCGGGGGGGCGTGTTGGATTCATCGTTCATGCTGGGTTCCTGACGGATGGATGACCCGACAAGGGTATTCCTTTATTCGCCTGAGTGCATTGACATGCCGCAATAGATATTGCGCAATGCTATGTTCTTAAAAGAAAATGCCCGGTCAAGCCGGGCATTTTCCAGGCCAGAAGCAGTCGGCTCAGTTGGACAGGCTGTAGATGTAGGCGGCAAGGACGTGGATCTTGTCCTCACCCAACAGGGCCTTGTGCGCGGGCATGACGCCGCTGCGGCCTTCGGTGATGGTCTTTTTGATCACGCCGGGGCTGCCGCCGTAGAACCAGGTGTTGTCGGTCAGGTTTGGCCCGCCGAGCATCTGGTTGCCGGTGCCGTCCATGCCGTGACAGGCGATACAGCCGTTGGCGGTGAACTCCTGCTTGCCCGCCTCGGCCTTGGCGGCATCCACCTCGCGACCGCTCAGGCTCAGCACATAGTTCGCCAGCTGATCGATCTTCTCCTCGCCCAGGTGGGCATGGGGCGGCATGACGCCGTTACGGCCATTGGTCAGGGTGGCGACGATCTGCTCCGGCGCGCCGCCCCAGAGCCAGTCGTTATCAGACAGGTTGGGATAGCCGGGTGAGCCCTTGGCATCGGAACCGTGACACTGCATGCAGTAGGTCAGGTAGAGGCGCTTGCCCATGCCGTTGGCCTCTTCGTTCTTGGCCAGTTCGGGGATGGCGATGGCGCGGAACTGCTGGTAGATGGGGTCATAGCGCTTGGCCGCGCGATCCATCTCCCGCTCGTACTGGCTGGGCGCGCCTGTGGTGACCACCTCGCGGTTGGATTTGTCGGCGCTGGTCCATTTCAGCACCCCATCCCAGACGCCGGGGTAGATGATCAGGTAGATGACACCAAACACCAGGGTGGCGTAGAACAGCCACAGCCACCAACGCGGCAGGGGGTTGTTGTACTCCTGCAGGTCGCCGTCCCAGGTGTGGCCGGTGACATCGCCCTGGGCGGATTCGCCCTCGCGTTTCTTCATGGTCCACATCACCAGCCAGAGACAGGCGAGGATGTTGCCTACGGTCAGGATGAAGATCCAGCCGCTCCAGAATGTACTGAATTCACTCATGATGGGTTTCCTTCTTAATGGTTGCCTTGTGCTCTTCTTCGTCGGCAAAAGGCAGGTTCGCTGCTTCGTTAAAGGAGGATGTACGCTTTTTGCTGAATACCCAGAAGATCAGGGCAATGAACAAGACCAGCAAGATGAGCGTATGCCAGGCACGGAAGTCATTGATATCCATGCTGATTACTTACCCTTCAGGGCCAGGCCAAGGCCTTGCAGATAGGCCACCAGGGCCTCGGCCTCGGTCTTGCCCTTGACCTCGTCTGCGGCCTTGGCGATCTCCTCCTCGCTGTAGGTTTCACACTTGGGGCAGGTGGCGCCCACCACCAGGTTCATCACCCGCAGCTTGGCGGCGGTGTCCGCGCCGTCCAGCTTGGCATCGAACAGCCAGGGGTAGGAGGGCATGTTGGACTCGGGCACCACGTCGCGCGGGTTGTACAGATGGGCAAAGTGCCAGTCATCCGAATAGCGCGCGCCTACCCGGGCCAGGTCCGGGCCGGTACGTTTGGAGCCCCACTGGAAGGGGTGGTCATAGACCGACTCACCCGCCACCGAATAGTGACCGTAACGCTCGGTCTCGGCACGGAAGGGACGTATCATCTGCGAGTGGCAGTTGTAGCAGCCCTCGCGGATATAGACATCACGGCCCTCCAGACGCAGGGCGCTGTACTTGTGTACCCCCTCGGTCGGCTCGGTGGTTTCAGGTGTGGCGAACAGGGGGACGATTTCCACCAGACCGCCGATGCTGACCACGACGATGATCAGCACGATCAGCAGGCTGAGGTTTGTTTCGATCTTTTCATGTGACATGGTTTTGGCTCCCGTCGATTAGTGGCCAACGGCCTGAGGGATGGCGTCATCGGCCTTCTCGGCGCTGCCTTCGTTGATGGTCTTCATGACGTTGTACATCATGATGAACATACCGATCAGGAACAGCAGGCCACCCAGTACGCGCACCCAGTAGAAGGGATAGGTGCGCTCAACCGACTCGATGAAGGAATAGGTCAGGGTACCGTCGGCATTGACGGCGCGCCACATCAGGCCCTGCATGACGCCGGCGATCCACATCGCGGCGATATACAGCACCACGCCGATGGTGGCGATCCAGAAATGCAATTCCATCAGCGGCTTGCTGAACATCTCGGTCTTGCCGTAGAGGCGCGGGATGAGCGCATACAGAGAGCCGATGGAGACCATGGCCACCCAGCCCAGGGCACCGGAGTGGACGTGACCCACGGTCCAGTCGGTGTAGTGAGACAGGGCGTTGACGGTCTTGATCGACATCATCGGGCCTTCGAAGGTGGACATGCCGTAGAAGGACAGGGAGACGATGAGGAACTTGAGGATCGGGTCGGTACGCAGTTTATGCCAGGCACCGGACAGGGTCATGATGCCGTTGATCATGCCACCCCAGGAGGGTGCCAGCAGGATCAGGGACATCACCATGCCGGCAGACTGGGCCCAGTCGGGCAGGGCGGTGTAGTGCAGGTGGTGCGGCCCGGCCCAGATATAGGTGGAGATCAGGGCCCAGAAGTGCACCACCGACAGGCGGTAGGAATACACCGGACGCCCAGCCTGCTTGGGCACGAAGTAGTACATCATGCCGAGGAAGCCGGCGGTGAGGAAGAAGCCCACGGCGTTATGGCCGTACCACCACTGCACCATGGCATCGATGGCACCGGGGTAGAAGGAGTAGGACTTCATGAAGCTGCCACCGTACAGGGCAATGGGCACGGCGGCGCTATTGCCCAGATGCAGGATGGCGATGGTAATGATGAAGGCACCGAAGAACCAGTTGGCCACATAGATATGCTTGGCCTTGCGCTTGGCGATGGTGCCGAAGAAGACCACGGCATAGGCCACCCAAACCACGGTGATCAGCAGGTCGATGGGCCATTCCAGCTCGGCGTACTCCTTGGAGGAGGTAAAGCCCAGGGGCAGGGTAATGGCCGCCAGCACGATCACCAGGTTCCAGCCCCAGAAGGTGAAGGCCGCCAGATTGCCGCCGAACAGGCGTGCCTGACAGGTACGCTGCACCACGTAGTAGGAGGTGGCAAACAGGGCGGAACCGCCAAAGGCGAAGATAACCGCGTTGGTGTGCAGGGGGCGCAGGCGGCCGTAAGACAGCCAGGAAATGCCCTCGAACAGTTGAGGATAGGCCAACTGGGTGGCGACGATGACGCCGACCAGCATGCCCACTATGCCCCAGATGACCGTCATGACGGCAAACTGGCGCACGACCTTATAGTTATAGGTGGTCTGTGAGTCCATAGGAGTCTCCGCTTGTGAACAACAAAGGTAAATTCAGCCGGGCTATACGGAACCGCCCGAAAGAATGCTAGGCAGCGGCCAGGCCGCTCAATCCAGGGACGCGATGGCAATCAGCCCTCGCCCCTGGGGCTCAGATGACCGGGCAAATGCGTGATAAGCCGCATTGACCTGAGTCAAGCTGGGCATTTTATAGAGAAATTTAATCAAAAACGATATAAAACAATTTGATCATGGATAAGCTGAGCTTTGTGTCACTTAACCGGCTGTCAGGCGTAAGTATTTCTAAATACTTGAATTTATTTCTCGGTCTCTTAAAAGAGAATAGGTCGGGTATTTTTGCTGCGGAAAGCGCCTGATTTCACTTGTTCCCGCTATGCTCCGGGCAAAGCATTGGGCGCTGAGAACTGGGTGAGGGGATAAATAGCGGGCCGTGGGCAGGGCAAGGGAGCCTGAGCGGGGTGGCCTATTTTCCGGCCGCTTGCTGCTGGCCCTTGCGCTGTACTCGGGTGTCGTTGCCGGCCAGGTAATGCAAGCGTTCCAGGTTCAGCAGGCGGATGTGTTTGCGGTTGACGATCAGCAGGCCATCTTCCTGGAAGCGGCTGAGCAGGCGGCTGATGGTCTCCACCGCCAGGCCCAGGTAGTTGCCGATCTCGCTGCGCGACATGCTCAGGTAAAAGTCGGTGGGGGAGAAGCCGCGCCGCTGGAAACGACAGGACAACCCGGTCAGGAAGGCGGCCAGGCGCTCCTCGGCATTCTTGCGGTTGAGCAGGCTGAGCATCTTGGATTCATCCGCAATCTCCTTGCTCAGCAGGCGGAACAGCTGGTGTTGCAGGTCAGGGATCAGTTGCGACAGTTCGCTGAGCTGGTCAAAGGGCAACTCGCATACCGCCGTGGTCTCCAGTACCTCGGCATCGCAGGTGTAGCTGTCCTCCTGGATGGCATCAAAGCCGATGAACTCGCCGGGCAGATGGAAGCCCAGCACCTGCTCGCTGCCATCGGGGTTTTGCCGTACCGTCTTGATCGAGCCGGTCTTGACCACAAACAGGCTGGTGAAGGGGCTGTGCGTACTGAACAGCAGGTCGCCGCGATGCAGGGGGCGGGTGCGCTTGACGATGCGTTCCAGCTTGGCCAGGTCAGGGCCGCTCAACCCGGTGGAGAGACAAATACCAAGCAGTGTGCAACTCTTGCAGACAACCTTGCTGTTAAAGGCGATAACCGGGTTCATGGATGGGTTCAATTCAAACGATGCGCCATTTTGCAGCCAGCACCGGCGAACATCAAGCCAATATCGACAGGGGTTTAGGGAAAAAAAAGGCCCGCTGAGCGGGCCTTTTATTGACTCAGGGCAGTGACTTACTGCTTAGGCTGAGCCTGCTGCGGGGCGGCCGGGGGTACCGGGGCACCGTAGGGTGCATAGCCGGGATAACCGCCCCAGCCACCGTAGGGGTGACCGCCGTAGCCGTAGGGAGCGCCATAGTAGGGGTGGTAGCTGTTGTAGCCACGACCGTAGCCGTTGCCACGACCGCTCATGTTCATGTTGAAGTCGCCAAAGCCGTCACCAAACCAGTCATTGCCATTGTTCCAACCACCAGGGCCGCCGCCCCAGGGACCACCCCAGGCATGGGCGGATTGCATGGAAAGAGCAGCGGCACCAGCGATGGCGGCCACACCCAGGATCTTGTTCAGTTTCCTCATGGATACACTCCTCGAGATTGTTGTGTTCAATGCTATCCGCGCTTGGGATTAGCAGCTAACCCGATTTAGGCTCGGGTGACTGATTATGTACCAAGCGCCGCCCGAGTTAAACCCGGATTTTTGCCAAAGTCGGAATTTTTGTTTATTTGCTTGTATTTGAAGCCTTTTTATGCCTGCTGGGTGATTCGAGGCCAAGCCGGGTCGGGCTTCGACTCAATGGATGTGGATTGGGCGAGGGAGTGCGAGCGGCCCGCCCAACGCACAGGGAGGCCCTGCCCAGCGGCAACCCCGGATTCCGTTGCGTGGCCTGGGGTGGGAGGCCGGCTCTGCCGGGCAACCTGACAGGATATAGCTCATGCGCAGCAAGCTGCCCTCCCACCAGGCTGCTCGATTGGCAGCGTTTTGTGGGTAATCAGGTGATCCTTAGGTCAGCGACAACAAGGCCTGCACCAGGAGTTGATTGTCGTAGCAGGGGGCGCTGGTCTTGCTGATCAGCTCCATGTCGATCAGCTGGATCCCCAGCCTGTGCAGGCGCTGGCGCGACAGGCGGCCGGGGTAGTTCCCCCGGCTGCTGTCGAACAGGACGAAGTTGAGCAGTTGCGCCGCTTCGGCCTTGGCGGCATCGGCCTGCAGCTGCGCCAGCAGGCGCTGGATCTGGCGGTCCAGGTCCAGCCCCAGCTGCTCGGGGTCCTGACCCAGGTTGGGGATATAGACCTTGGGCGCGCCGCTCTCGGCAATGGCGCGGCCCACCCCCTGGGGCAGCAGGTTGGCCATCAGGCTGCTGTAGAAGCTGCCGGGTGGATAGCAGATCAGCTCGGCGCTGGCGATCAGGCGGCGCACCTTCTTGCGCAGACGGGCCTCGGCCGGGGCCGGGTCGTTGAGGCCTGCGCACAGTTGCAGCCGACGGATGGGCGAGCGCAGTGGCGCTACCTCCTTGCCGGTGATGCGGTGCTGGCCGCAGATGCGCTCGCCGGTATCCAGTTCGGCGAGCAGATGCAGGTTGTCGTTCACCGTGGCGCGCACCGTGCCCTGCACGTTCACCAGCTTGGAGAAGAGGAAGATGATCGGGTCGAGGTGCTCGTGGTTGTTCAGATAGCCCCCGGCCAGGATCAGGTTGCCGATACTGGCCCCGTGCAGGTTGAAATCGGCGGGCATGGCCTGGAGGAAGTAGCCCAGCTGGTTACAGATCAGCTTGCGCATGGGGTTGGCGATTTCGCTCACCAGGGGGTCGCTGCCCTCCACCATGGCCTCCAGCTGGGCAAGCAGCCTGGGCTGCTCCCGGTTCTGGGAGAAGCGGTGGGTGAACAGCTGAAAGATCTCCGGGTGGCCGGTCACGCTCTCATCGGCCAGGGCGGTCATGCGGCTGCGCAGATCGCCGATGGCGGGCATCTGAAAGGCCTGGCGCAGCTTGGCCGAGCTGCCGCCGGAGTCGAACGGGGTGACCAGATGAATGGAGTTGTGGGTGAAGCCCTTGAGCACCCGGCTGAGGCTGTTCAGCGCCGAGCCGCCGCTGAAAAACAACAGGCGCGGCCCCAGCTCGGGGACCTTCTGGTAGCGGCTGATCTTCAAACGGTCGGGAATCTTGACCTGACGGCTGAGTTGAATGTGCGCCATGGGGGTGTTCCTTGGTCCTGATTTCAAAGAGTATTTAGCCACAAAGTCAGAGAGCGCACAGAGCAAAGTCGAGCGGATCGCCTATGTATCTCAGCTAGCTTCCGGCATTGGCTCGGCGCATAGCATAGGGCGGGCCGCGCCCGCCGCCAAGCCAGGCCCTGGGGAATCGGCCTTTGGTAACAAATCGGACCAGGGGAAAATGCTATAGTCCCCGGCCACTGGCCCTTGGAGATGATCGAATCGGCTATGAGTGTCCCCGTCAACTGTATCAGAAACGCTGCCCGGGCCCTGCTCATCGAGCGGGGTCGAATCCTCTTGCTGCGCAAGGAGGGCGGTCGTTTTGCCCTGCCCGGCGGGGCCCAGGAGCTGGGCGAGACCCTGCAGCAGGCCCTGCAGCGGGAGTGCCGGGAGGAGATCGGCAGCCGGGTCGAGGTGCTGCGCCTGCTGCATGTGGCCGATTGGTTCAAGCCCCGCGAGGGTCGGCCCCCCGCCACCCGGCAGTTGCTGGAGTTCCTCTTTCTGTGCCGTCTGCCGGCCGATTATCAGGCCCACAACGGCCCCCGTCCGGACAAGCGCCAGCTGGCGGTGGAGTGGCTGCCGCTGGACCGGCTGCCGGAAGACGCCCTGCAACCGGCCGGGCTGCTGGCGCTGATTCGTGGCCAGGCGGTGGCGGAGCACCCGGTCTATCTCGGAAGGCTCGACTGAGCATGGTCCTCAGTCAGGGCATCCGGGAGAATCTGCGCTTTCTGCTGGTAGAGGTGGGCGGCCAGCTGGATAACCTGATCGAATTTCTCAGCGACAAGAACCGGGCTGCGGGCCACCGCATCCTGCACCGTGGCGGCTACACGGAGAACCTCAAGCGGCGTATCCACCAGGCCTGTCTGGAACAGATCAAGGCGCTGCCTGAAGCCACTGCCGATGCCCCTCAACTGCGGGCGATGGAGCGCATCGCCAGCGAGCTGGAGATGATTGCCGATCTGTGTCGGGATTCGGCCAGCCAGCTTAGCGAGCTGGACAGCACCGCCGCGCTCAAGGTCAAGCAGCACGCCAAGCGCCTGCACGATATCGGCAACGGCCTGGGGCTGGTGCTGCCCGCGCTGGAGTCCTCCGACCTGCGCCTGGCCCAGCGCCTGGCCAAGCTGGAGACCAAGCTCAACCGCCGCTGCCGCAAGATGCGCAAGGACTACAGCGGCCGCCTGCGCGAGCGCAGCAAGACCCAGCAGCTGATCGCCGGCCTGTTTATCGCCCGCAACATCGAGCAGATGGGCCATTGCCTGCTCAATATCAGCGATGCCCTGGTCTCCAGCGCCCTGGGCCAGCCGATGAACATGCGCCGTTACAACAGCCTGCGGGCCTCCATGGCCAGCCTGGAGCAGACGCGGCAGCAGCAGGGGCTACAGGTGCAGCCCCTGGCCGAGACCCGCTCCGGCAGCGCCATCTCCGCCATCAGCGCCGACTCCGACGGGGAGACCGACTACCTGGCCATCTTCAAGGATGGCGAGGAGCACAAACTCAGGGAGGAGCGCGATGGGGTGCAGAGCTGGCACGAGATCTATCCCGGTCTGGCACCACGTATCATCAACTACCACAAGTGGGGTCAGTCCGCCGCCCTGCTCATCGAACACCTGTCCGGCCTGACCCTGGAGCGCATCCTGCTGCATGAGTCGGACCGATTGCTGCGGCAGGCCCTCAATCGTCTGGGCAAGACCCTGCACTCGGTCTGGCGCGAGACCCGTATCGACCAGCCGGTCGGTGCCGGCTTCATGGCGCAAACCCAGCAGCGCCTGGCCGAGGTCTATGCCCTGCACCCCGAATTCCGCCAGGGCGATGTGGCCCTCTGCGGCCTCCAATACCCAGGCTTCGATCCGCTGCTGGAGCAGGCCCGTGCGTATGAGTCGGCCCTCAAGGCACCTTTTTCGGTGTATATCCACGGTGACTTCAACATAGATAACATCATCTACGAGCCGAACGAGGGCCAGATCCGCTTCATCGACCTGCACCGCTCCTGCTACATGGACTATGTGCAGGATGTCTCGGTGTTCATGGTCTCCAATTACCGTATGCAGATCCTCGATCCCCCCCGACGGCGGCGCATCATGGCCACCGCCCTGGAGCTGTACCGCATTGCCGCCGAATTTGCCCGCAGCCAGGGTGATCTGGGCTTTGAACTGCGCCTGGCCCTGGGGCTGGCGCGTTCCTTCGTCACCTCTACCCGCTTCATTCTCGATGAATCCCTGGCCGCCAGCATGTTCCTGCGTGCCCGTTATCTGATCGAACAGGCCCTGCGGGTAAATCCCGACAAGGCCAGGGAATACCGTATCCCGTTGCAGGAGATCTTCATTGGCTAAGGTTGCAGTGATCGGCATTCCCGGCAAGTGGTCCAGCGAGGCCCTGGCCGATGAGATAGAACAACGCAGCGGCTTCCGCCTGCTGGTGGACATGGCCCAGGTCAGCCTGGACCTGGCCGAGCGGCGTCTGCTCTACCAGGGCACGGACCTGTGTCAGCTGGATGGCCTGGTGGTGAAGAAGATCAGCCCCCGCTACAGCCCCAATACCCTCGACCGGCTCGAATTGCTACGCATGGCCGAGGTCGCCGGGGTGCGCGTGTTCAGTCCAGCGGAGCGTATCCTGCGGCTGGTGGATCGGCTCAGCTGTACCCTCACCCTGGGCAGCCAGGGCATCCCCATGCCGGCCACCCTGATCACCGAGGACGAGGACGCGGCGCAACAGGCCATAGACCGCTTCGGCAGCGCCGTGTTCAAGCCGCTCTATTCCACCAAGGCGCGGGGGATGCGGCTGATCCATGCCAAGGACAATGACCGCAAGGCGGCGGTGCGGGAATTCAAGCGGCTAAATCCGATGATGTACATACAGCAGCGGCTGAAACTGCCCGGCCGCGATCTGGGCATGCTGTTTCTTGGCGGCCGCTATCTGGGCAGCTACGCAAGGGTTGGCCAGAATGGCTCCTGGAATACCACCATCAACAGCGGTGGCCGCTACGCCCGCGCCGAGCCGGAGGCGGAACTCATCGACCTGGCCCAGCGCGCCCAGGACCTGTTCGGCATGGACTTCACCACGGTGGATCTGGCAGAGACCGAGCAGGGCCCGGTGATCTTCGAGGTCTCTGCCTTCGGTGGCTTTCGCGGTGCCCAGGAGGGGCTGGGGATCAATGCCGCCGCCGCCTACGCCGAACATGTATTGGGGCTGTTGTAGGGCACAGGGTTCGGGGTTGCCAGCCCTGTTGCGCCGAAAAATTCAACCTAATGATCATAGGGCAACCCCACACCTATCTGCGCTAGGTGTGGGGCACCCCAGAAAATGAAAGCCTGCTTGCCCCTGATCCTTCCCTCCCCCAACCTCCTCCCACCAGCGGACCAGCATTTCACACCCCCGAGCCAGCGCTCGGAGCCCCCAGGATGGCTGGCTGCGGCAATGCGGTTTCGCAGTAAAAATTCCATCCAAGCCCCTTGCATCTGACACAGCCATTGGGTTCTTCTATAATGATTCCCTTCCGTGCCCTGTCATGGGCGTGAAACAGGGCAGGTGCCAGGGCTGGCTCCGGCGCTGTGGGTTGTTAGGCTAAAGAGGTGGGCAGTATGAGACAGGGGCAGAGGTGGATCGGCTGGGGCCTTCTGGCGTTGGGGCTGGCGTGGCTGTATGCCGCCCCGTTGCTGGCCAGCGAGGGCCTGAGTCGGCAGCAGTTGCTGGAGATGCGCGCCATCTGGCAGGGCAAGCGCACCACCAAACAGGTGCTGGAACGCTATGGCGATCTGGCCGAGGAACGTCTCAGGCCCCGGTTTGAGCAGGCCGGCCTGGCCTATCCGCCCGAGCGCATCAGTCTGCTGGCGCTCAAGGAAGAAAAACGCATGGAGCTGTGGGCCTGGCATCAGGGTGCCTGGCGGCATATCCATGACTACCCCATCCTGGGTGCCAGCGGCCATGCCGGGCCCAAGCTGCGCCAGGGCGACAAACAGGTGCCCGAGGGGGTGTATCGGGTGCTTTACCTCAACCCCAACAGCAACTATCACCTGTCCATGAAGCTGAACTATCCCAATCAGGCCGACCGCCAGCGCGCCAAGCGCGAGGGGCGCGCCAACCTGGGCGGAGATATCTTCATCCACGGCAGCGAGTATTCCGTCGGCTGTCTGGCGATCGGCAATCCGGCCATCCAGGAACTCTATGTACTGGCGGCGCGCACCGGGGTGAAGAATATAGAGACGATCATCGCCCCCTACGATTTTCGCCGTCACAAGCCGCTCAAACGCCATGACGACCCGGACTGGGTGGATGACCTCTATGTCCAGCTGAGCATGCGCCTGCAGGAATTCCCCCGCGGCCAGGGCCAGCGCCAGGTGGCCGACAGTCAGGCAGCCGAGCAACATCCGGCCGATGTGCTGGGCGAATACGCCAACTAGCGGTCATGCAGCGAGCAGCGCCAGCGCAGGAAATGAAACCCTTTCTGATCGCTTCGGGCGGCGACGGCCCACCCGGTTGGGCTCGGCCTGGCCTGGCCGACAAGGGCCGCTTGCCCCCTTCCTTTGCCCCTTCTGCTGAAGGCGGCAAGCCGTCGATTCTTCCCCTTGGCTTGGCGGCCGAATCCAGGACGCATTCTTGACTCGCAAACCCGCCACCAGCAAGGCCAAGCCCCCAGCAGGCAAAAAAGCCCCGGCATCGCGCCGCCCGCCCCGGCGGCGACCCGGCAAAGGCCCCTCCGCAGCGCCCAGAAAGGTGCGCAAGGGGCACGGCTGGCCTCTGCGGCTGTTGTTTGTCGGCCTGCTGTTTGGTGCCATCCTGGCCGCCTACATGCATCATCTGAACGCCGTGGTGCGGGTCAAGTTCGAGGGCAAACGCTGGGCCGTGCCGGCCCATGTCTATGCCCGCCCGCTGGAGATATTCCCCGGTGCCCAGATCGGCCTGCAACAACTCCAGGCAGAGATCGAAGAGCTGGGCTATCGGCCGGTACAGCAGGTGACCAATCCCGGCACCTATGCCCGCCTGGATGAGCAGCGCCTGGCCCTGCACACCCGTGGCTTCGCCTTCTGGGACGGCAGCGACCCACCGCTACAGGTAGAGATCCGCTACAGCGGCGATCAGGTGGCCGCCATCCAGGACCATCAGGGCCGGGGTATAGCCCTGCTGCGTCTGGACCCGGTGCAGATCGGCAGCATCTACCCGGCGCACCGGGAGGATCGGGTGCTGGTGCGCTATGAGGAGATCCCCCAGACCCTGATCGGCGGCCTGCTGGCGGCGGAGGATCGGGAGTATTTCGATCACTTCGGCGTCTCCATCAAGGGCATAGCCCGCGCCATGCTGGCCAACATCAAGGCCGGCCGCACGGTGCAGGGGGGCAGTACCCTGACCCAGCAGTTGGTGAAGAATTTTTATCTGACCTCGGAGCGCAGCCTCAAGCGCAAGGCCAACGAGGCCCTGATGGCCATCTTGCTGGATTATTTCTACAGCAAGGAAGACATACTCCAGGCCTATGCCAACGAGATCTATCTGGGGCAGGACGGCCAGCGGGCCATCCATGGCTTTGGCCTGGCGGCGCGCTTTTACTTCAACCGCCCCCTGCGGGAGTTGAGTATCAAGGATCAGGCCCTACTTATCGCCCTGATCCGCGGCCCCTCCTACTACAACCCG
Source organism: gamma proteobacterium SS-5 (assembly GCA_009497875.2). Classification (NCBI taxonomy): domain Bacteria; kingdom Pseudomonadati; phylum Pseudomonadota; class Gammaproteobacteria; order Chromatiales; family Sedimenticolaceae; genus Magnetovirga; species Magnetovirga frankeli. The sequence goes on along the minus strand of CP032508.2, from coordinate 3,133,670 downwards.
GTGCGCAACCCGAAGCGCGCCCGCCAGCGGCGTGACCTGATCCTCGATCTGATGGCCAGTCATGGCTTCATCCAACAGGCCGAGGCGGACCGGGCCAAGGGCCAGTCCCTGGGGCTGGAGATTGCCCGCAACACCTCCGGCGGCAATAAATACCCGGCCTTCATGGACCTGGTTCGGCGCCAGCTCAGCCGTGATTACCACGAGGAAGATCTCAATTCTGAAGGCCTGAAGATCTTCACCACCCTGGACCCCTGGGTGCAGATGCAATCCCAGCAGGCCCTGGCCGAGCAGTTGGCCCAATTCGAGGGTCAGCGGCGCAGGCCCGAGGGCAGCTACGAGGGTGCCCTGGTGGTGGTGGGGCGTGACAGCGGTGAGGTGCAGGCGGTGATCGGCGGCCGTCAGGCCGAGTTTGCCGGCTTCAACCGGGCACTGGACTCGGTACGCTCCATCGGCTCCCTGATCAAGCCGCCGATCTACCTCAGCGCCCTGGACATGCCCGAGCTGTACAGCCTGGTCACCCCCCTGTCGGACGAGCCCTTTACCCTCAAGCAGCGCGGCGCGCCGGACTGGAGCCCGCAGAACTACGACGGCAAGAGCCACGGCAACCCCATGCTCTACCAGGCCCTGGCCAAATCCTATAACCTGGCCACGGTGCGTCTGGGCATGCAGCTGGGGTTGGGGCATGTGGCCGAGACCTTGCGGGCGCTGGGGGTCAACCGCTCATTCAAGCCCCTGCCTTCCCTGCTGCTGGGGGCCATCTCCCTGACCCCGATAGAGGTGGCCCAGGTCTATCAGACCATGGCCTCAGGCGGCTATCGCACCCCCATGCGCACCATTCGCGAGGTGCTGGACCAGGACGGCCGACCCCTATCGCGCTATCCTCTGGAGGTGCAGCAGACGCTGCGCCCGGCCACCGCCTATCTGATCGGTCGGGCCATGCAGCGGGTGGTCAGCGAGGGCACCGCCGGTTCCCTGCGCAAATGGCTGTCGGTCGAGCTGGGTATCGCCGGCAAGACCGGCACCACGGATGAATTGCGTGACAGCTGGTTTGCCGGCTTCAGTGGCGATAAGGTGATGGTGGTCTGGGTTGGCCGCGACGACAACAAGCCCAGCGGTCTGACCGGGGCCAGCGGTGCCCTGCAGGTCTGGGGCAACGCCATGAGCCGACTCAATCCCCAGCCGCTGGATCTGATCGCGCCGGAGGATGTGGTCTTCGCCCAGGTCCCCTGCGTGGATCAGGCCATGCCCTTTGTGCGTGACTGGATACCCGAGCAGGGTGCCTGTGGCACCGACACCCCCTGGCTGGATGGCGAGGCGGTGCCGGATCAGCCGCTGCCGGGGCAGGGGAGGGGACAGAATACCGACAGCAATTGGCAAAATCTTTGGGAGATACCCTGATATGAACAGCAGGACAATGATGGTGATAGGTCTGGTCCTGGCCCTGACGGCCTGCGGCGGCTCGCCGCGCCGGGCCGCGCCGGTAACAGACTCGGATGTGGCAGGGGTAGCGCAGGAGGCACAGACCTTTGGCTATCAGGACTCAGGCTTTGGTAACGGCTTTGGTGATGCCCAGCTGGCCACCCCCGACCCGGCCGGGCCGGGGGGGCTGCAAGAGATACCACTCCGCCAGCGGGCACCGGCCAACAAACCCAGCAGCGGCACCGTGCTGGCTCTGCTGCGCAGCGCCGAGGCCCAGGAGCGGGCCGGCCAATTGCCTGCCGCCGCAGCCACCCTGGAGCGGGCCCTGCGCATACAGCCGCGCAATGCGGTGCTGTGGAACCAGCTGGCCCAGGTACGTTTCAAGCAAGGCCAATATGCCCGCGCCAACAGCCTGGCGGGCAAGTCCAACGCCCTGGCCGGAGACGACAGCGCCCTGCGGCGCAACAACTGGCTGCTGATCGCCCGGGTAAAAAAGGCCCAGGGCGATGAATACGGTGCCAGCGAGGCCAAGGCGAAGGCGGGCTACTGATACAGAGGACAGAGGTCTGAATGCTGAATGCTGAATGCTGAATGCTGAATGCTGAATGCTGACGGCTGACGGCTGACGGCTGAGTGCTGACGGCTTCGCAAATTAAATAATTATAAAAATCAGACGATAATAGAATAAAGCTAAGATATGAGTTATGATACTGTCATCGCCCTGTGCCTGGCGTGACAGAACGCCAGCAGTCGGCCGAGTCAAGACGGCCAGACAGGGCCTGTTCGCAGGCCTTTTCACCGAGACCGATCCGTGGGTATATACGCCGCCAAAGAACTGATCAGCCAGGCCCGCAATCTGGCCGCCAATTACCGCAGGACGGTAGGCAGGCCCTTGCCCGGCATCAGCAACGAGATCGCCGAATACGATGCCATCTGTCTGCTCGGCCTCCAGGCGGTGGAAGACAAGTCCCTTGGCTACGACGCCCTTGACCCACGCAACGGCGAGCGCATCCAGATCAAGAGCCGCGCCCTGTTCGACGAGGCCAAGGGCGGCGCACGCATCGGCCAGCTGAAGATGAACCAGGACTGGGATGCCGTGGTGCTGGTGCTGATGGACGAAAACTACCAGCCGATGGAGATCTATCAGGCCAGGCGCGACGAGCTGGAGGAATACATCAACCAGACCAGCCCGAACCGGGCCAAGCGCGGCGCCCTCTCGGTGGCGCGCTTCAAGATCATCGGCGAGCTGCGCTGGACGCGGGAAAACGGCCTGGCCGGCGAGCAATGGGAAAACCGGGCCTGAGCATGGACATGGCCGAGGTGTTTGCCCCGGACGGGCTGCTGGCGAACAAGATCCCCGGCTTCAACTACCGTAGCCAGCAGGCCGAAATGGCCCTGCTGGTGGAGCAAATCCTCAACAGCCAGGACAACCTGGTGGTGGAGGCCGGCACCGGTACCGGCAAGACCTTCGCCTACCTCGCCCCGGCCATGCTGGCGCGGCGCAAGGTGGTCATCTCCACCGGCACCAAGAACCTGCAAGACCAACTCTTCCAGCGCGACCTGCCGCTGTTGCGCGAGGCCCTGGGCATACCCATCAAGGCCGCCCTGCTCAAGGGCCGGGCCAACTACCTCTGTCCGCACCGGCTGGCCAAGGCCCCGTTCGACCCGCGCAGCCGCAGCCGGGAGATGACCGACCTGCTGCAACGGGTACGCGCCTGGAGCAACCGCACCGACAGCGGCGATATCGCCGAGCTGTCCGATATCCCCGAGCAGACCGAACTGTGGCCGCTGATCACCTCCAGCAACGAAAACTGCCTGGGCCAGGACTGCCCCGAGATCGCCTACTGCCACCTGGTGGAGGCCCGCCGCCGCGCCCAGGAGGCCGACCTGGTAGTGATCAACCATCACCTGCTGTGCGCCGACTTCGCCCTCAAGGCCGGTGGCTTCGGCGAGCTGCTGCCCGATGCCGACGCCTTTGTCATCGACGAGGCCCACCAGCTGCCCGAGGTGGCCGGCGACTTCTTCGGCGACAGCATAGGAGGCCGCCAGCTCACCGAGCTGGCGCGGGATGTGGAGACCGAATACGCCAAGGACGTCGGCGACATGCCGGTATTGCTGGAGAAGACCGCCGCCCTGGTCAAGCAGGTGCGCGACCTGCGCCTGCTGTTCGGCCTGGACAGCCGACGCGGTGCCTGGAAGGAGCTGGAGCAGGACGAGTCGCTGCAGCAGGGCATCAGCGCCGTGGGCGAGGCGCTGGAGGTGCTCATCGCCGGGCTGGACAAGCTCAAGGGCCGCAGCAAGGGGCTGGATGCCTGTCAGGAGCGGGCCCAGGCCCTGCTGCTGACCTGGTGCCATATCAGCCAGAACCAGGGCGATGAGGACATCCGCTGGTTCGAGACCTATACCCAGAGCTTCCGCCTCAACCGCACCCCGCTGGATGTGGCCGCCCTGTTCGCCAAGGCCATGGAAGACCACCCGGCCAACTGGGTCTTCACCTCCGCCACCCTGGCGGTGGGTGGCAACTTCGACCATTTCTGTAGCCGCCTGGGCCTGAAACAACCGCGCACCGCCCTCTGGGACAGCCCCTTCGACTACCCCAACCAGGCCCTCTGGTATGTGCCCCGTGGCCTGCCCGACCCACGCAGCAGTGGCGATGACTACAGCCGCGCCGTGGTCGAATACGCCAGACCGGTGCTCCAGGCCAGCCGGGGCAGGGCCTTTATCCTGTTCACCAGCCACCGCGCCCTGCGCCTGGCCGCCGGTCTGCTTGCCGAGCAGTTGGACTTTCCCCTGTTCATTCAGGGCGATGCCCCCAAGGGTGAGCTGATCGAGCGCTTTCGCCAATCGGGCAACGGCATCCTCCTGGGTACCTCCAGCTTCTGGGAGGGGGTGGACGTCAAGGGCGAGGCCCTGTCCCTGGTCATCATCGACAAGCTGCCCTTCGCCTCCCCCGGTGATCCCGTGCTCCAGGCCCGCCTGGAGGCGATGAAAAGGCGCAATCAAAACCCCTTTTTTCACTATCAGGTACCCCAGGCCGCCATCGCCCTGAAGCAGGGCGCGGGGCGCCTGATCCGTGACGGCTCCGATCGGGGGGTGCTGATGATCTGCGACCCGCGCCTGCTGCGGCGGGGCTACGGACAGATCTTTCTCGACAGCATGCCCAACTTCGCCCGCACCCGGCAGCTGGCCGATGTGGAGCGGTTTTTTGCCCAAATGCAGTAGCCGCAGCGAGTTCCCCGGCGTCCTTTTTGCTTCCGGCTTCCGGATGACCCACAAGCCACAGCCTATCGATTAGGGCGGCCCATGGCCGCCGAGCAACCACTAGGGGCAGGCTTTATGGCTGTGGCTAGGCGGCGGGCGCGGCCCGCCCTATGCCTGGTGGGAGGGCCGCTGTGCTGCGCGATGTGGCGTCCTTTTATGTCGTGGTAACTGCTGCCTTTTGGGGCGACTAGCCGGCATAAAAGCCCTCGACCTGGATCCTCGGCCGCTGCAGCGGGCAGCGTTGTTCGGCCTTCTGGTTCAGGTAGTCGATCACCTGGCCATCATCCATGTCAGACTTGATTACGAATTTGATGTCGGCCGGCAGGATGTGGCCACGGGCCCATTCGGGTACCTGCTTGATCAGGACGGTGATTCGAGACAGTGTCATGGCATTTCTCCGGGTTCTTGTTGATCTGCTGTACAGTCTAGACGCACAGGCCCTGGGCTTCCTTGGCCTGTCCCGCAAAGCCCATGCCAACCAGGTCACAGTACGGGAGATTCACGCCTTTTGGCCGTTGATGTTGGCCTGAGGTTCTCTACTGGGGCCAATCTGGATAGAATGTCACCGCCATTGGCGCTTAAGGGATCCCCAAATGGTACGGGCTTGCCGGACCGGACAAGCAGAATTCAACCCAGAATAGGGCTAGGGATCAGGTCATTTCATGACTGAACAAGCGAGATAGGCGTTGACCGAGAACGATGACAAGAAGGGCGATGCCCTGCAGCAGCAGCGTTTCCAGATGCTCAAGGATATTGCCGGCGAACTCTCTGGTGATATCAATTTCCCCACCAATTTCAATCTCATCATCCAACTGCGTGAGACCCTCAATGACCCGGACTGGGATCTCAATGACGTGGTCAAGCTGCTCAGTGTCGAGCCCCTGATCTCCTCCCGTCTGGTGGGGTTGGCCAATTCGGCGGCCTACAAGCGGGGCAAGGCCGAGATTGGCGATCTGGCGACCGCAGTGAAGAAACTGGGCATCAATCTGGTGCGCACCACGGCCTTTGGTATCGCCACCAAACAGTTTCTCAATGCTCGCTCCATGTCGGTGTTCAGCGACATATCCCAGTGGTATTGGGACCATTCCCTGAGGACCGCCAGCGCCGCCAGCGTGGTCAATCGGCATCATGGCCGCTTTCCGCCGGACATGGCCCTGTTGGCGGGGCTGATCCACGACATAGGTGCCTTTTACCTGCTCTACCGCGCCTCCAAGTACGATGAGTTGTGCAAACGGCCGGAGACGGTGAAATACCTGATTGCCCAGTGGCACGAGAGCATGGGCCACGCCCTGCTCAACGCCCTGGGCCTGCCGGAACAACTGACCGAGGCGATCAAGGAGCACGACTGCCCGCGCGCGGTTGCGCCGGTGCAGCTGAAGACTATGGCCGACCTGGTCTATGTGGCCAATATCCTGGCCGGGGTGGAGGAGGAATGGCGCTACATCGATGGCATAGACGTAGTGCCAAGCCCCGATATGCTGGATGAGAAGTTCTCAAGCCTGGGCGAGGAGATCGAACAGCAGTACCTGGAACTGCGCGCGGCCTTTGCTTAGGGCCGCTTGGCTTGGCATAAGGCGGGTCATGGCCGAAATTGGCGCCACGGGGTGCTGCTGCGGGGTTGATCAGGGCTCGGTCTTGCGCGCCATCTGCTGGCGTTTTGCCAAGGCCCGCCGGTAGAGCTGCACATCCGCCCTGGGGTGATACTTGGGGTCATTGTCTCTGATCAGCCGGGCGAGAACCTGCGGGTCTTCCGGTAGATTGATCTCCAGCATTGCATGCCAGGCCGGATCGGTGATGAAGCTGTAGGCCTTGGGCCTGAACTGCCATGCGCCCCAACCGCTGCCCAGGCGGCGGGATTGCCATTGGCGCAGCGCCTGTACGCGCCGCCAGGTCTCACCCTGGCGGCAGATCAGGGTATAGCGCTCCTCCGCACCCTGACCCAACTGCTCTGGCCGCTGGTGGCGATGCACCGCAGCGCGCAGGCCGATGCGGTCATCCCCGTCCTGGTGTTCTATATCGACGAAACGCTCGGCCTCGCGGTAGAAGCGGGCCAGGCGCTGCTGTTCCTGGCTGGTTCTGTCCGCCCCCGCCTCCTCGGCGGTCTTGGCCTGCTGGACGGGGGGCGGGGCCTGGATCGGTTCGACCCCCTGGCTGGCCTGCTCAATCAGTTGCTTGAGGGTCTCGGCGCGGCTGTGCAGACCCAGCCCCTGGCCGAGCCGGTCCAGGGCCTGGATCAAATCCTCCGGTAGATAGACCTCAACCCGCCTGCGGTTGGTCTTGTTGCGCCACTTCTGCTGGTTTTTTGCGCTTGCCATGGATGCTGCCCCCGGTTTTCAGCTAAGCATAGCCGACTACAGCTAAGTTGCCAGCCAGACCTGGACATAGCTTGCAGCCAGGGGCATATTTCTTGCCTTTGGCCTGGGCTTAGGGATTAGAATGCCAGGCAGTGATAACCCTTTGGAGGTGTGTTATGCCAATCATCTGGCGGGACCAAATGCGTGTGGGCAACGATCTGATCGATCAGGATCACAGATACCTGGTTTGCCTGTTCAACTGCCTGGAACTGTCCCTGGGGCGGGAGGATTCCCGAGAACTGCTGCCCTCCCTGTTCGGCCAGTTGCTGGAATACACCCAGACCCATTTTGATCGCGAGGAGCGCATACAGCTGAAGGCCAATTATCAGCATTACATGGAGCACAAGCTACAGCATCAGAACATCATCGAGCACCTGGATGAGATCAATCGGCAGCTACAGCGCTGTCTGGAATCGGCGGAGGGCGAGGTTGAATTCCCCATCAATCTGGAGGTCATGGCCCTGGCCCGGGAATGGGTCATAGACCACATCATCAAGACCGACCGGGACATGATCCCCATGCTCAAAAAGCTACCGAAAAACTTTCAGTGATTGGAAGATGGCCCGCTGCCAGCCGTCAGCAGAGATTCAACCGATACGGCTCTTCTCCCATTCTGCGTCCCTTTGCTGGCGTTTTGCTCAGGGATAAACCAATCGAAATTCGCTGTCCTGCATGCGCCTGAGCTGTTCGCGCAGGCCGAGGATCAGATCCTCCCAGTAACGGCTGCTGTCGAACCAGGAGAAGGCCAGGGGGAAGGCGGGGTCCTGCCAGCGTTGGGCGATCCAGGCGGCGTGCTGCAACATGCGCAGGCTGCGCAGGGGCTCGATCCAGTTCAGCTCGATGGGATTAAAGCCATGAAACTGCTCGTAACCCTCCAGGATGTGGCGCAGTTGCAGGCCCATGTCCGCCAGATCTCCGGACAATAGCATCCACAGATCCTGAATCGCAGGGCCCGTGCGGCAGTCGTCCAGGTCCACCAGCAGGGGGCCATCACGCCAAAGGATGTTGCCCGGATGCAGGTCGCCATGGATGCGCAGCCCGGCTGGAGTGCCGATTTGGTCCTGGAGTAGCCGGATATGGCGTAACAGATCGGCGACCAGGCTGGTGAAGGCCTGCTCCAGGTGGGGCGGCAGCCAATTGCCTTGTTGCAGGGAATCCAGGGCCTGCTGGCCCGCGCTCAGGGGTTCCGGCGCAGGGCGGTGCTGGAAGGCCCTGCTTGCTCCCAGGGCATGCAGGCGGCCCAGGGTGCGTCCCAGCCAGAGCTGGGTTTCGGTGTGATCCAACTCCGGTGCGCGGCCACCCCGACGCGGAAACAGGGCAAAGCGAAAACCCTGCTGCTGGTGCAGGGTCTGGCCCTGCACGCTCAGGGGGGCAATCAAGGGGATCTCGGCCTCTTGCAGTTCCAGGGCAAAGCCATGTTCCTCCAGGATCTGGGCATCGCTCCAACGCCCTGGCCGGTAGAACTTGACCACCAGCGGCTCAGCCCCCTCCAGGCCGACCTGATAGACCCGGTTTTCATAGCTGTTCAGCGCCAGCAAACGGCCATCACAGACCAGCCCCAGGGATTCCAGGGCCTGCATCAGGCTGTCCGGGTCGAGCCGGTAATAGGGGGTGGGGTCTATCGGATTGCTGTTCATGGCCCTATTCTACGGCCTTGTTGCGGCCGTATGCGCGCCCGCCCTTAAACCGGCTCAAAATCATCCTTGTAGGCCCCACAGCCGGGGCAGATCCAGTCCTCGGGTAGTGCGGACCAGGGGGTGCCGGGGGGGATGCCTGCCTCGGGGTCGCCCAGTTTGGGGTCATAGCGCCAGCGGCAGATGAGGCATTCATGGCAGCGATCGGACAGGTCCGGCGGTTTGGGCGGGGTTTTTTCCGGCCTGGCGAAACGGGGCTTCTTGGGCAGTGGGGGCAGCAGGTCGGGCATCTGCCGGGCCAGCTCCTTTTGCTCGGCGGTGCAGTCTCCCGCCAGGGCAAAGCCAATGGGTCGGTTCAGCTCATCCAGAAACAGCGCCCTGGCCGAAGCCTCGGCTGGGAACTCCAGCCGCCATTCCCCCCGGCTGCCCGATGCCGGTGGGCAGACCACCAGGGGCAGGGCAGGGGTCTTCACCAGTACCGGCAGGGCGGGCAGGTCGAGGGCGGTTTCTGTGCCGTTAAGGGTCTTGGCAATGGCCGCCGCCTGGGCCAGCAGGGGGGCGATGTAGGGCAGGGGGCCAATGTCGGTCTGTACGCAGTCGCCCAGGGCAAAGATGTGCGCATCACTGGTGCGCAGGTAGCGATCGACGCGGATGCCCAGACCGGTTTCAAGCCCCGCCGCCTGGGCCAGCTGGATACGCGGGGCCAGGCCGACGGCGGAGAGGGCATGGTCAAAGGCCAGGCGACTGCCGTCATCCAGCTCGGCGATCAGGCCCTGTTCGCTGCGCAGATAGCGGCCGATGCTGCGCCCCAGGTGAAAGCGACAGCCCAGGCCTTGCAGGGCATCCACCAGCATCTGGCCCATGGTCTGAGGCAGCAGCCGCGCCAGGGGCCAGGGGGCCGGGTCCACCACCTCGACCTGAAAGCCGCCAGCGGCCAGGTCGTTGGCGAACTCGCAGCCGATCAGACCGGCGCCAATGAGCAGGATACGACCCTGCTTGCCTATGCGCTGGTGCCAGCGGCGGTAGTCGTCCAGGTCGTTCACTGTGGCTATGTCCAGCTGTCCGTCCCCCGGCGTGGGGAAGACGCGGGCATCGGCACCCAGGGCGAGGATCAGCTGTTCGTATGCCAGCAACTCCTCTCCGTCGCTACTTTGCAGGCTGATCTGCTGGGTCTCGCGGTGGATGGCGCTGACCTGGGTGCGGCTGCGGATCGGGCAGTTGAGTTCGGCGGCCAGCTCCTCGGCGGTCTTCTGCACCAGCTGATCGGGCTGCTGACCCCGCGCCAGGGCGGTGGACAGGCCGGGCTTGCTGTAGGCCTCGCCGCCATCGGCGCTGATGATCACCAGGGGCAGGCTGGCATCCTGCTTACGCAGCTCCTTGGCCATACTCAGGCCGGCGATGCCGCTGCCGATGATGACCACCGGCCTTTGCTCGCGGATCTGGGGTGCTGCTGTGGTGTCGCTCGCCGCTGGCGCTGCCGAGAGGGGCTCGAAGTCCCCCTTGCCGACACCGCATATGGGGCAGACCCAGTCGTCCGGGATGTCCTCCCAGGCGGTGCCTGGCGGGATGCCGCCATCGGGGTCGCCCAGGGCGGGGTCGTAGATCCAGTCGCAGATGACGCAGCGGTAGCCTTGGGGGCCTTGATTCATGGCTCAGATGACAGATGACAGAGGACAGAGGGTTGATTATTTCTCCACCAACCGATCGGTATGGGGGATGCTGCGCTGTTTGGCCCAGCGATAGAGGGCATAGCCACCGGCACCGCAGACGGCGGCGAGCAGGATGGGCCCGCCCAGCCCGCCCAGTCCCAGGCCCAGCTTGAGGCCGGTGGCCTTGCCGGCAAAAAAGCCGCTGCCGGCGCCGCCACCCACGGCCATGCCGACGTGATGCGCCGCCCCGCTGCCCAGGGCGCGGCCCCCGGCCCCGGCGGCCTGACCGGTACCGCTGCCGGCCAGGCCGGCCAGCTTGCTCGAACCCTGACCGACCTTGACCACGTCAGAGACCACCTCAAAGCCTTCTTCGATCTGACCCTGGTGTTGTTGTTGCGTCATGGGTTGTGCTCCTGATGGGATTATTGAGGGAGTCTGCCCCTTTGCCCTCGCCCTAAGGATCATGGGGGAAGGGCAATATGGGGTCCGAACCATTACTCTGTTGGATTAAAACCCGGCGGCATTGTTCAGCGGGTTGAACAAGGGGTTGTGGATGATCTGGTTGACCCGCTCCTGGCCCAGCAGTTGGGCCTTGTAGGGCTGGCCGTAGAGTTCTATGCCGTGGGCAAAGGCGCGCAGATGGTGATAGGAGCCCCGTTGGATGTTCTGGTAAACCCGCTGTATGTCGGGCTTGTTGGTGCCCTGCAGGGCAGTGTCCAGGTCCTGGATATCCACCTCCTCGATCAGGGCTCCGACGTGCATGGCGTCCAGGGTCGATTTCTGCCCCTTTTGCATCAGGTCTTGATACAGCTTGGCCAGGTGGCTGTTGCTGAATTGGCCGGGGGGGCTGTTGGCGGCCGGGTCTTGCAGGCCGTAGCGGGCCAGCAGGTTGGCGATGGCGCTGGTGTGACGCTGTTCCGAGCGGGAGATGCTGGCGAATAGCGACAGCTTCCATTTCTGGTAGAGGGCGCTGTACACGTCCAGGGCCAGCTTTTCCTCCTCGCGCATATACAGCAGGTGTTGCATCTCCTGCTGGCTCAGGTTGCCGACCGGTTGCGGGGCGTTGAGGGCGGCGTTCTGGGCAAACTGGGCCGGGGCATTGGCCGCCTGGCCTGCGGTCATCTGCATCCGCGGCCCGGTCTGGCTGGGCTGAAACAGCAGGAACAGGCCGCCAATCCCCAGCACCATGCTGCTCAGGCCGATCAGCAGGGTCTGTCGGTTGAAGGCCCAGTTGCTGCGGTCGATGAGGCCCCGCGGCTGCGGGGGTTCATCGAAGATGTCGTCGGGGATCTGTTCGTCGTCGTGTTGCTGTTTCATGTGCGGCCAAGTCCTGGGGTGTCAGGGGCGGATACTACCATCCTGAAGACGGCGGCAAAACCGCCAGGCTGGGGTCTTTTTCGGGGCCAGGGGGGATTTGTTCCCATCAACGGGTAAACAGGCGCTGAAACAGGCTGGGGTAGTCCTCGATCTCGCGCTCGATGCGGGTAAGCAGAAAGACCACGTCCCGGCTGAGTTCCTTGACGTTGTCGTAGGCCTTGTCGGCGTCCTGGTAGTGGCGGCGGTTGAGGAAGGAGATGGTGCGGTCGGCGTTGTGGTGAAAGCGCTTGTGTACCTCGTCAAGTTTAAGAAAGGTTTCGCTGTCCTGATAGTGCTTGAGGGCGGCCCCGTGCAGCCACACCCCCAGGTCGCATTCCTCGGCGGGCTGGGGGGCCAGTTTGCGGCCGCGCTTGCGGAACGAGCGCTCCAGTTCCTGAGTCCAGCGCATGTGAATCAGGCGGGCGACATTGACATTGAGCAGCATGGCCCCCAGGTTTTTGCTGCGCTGGCGCAGAAAGGGCAGGCCCTTGGCATCGCTGGTCTGCACCATGGCCAGGGGGGAACGGACCGGGCCTCCGCCGATCACCCGTCGCAGGAGCCCGCCGCCGCCCTGGCGGCTTTCGATAATGGCCAGCTCCATCTGGGTGAGCTGATAGATGATTTCCTTGCTCAGCCCGCGTACCTGCTGCATGGCGGCCTCGGCCGCCGCCTCATCCCCCGCCGCCACCGCCTGGGTGACCTCCAGGGCATGGCGATGAAAGGCCTTGTGGACGTCCTTGAGCGCCCAGATCTCCGGCCGCTGGGCGTATTTTTGCAGGCCGGAGCTGTAGATCCAGACCCCCAGGTCGCAGTCCTCGTGGGAGGACAGGCGCAGGTCATCGCCGCTCTTGCCCCTGATCAGGGCCTCCAGTTGCTCCTCCCACTTGAGGTGGATGACGCGGGCGATGTTGACGTCGAGGTTGATATCCAGGGACATGCAAGGCTTCCTAGGTGTCGTGGATGGATTTGGGTCTGCAAGGGCGGATGCAAAGGCCAGGTAGTGGCCCCGTACACCGCTTGCTGAGCCTGAGGCTGTCCGCAGCCGAACCAAAATTGGCGGCATTCTGACCCAGGTTTGCCCCGGCCTCCATGAAAAAGCGCATTTCCACGCAAAATCGGCGGCCAATGGGATGATCCAAGCGGGATGACACTGGGCATCTGGTCCCTGACAATTCGGCCTGCTAGACTCTGTCCATTGCGCCATGGGCTGGCTTGGCCTGAACGGCATGGTGGGAGGGCAGCTTGCTGCGCGACCTGGCAGGGCCACTTGCAGCGTGATCAGCGATGTCCTGTCAGATCGCCCGGCAGAGTCGGCCTCCCACCCCAGGCCGCGCATGGCCAGCCAAGCTGAGAGAATGACTCAGATACAGGGGTAAGCAGGAAAAACCATGGGAACAAACCCCAGAGTACTGGTCACAGGAGGTGCCGGCTATATCGGCAGCCATGCCTGCAAGGCCCTGGCACGGGCGGGCTATATACCGGTCAGCTACGATAACCTGGTCTATGGCCACCCCTGGGCCGTGCGCTGGGGCCCCCTGGAGCAAGGTGATATCCTTGATCGTCGGCGGCTGGATGAGGTCATGGCGCGGCATCAACCCATCGCCGTCATGCACTTTGCCGCCTATGCCTATGTCGGCGAATCCGTGCTTGACCCCGGCAAGTACTACCGCAACAACGTCGTCGGCAGCCTGACCCTGTTGGAGGCCATGCGGGATCATGGCATCGACCGATTCGTCTTCTCCAGCACCTGCGCCACCTATGGCGAGCCGCAGCACATACCCATGGACGAGGCCCACCCGCAGCACCCGATCAATCCCTACGGTGCCTCCAAGCTGATGATTGAACGCATGCTTGAGGACTTCGCCAAGGCCCATGACCTGAAATGGATAGCCCTGCGCTACTTCAATGCCGCCGGAGCCGATCCCGATGGTGAAGTGGGTGAACGGCACGATCCCGAGACCCACCTGATCCCACTGGTATTGGATGCGGCCGCCGGTCTGCGCCCCTCGATCACCGTCTATGGCGACGATTATGCGACCGAAGACGGTACCTGTATCCGCGACTACATCCACGTCTCCGACCTCGCCGAGGCCCATGTACTGGCATTGCAGGCGTTGCAGCCTCCTGATTTGTCACCGAAGCTTCACCCTGAGGGCTGGGAAGACTGCGCCAATACGGCCTACAACCTGGGCAACGGTCAGGGGTTCTCGGTACGTCAGGTCATTGCATTGGCCAGCCAGATCACAGGTTGCCGGATACCGGTCGTGCATGGCCCCAGACGTCCCGGTGACCCGCCCCGGTTGATAGCCGACGCTGGCCTGGCGCTGAAGCATCTTGGATGGCAGCCGCGGCATGCCTCCTTGGAGGCGATCATCGCATCGGCCTGGTATTGGCATCGGCAGGGACTTGACGGCCCGTCTATTCCGGTTGGCAGATCTTGCCGCCGCGCACCGCCAGCGCGGTACGGTAGATCAGGTAGCAGACAATCAGGCTGAGCAGGGCCAGCAGCGAGATGCCGAGGTAGAGGAACATTTCGGCCCCGGTGCGCTCGAACATCAGCAGGGTGGCGATGGTGATGGCCGCGATGGGGAAGGAATAGGCCCACCAGGACAGGGCAAAGGGTAGCTTGACGAAGCGGCGGCCCTGGGTGAAGAACATCAGGGTCAGGAACAGACCGCCGTAGTAGAGCACCCGGGCGAAGTTATCGATATCGCCATTGAGCTTGACGTAGGCGATGAAGCCCGCCGCCGGTGGCGCGATGAGGATAAAGAAGGTAGGCATCAGCCTGTCCGGTAGCGGGTGGTGGAAGAGTACCCGATTGAAGATGATGGTGAACAGCACCAGCCAGAAGATGATGCCGGTGCTGAAGAAGAACCAGGAGATCTCCGGGTAACCCAGGTCCATGCCGGTGATGGGGATGAGCACATTGCCCACCACGGGGATGAACCAGGCCGGGTTGATGTGATGGATCTCGTAGTGTTCGTGGTGAATCCAGGAATTCAGCACATATTGGGTGAGCAGCAGGTGCAGCAGGCTGCCGACTATCCAGAGGGCGGCGGCCAGGCCGTGGCTATAGGGCAGGGCGATGACGGAGAGCAGGATCAGGCTGATGGAGATGGTGGGGAAGAAATTCAGCTTGATCGGGTGTTTCAGCTCTTCCTCCACGGCGTCCGGGTAGTTGAGGAACTTGCCCAGGTAGAGCCCGGCCAGGGCGATAAAGGCAAGGCCGGCCAGCAGCCCCACCAGGCTGTCCAGGGCGGGGCTGATCCCCAGCACCTGCTGGGCCTTGCGCCAGGCAATGGAGAGCCCGGCCAGCCCCATGATCATGGCGAAAAAGGAGATCGGAAAATACTGCAACCGTTCCGGTAGATGCATGGCTCTGCCCCCGTTACTCAGGAATATTAGATTTCGTTAATATACAGGAAATCTCTATGCCGAGTAAAGGGGCAAGCGGCTTCGGCTTTGGCTTCGCTCGGCCAGCGCTCCATTTAGTGTTCCAAGCCCCTGTTTCAGGCCACCACCTGATTGCGGCCATTGTGCTTGGCGGCGTAGAGTGCCTGGTCGGCGCGGACAAAGAGTTCACTGGCGCTTTCGTTGTCGCGCAACTGGGCCACGCCAAAGCTGGATGACAGGGTCAGGCCCTGGATCCCGCCATAGTTCTGTTCGTAGATACGCAGGCGTAGTCGCTCGGCCAGCAGGCGGGTGCCGTCCAGGGCGCTGTGCGGGGCGATGACGACGAACTCCTCGCCGCCGTAGCGGTAGAGTTGGTCGCCGCCGCGGATCACCTCCTGGGCCGCCTGACTGATGTATTTGAGCACCTCATCGCCGAAGTTGTGGCCCTGGCTGTCGTTGATCTTCTTGAAGTGATCTATGTCCATGACGATCACCGACAACGGGTGGTTGTGGCGGTGGGCCAGTTCGATCTCGACGATCAGGTCCGAGTCGAAGGCGGCCCGGTTGCGCGCCCCGGTGAGGTGATCGCGAAAGGCCCGATCCTGGGCCTTCTGGAACAGCAGGGCATTGCGCAGGGGATGGAGCAGGACGTGCAGGTAGTGTTCCACCTGCACCAGGTCGTTATCGCTGAAGCCCTGTGCCTTGTACAGGTCCAGGCTGCCCAGGTAATCACCATTGAGCACCAGGTCGTAAGAGCAGTTGTGACCTCCCAGAACACCGTGGGAAAAACCGGTGTTTTCCCCCGGATATTGGTAGATCAGCCCGGTATAGCCTACCGGCTTGTGGCTTTCCCGGTAGAATTGCTCAATCACCCAGGGGCTGGAGAGATTGGTGTGCAACAGGTTGCCCAGCCTGAGCAGGGCCAGGGTCTCGTGCTTGGGTACAGGTTGGCTGCGGCGCGGCGGCAACCCCTTGGGGAATCTGGCGACCTGGGCGTTATTGGTGTTCAGTTGCATGTCCATGTTTGTTCTCACAGTTGGATTGACCTGCCACTGTTAAGCGATAAGCGTGCCAGTTTTCTTGCCACCGTCAGGCAGCGCTATCCAGCCGGTGAAATTGACTGGGCTGTTCAGTGGTTAGCGGCATGGTGCGGAATTCTTGAGCCGCTGCGGCCAGGTTTTTCCGATTCGCCTCAAACCCCTTAGGTTGGTCCATTCAGGTGGGATTGAGGGGGATTCTGGCTGAAGAAATCCTCCCTACCCCCTTTGCAAAGGGGGAATTAGATGCTCTGTCCTTAGAGATGAGAGTGGGCGAGTAGTTACCCCCAGGTTGAGATAAAGCATGCGGCGTTCTGATTTTCACTATCCCCTGCCGGAGCGGCTCATTGCCCACAACCCCAGCCCCCAGCGCGGCCAGAGCCGCCTGCTGCATCTTGCCGCCGAGGGTTTGTTTGATCGAAATTTCAGTGACCTGGAGCAGTTGCTGCGGCCTGGTGATCTGCTGGTGCTGAACAATACCCGGGTGATGCGCGCCCGCCTCTATGGGCAGAAGGAGAGTGGCGGGCGGGTGGAGATACTGCTGGAGCGGCTGCTGGATGAGGGCCTGGCCCTGGCCCAGGTGCGCGCCAGTAAACCGACAAGGACGGGGGTTCGACTGAAAATTGGCGCTTATTCCCTGCGAGTGGAGGGCCGGGAGGCGGAGTTTTTCCTGCTGCGTGCAGAAGATTGCCCCTGGCAGCGGCTGATGGAGGAGCAGGGGCATATCCCCTTGCCGCCCTACATCCAGCGCGAGGACACGGAACTGGATGAAGCGCGTTACCAGACCGTGTTCGCTCGGCATCAGGGGGCGGTGGCGGCACCCACGGCGGGGCTGCATTTTGACCAGGCACTGCTGGCGCGGCTACAGCAGCGGGGGGTGGAGCTGGCCGAGGTGACCCTGCATGTGGGGGCCGGCACCTTTCAGCCGGTGCGGGTGGATGATATTGCCAGCCACCAGATGCATGAGGAGCGGCTTGAGGTGTCGGCCGAGGTCTGCGCCCAGGTGGAGGCAACCCGTTGCCGGGGCGGCCGGGTGGTTGCCGTGGGCACCACCTGCGTGCGCAGCCTGGAGACGGCGGCGGCAGGGGGCAGCCTGCGGCCCTATAGGGGCGAGACCCGGCTATTCATTACCCCAGGCTACGGCTTTCGCGTGGTGGATGCCCTGATCACCAACTTCCATTTGCCCGAATCCACCCTGCTCATGCTGGTCAGCGCCTTTGCCGGCCACCAGCGGGTGATGGCCGCTTATGCCCACGCCGTGGAGCAGGAATACCGCTTCTTCAGTTATGGTGATGCCATGTTCCTGGAGCGAGACCAGGCCCTTCCATAGGGCGGCCCCTGGCCACCGGTCGCCCTTTTCGGCGCGAACGGCGGTGCCAAAACCGGGTCTGGCTGGCTTGGCGGCGGGCGCGGCCCGCCCTATGCAGTGGGGTAGGTGTCGGTGTCGCTGTCCGCGCCATGTCCGTCAGGAAGACAGTGGTTCGCGGCTGGCCGGAAATAAGGCAAAAAAAAAAGGCGCGGTATGGGAATACCGCGCCAAACCACCAAAGGAGGATGGAGGAGTGCTGATCCACGCTGAGGCGAATCAGTACATTACTATTGTCTGAAATACTCATAGATAGGTCAACCGGAATTTTCACTTTTTATGCACTTTAGCCTGATAGCACAGCAGGGCCTGGCCCGACGGGGGCGTTTGCGCCTTGCCCGTGGCCTGGTCGAAACCCCCGCCTTCATGCCGGTGGGCACCTACGGCACGGTCAAGGCCATGACCCCGGAAGAGCTGCGCGGTCTGGGCGCGCAGATGATCCTGGGCAACACCTTTCATCTGATGCTCAGGCCGGGGGCGGCGCTGATCGCCCGCCTGGGCGACCTGCACGGCTTCATGCACTGGGACGGGCCAATCCTCACAGACTCAGGGGGATTTCAGGTGTTCAGCCTGGGGGCGCTGCGCAAGATCAGCGAACAGGGGGTGACCTTTGCCTCGCCTATCGACGGCTCCAAGGTGTTTCTCGGCCCGGAGCAGTCCATGGCGGTACAGCGCGCCCTGGGCTCGGATGTGGTGATGATCTTCGATGAATGCACACCCTATCCCGCAGACCATGAGCAGGCCCGACAGTCCATGGAGCTGTCCCTGCGCTGGGCGGCGCGCTCCAAGCAGGCCCATGCTGACAACCCCAACGCCCTGTTCGGCATAGTCCAGGGCGGTATGCATGCCGACCTGCGCGCCCGCTCCGTGCAGGGCCTGCAGGAGATCGGTTTTGACGGCTACGCCATTGGCGGCCTGTCGGTGGGCGAGCCGGCCGAGGAACGCCAGCGGGTGCTGGACCAACTGGCACCGCTGATGCCGCAGCAGGCGCCGCGCTATCTAATGGGCGTGGGTAAGCCGGAGGATATAGTCGAGGCGGTGCTGCGCGGGGTGGACATGTTCGACTGCGTCATCCCCACCCGCAATGGCCGCAACGGCCATCTGTTCGTACACCAGGGCGTGGTGAAGATCCGCAACGCCCGCTACAAGGATGACGAAGGGCCGCTGGACCCCCTGTGCGACTGCTACACCTGCTGTAACTACAGCCGCGCCTATCTGCATCACCTGGACAAGTGCAAGGAGATCCTCGGCGCCCGCCTCAACAGCCTGCACAACCTTTATTATTATCAGCGGCTGATGGCGGGCCTGCGTCAGGCCATAGAGCGGGGGCAGCTGATGGAGTACGTGGCGGAGTTCTATCGGCTCAGGACGGCGGCCTGATCGACAGCGCCAACCCCGGATGCCGCCGTGCTTCATCCGGGCTAGGGTCTTTGCGTCCTGTTTGGGTCAAGGCTCGCTTGGTGATTTTCCCGGCTGGGAGCGGGCTTGAGTTCTGTGGCATAATGCGCGACCGAAATTCCCTTTGATTGGAGTCCTTTCCCCATGAGTTTCTTTATCTCTGACGCCCTGGCTGAGGCCCCGGTGGCCGCTGTGGGCAGCCCTGGCATGATCGAAAGCCTGATCTTTCCCATTGGTCTGTTCGCCATCTTCTATTTCTTCTTCATCCGTCCGCAGATCAAGCGTCAGAAGGAGCACAAGAAGCTGATCGATGCCCTGGGCAAGGGTGACGAGGTGCAGACCGAGGGCGGCATCATGGGCCGCATCACCGAACTGAACGAGGACTACGTCAAGGTCGAGGTGGCGGAGAATACGGTGATGACCTTCCGTCGTGGCTCCGTGCTGGCGGTGATGCCCAAGGGTACCCTGAAGGAAATCTGATCCGCCTGAGCGGGCCCCTTCGCTGTTCGGAGAAACCATGAATCGATATCCCCTGTGGAAAAACCTGCTGGTGCTGCTGGTGCTTCTGGTCGGCCTGCTGCTGGCCCTGCCCAATGTATTCGAGCAGAACCCCTCCATCGAGATTGCCGCCCAGCGTGATGGCAAGGTCGATCAGGCCCTGCGCGAGCGGGTCCAAGGCCTGCTCAAACAGGCCGGGGTCCAGGCCAAGGCGGCGGATCGGATCGGCGAACGCCTGTTGCTGCGCTTTGCCGATTCCGCCAGCCAGCTCAAGGCCCAGGAGGCCCTGCAGGGGCGCATTGGCGATAGCCTGACCCTGGCCTTGACCCTGTCGCCCAACCTGCCCGGCTGGATGGTGGGCATGGGCTTGCAACCCATGTACCTGGGCCTGGACCTGCGCGGCGGCATCCATGTGCTGATCGATGTGGATATGGACGCGGCCCTGCTCCAGGCCCAGGAACGTTATGTGGATGACATTCGCGCTCAGCTGCGCGAGGAGCGCCTGCGCTATCGTCGGGTACGCCTGCAGGATGGGGTCATGGAGGTCAGTTTCAGCGATGAGGGGGTGCGGGATCAGGCCGCCGACCTGCTGGCCAATGCGTTTCGCAGCCTGGAGATGGATACCAGCGAGGTGGAAGACCAGTTCCTGGTGCAGCTGCGCATGAGCCAGGCCGAGCAACAGAGCGTGAAAAAGTTTGCCCTGGAGCAGAACATCACCACCCTGCGCAACCGGGTCAACTCCCTGGGGGTGGCGGAGCCTGTGATCCAGCAGCAGGGCGAGCGGCGCATCGTGGTGCAGTTGCCCGGCGCCCAGGACCCCTCCAAGCTGAAGGAGCTGCTCGGTGCCACCGCTACCCTGGAATACCGCCTGGCGGATACCGATAACAGCGTGGAGGACGCCGTGGCTGGCAAGGTGCCGGCCAGCTCGCGGCTGTATAAGACCCGCGACGGCCAGCCGGTGCTGCTGAAGAAGCGGGTAATCGTTACCGGCAATCAGATCACCGATGCCGCCTCCGGCTTTGATTCGCGCACCGGTCAGCCCATGGTCAGCGTCAGCCTGGACGGGCAGGGTGCCCGGCGCATGCGCCAGGTCACCAACGAGAACGTGGGCCAGCCGATGGCCGTGGTGTTCATCGAAAACCGCTCCATCACCCGCATCGTCGATGGCGAGCCGGTCAAGCACAAGCAGAAGATCGAGGAGGTGATCAGCGTCGCCAATATCCTGGAGCCCTTCGGCCGCCGCTTCCAGACCACTGGCCTGGACAGCCCGGAAGAGGCCCGTGATCTGGCCCTGCTGCTGCGCGCCGGCGCCCTGGCCGCGCCCATCGAGATCGTCGAGGAACGCACCATAGGCCCCAGCCTGGGACAGGACAATATCGATCAGGGCTTTATGTCGGTCATGGTTGGCCTGCTCGCGGTGATGGTTTTCATGGCGGTCTATTACAAGCTGTTCGGTCTGGTGGCCAACCTGGCCCTGATGGTCAATCTGGTGCTGATTGTGGCCGTTTTGTCCCTGCTGCAGGCCACCCTGACCCTGCCCGGCATTGCCGGCATAGTGCTCACTGTGGGCATGGCGGTGGATGCCAATGTGCTGATCTTCGAGCGTATTCGTGAGGAGATCAACAACGCCAGCACGCCCCAGGCCAGCATCCATGCCGGTTACGACAAGGCCCTGTCCACCATTGTCGATGCCAATGTCACCACCCTGATCGCCGCCATTGTGCTGTTTGGCTTCGGCACCGGGCCGATCAAGGGCTTTGCCGTGACCCTGTTCATCGGCATACTCACCTCCATGTTCACCGCCATCCTGGGCACCCGCGCCGTGGTCAACCTGATCTACGGCGGCAAGCGTGTTACCCGTCTGGCCATCTGACCCGAGACCCCATCCCATGGAACTGATCAGCAGCAAACTCAATCTGCGCTTCATGCACCTGCGCAAGCCGACCATGTTCCTGTCCCTGGGCCTGATCCTGCTCGCCCTGGCCGGGCTGGCGGGGCGCGGGCTCAATCTGGGCATAGATTTCACCGGCGGGGTGCTGGTGGAGGTGGGCTACGCGCAGCCGGTGGAGCTGGAGCGGGTTCGCGCCGACCTGGCCCAGGGCGGTTTTGGCGATGCCCTGATACAGCACTTCGGCTCGGCCCACGAGGTGTTGATCCGGCTCGCCCCATCGGCCGAGGAGTCCAGCGCCAAGCTCAGCGATAGCCTGTTTCGCAGCCTTTCCGCCAGCGGCGCCCAGGTGGAATTGCGCCGGGTCGAGTTCGTCGGTCCCCAGGTGGGCGAGGAGCTGACCGAGGACGGTGGCCTGGCGGTGCTCTATGCCCTGGCCGCGATTCTGGTCTATGTCGCCCTGCGCTTTGAGTATCGCTTTGCGGTGGGCTCGGTGCTGGCCCTGATGCACGATGTCATCATCACCCTGGGGGTCTTCGCCCTGTTGCAGATCGAGTTCGACCTGTCGGTGCTGGCCGCCCTGCTGGCGGTGATCGGCTACTCCCTCAACGACACCATCGTGGTGTTCGACCGTATCCGGGAGAACTTCCGCAAGATGCGCAAGGGTACCCCGGCGGAGATCATCGACCGCTCCCTCAGCCAGACCCTGTCGCGCACCCTGATGACCTCGCTCACCACACTGCTGGTGCTGATCGCCCTCTACAGCCTGGGCGGTGAGGTGATCAGCGGCTTCTCTCTGGCGCTGATCATCGGCGTACTGGTGGGCACCTATTCCTCCATCTATGTGGCCAGCACCTCGGCGCTGCTCATGGGGGTGAGCAAGGAGGACCTGATGCCAGTTCAGAAAGAAGGTGCGGAACTGGATCAAACCCCTTGATGGGTCAGGGATTGGTAATTTATTGTTAATAAAAAGTTGAACCTGCCCCTTTACTATCAGATACTTTTTAACCGGTTAGTAAGCATATTTACTTGAGTTTATTATTGTAACCTATTGAGAATATGACAATTAAACGCCCTGGCTTTGCTTGGTTCCTGTGTTCGACGGGGGGCAGGGAGAGGGTTTCACGCAAACCAATATGTGGAGGATGCTATGGCTGAAATGTTTTCCGATGAGTGGATGAAGGGCTTCATGGAGCAGTGGAACGCCGAGGGTGATCTGTCCGGTGCCCTGGCACAGATCGGCTTCAACAGCGTGATTGCCTACGGCTTTGAGGGTGAAGGCCAACCCCGTGGCGTACTCACGGTGGAAAACGGCAAGGCGGTGGAGGCCGGTGCCTACAAGGAACAGACCCTGAACTGGGATATCCGCTGCAAGCCCGAACAGTGGCAGAAGATGATTGCCAAACCGCCCGGCATGATGGGCCTGGGCACCGCCTTTGCCACCGGCAAGATGAAATTTGTCGTGGGTGATTACACCGCCATGATCAAGGATCCACGCATGGCCGGTCCCTTCATCAAGAGCTTCTCGGTCATGGGCCGGGTCTGATTCCAGGGCCCTGTTTCCAGGGCCTTGGGCGCACTCCGGCCAACAATCCCAAAACCACCCCAGGTCAGGCTTGGCCTGAGCGGGGTGGTGCCGAACTCGGGGCCATGGATCATCCGCCAGGCGCTTGCCTGCCCCGGCCGCCAGGGATGGCGGATATAGTGGTCCTGGATCAGGGCCAGATTTTGATTGTTAACTCAGCAGGTCGCCGAGCTATGAAGAAAACAATTCTGATAAGTCTGTTCGCATCTGGCATTGCCATCTTGAGCCTGACCGGACCACTCACGGCGCAACCGGTGGCCTCCGAGACCCGCTTGATCTCCGCCAGCGACATCTACACCGTGCAGCAGGCCAGCGGCGCGCCGACCGTGGCCCTGGGGGGCACGGTGATCCCCTACAAGCAGGTTACCCTGGCGGCGCAGATCCCGGGCCGGGTCAAGTTTCTGGCCGGTATCGAGGGTGGCCGGTTCGACAAGGACGAGCTGCTGGTGGCGATCGACGACACCGAACTGCTGGCCAAGCGCAGCGCCGCAGCGGCGCAGTACTCCAGCGCTCAAACCCAGTTGCGCAACGCCGGGGTGCAGTACAGCCGCGAACTCTGGTCGCCCAAATCCAACCAGGGTCCCGGCGGCATGGGCCTGCCCAATCTGTTCGACCAGATGTTCACCGGCAAGATGGAGGACTTCATGGGCGAGCGTGACCGGGATGCCGAACGCACCGCCGACCTGTTTGCCTCCAGCTCCCAGATCGAACAGGCGCGCAACGCCCTGATGCGCGCCTCGGCGGAGATCGAGGCGATCGACGCCAAGCTGCGCGATGCCCGCAGCCAGGCCCCCTTCAGCGGCGTGATCATGAAGAAATACGTCGAGGTGGGGGACACGGTCCAGCCCGGCCAGCCCCTGCTGGAGTTTGCCGATGTCACCTACCTGCAGATCGAGGTGGACGTGCCCTCGCAGCTGAGCCGGGGGCTCAAGCGCGGCATGATGCTTGATGCCGAGCTGGATGCCGATGGCCGCATCATCCCCGCCCGGGTGGCGCAGATCTTCCCCATGGCCGATGTCCAGCGGCACACGGTCAAGGTCAAGTTCGACCTGCCCCAGGGCTTCTCTACCCCCGGCATGTACGTCAAGGTACGGGTGCCTGACTTCAAGGCCCCCTCCCGCGCCTCGCCGGTCATCCCCAAATCCTCGGTACGCTATAACGGCAGCCTGCCCGGTGCCTATGTGATCAACGAACGGGGCGAGCCGCAACTGCGCCTGATCCGGGTCGGCGAGGACCTGGGCAGTGGCTACATCAGCGTGCTCTCCGGCCTGCAATCCGGTGAGCGCATACTGCTCAATCCCAACTCCGCCATCACCTCGGGCTGGGCCTCCTCGGGTAACAAGAACTAAAGACCCATGGAGCAAGCCGCCTCAGCCCTGGACAGGAAACAATGGCCCAGGGTTGTGGCACCAGGATCAACCGCTGCCCCGCCTTGGGCCATGACACATCGCCGCTGCCGGATTAGCCAATGAAGCCAGAAGAATCAAAACAATCAGCGCCAGGGACAGAGCAAGAAGACCTCGGTCTGGCGGGCAAGACCGCCCGCTTCTTCATCAGTTCGCCCCTGGCACCACTGCTGTTCATCTCCATGATGCTGATGGGCATACTGGGCCTGATCATGACCCCCCGGCAGGAGGACCCGCAGATCTCCGTGCCCATGGTGGACATCTTCGTTCACTACCAGGGTGCCTCGGCGGCGCAGGTCTCCACCCTGGCGATCCAGCCACTGGAGCGCCTGATGAGCGAGATCCCTGGGGTCAAGCACGTCTATTCCGCCTCCATGCGCGGGCAGGGGGCGGTAACCATACAGTTTGAGGTGGGCGAGGACATGGGCCCCTCGCTGGTCAAGGTGAATGACAAGCTCGACTCCAACCGCGATCTGATGCCACCTGGGGTATCCCCGCCCATGGTCAAGGCCAAGGGCATAGACGACGTGCCCGTGGTCAACCTGACCCTCTGGTCGAAGGACATCAACCAGGATGGACGGCCCGACGTGGATGACGGCCAGCTGCGCATGTTGGCGCACAACGTGATGCAGAACCTCAAGGAGATACCGGACACAGGCAACAGCTTTGTCGTCGGTGGCCGCAGCGAACAGGTGCGCATTGAGGTATCACCGGACAAGCTCTCCGGCTACGGCATCAGCCTGGATCAGGTGGCCGGTGCCATTCAGGGTGCCAACAGCGAGGTGGTGGCCGGTGGCGTGGAGACCCGTGGCAGCTACATCAGCGTCACCACCGGCTCCTTCCTGGAGACCATCGAAGACATCAACCGCCTGGTGGTGGGCAACCACAACAACATCCCCATCTATGTGCGCGACGTGGCGCGGGTGGTGCAGGGGCCGGAAGATACCTCGCAGATGGTGCAGTACTATACCGGCCCGGCCTCGGAGCTGAATATTACAGCCAACGGCATGCCGGCGGTGACCATCGCCATCGCCAAGAAGGTGGGCAGCAACGGCGTCACCGTGGCCAATAGCCTGATCGAGCGGGCCGAGGAACTCAAGGGCAGCCTGATCCCCTCCAACGTCGAGGTCAGCGTCACCCGCAACTACGGCCAGACCGCCAACGACAAGGTCAATGAACTGATCTTCAAGCTGTTCGTGGCCACCAGCTTCGTCTTCTTCCTGGTGCTGGCTGCCTTCCGCGCCTTCAAACCGGCCATAGTGGTGGTGCTGGTGATCCCGGTGGTGCTGCTGATGACGGTATTCGCCGCCTGGATCATGGGCTTCACCATCGACCGGGTCAGCCTGTTCGCCCTGATCTTCTCCATCGGCATCCTGGTGGATGACGCCATCGTGGTGGTGGAGAACATCTACCGGCGCTGGCTGGAGGAGGGCGATACCGACGAGGATACGGCGGTGGACGCCGTGCGCGAGGTGGGCAACCCCACCATACTGGCTACCTTCACCGTCATCGCTGCGCTCATGCCCATGGGCTTTGTCAGCGGCATGATGGGGCCGTACATGATGCCGATCCCGGCGCTGGGCTCGGTGGCCATGCTCATCTCCCTGTTCGCCGCCTTCGTGTTTACCCCCTGGCTTGCCATCTCGCCCATGCTGCGGCCCACCATGAAGTACCTGCAGGTGGCCGAGCAGCGCGAGCACAAGGAGGCGGAGTGGCTGGAGGGCCTGTACCGCAGGCTGCTGGTACCCCTGATCGAGAGCAAGTCCAAGCGACGCCTGTTCCGTCTGATCATGTGGGGCAGCTTCCTGTTTGCCTGTTCCTTCTTCTACACCAAGTGGGTGACGGTGAAGATGTTGCCGCTGGACAACAAGCCCGAGTTCGCCGTCGTGGTGGACATGCACGAGGGCACGGCCCTGCCGATCACCGCCAATATCGCCCAGCACATCGCCGAGGCCATGCGCACCCTGCCCGAGGTGACGGCGGTGCAGACCTATGTGGGCACCGCCCGCCCCTTCGACTTCAACGGCATGGTGCGTCACTATTATCTGCGCGACAAGCCCTGGCAGGGCGAGGTGCAGGTACAGCTTTTGGACAAGACCGAACGCAAGCGCAGCAGTCACGAGATCGCCGTTGCGGCGCGGGCCATGGTGAAGGAGATACTCTCCCCCGAACTGGGCCGATTTGCCGTGGTGGAGATGCCACCGGGGCCGCCGGTGCTGCAATCCGTGGTGGCCGAGATCCATGGTCCCTCGGCGGAGGTGCGGCGGCGCTTCGCCCAGGACATGACGCGCATGTTTGAACAGGCCGAGAGCCTGCGCGATGTGGACAACTTCATCCAGCAGCCGCTCAGCTATTGGCGCTTCGAGGTGGACAAGGAAAAGGCGGTGCGGCGCGGCATCTCGGTGGAGTCCATCAACCGCAATCTGTCCATGGCCCTGGGCGGCATGCCCCTGGGTGATGTCAAGCAGCGCGCCGGGCATGAGCCCATCGAGATCCTCATCCAGGTGCCCCTGGCGGAGCGCTCCGAGATCACCCGTCTGGGCGATCTGCCGATCCAGTCCGGCCAGGGCATGACCATGCCCCTGCGCGAACTGGGCCGGTTTGAAGAGATGCAGGAGGACGATGTCATCTACCACAAGGACCTGCGACCGGTGGAGTTCGTCGTTGGCGACGTTGGCGGCGTGCTGGCCGCGCCGGTGTACGGCATGTTGCAGATCGGCGAACTGCTCAAGGACTACACCGCCCCGGACGGCGTCAACCCCCAGGGCCATTGGCTGGGACCGCCGCCGGACAACAATGTCTCCGCCTTTGAATGGACCGGCGAGTGGACGGTGACCTACGAGACCTTCCGCGACATGGGGGCCGCCTTCATGGTGGCCTTGGTGCTGATCTACATCCTGGTGGTCTGGGAGTTTGGCAATTTCCGCATCCCGGCCCTGATCATGGCCCCCATCCCCCTCACCCTGCTGGGCATAATCCCCATGCACTGGGTGATGGACGCCGAGTTCACCGCCACCTCCATGATCGGCTGGATCGCCCTGGCCGGCATCATAGTGCGCAACTCCATCCTGCTGGTGGACTTCTCGGTACATGAGATCCAGCACGGCACCCACGTCAAGGAGGCGGTGATCAAGGCCTGCAAGACCCGTACCCGGCCCATCATGATCACCGCCTTCGCCCTGGTCTGCGGCTCCAGCGTGATCTTCACCGACCCCATCTTCCAGGGCATGGCCATCTCCCTGGCCTCGGGGGTCATGGTCTCCACCATACTCACCCTGGTCGTGATCCCGCTGGGCTGCATCGCCGCCAGCGAATCCCTCTGCTCGG
This sequence comes from gamma proteobacterium SS-5, assembly GCA_009497875.2. NCBI lineage: Bacteria > Pseudomonadati > Pseudomonadota > Gammaproteobacteria > Chromatiales > Sedimenticolaceae > Magnetovirga > Magnetovirga frankeli. The sequence continues at coordinate 3,106,099 of CP032508.2, read as the reverse complement.
TGGCCGGGGTGGATTGCAGCGAACGGGTGCCCGCAGCGGGATCGACCCCGCCGAGCCACAACCCGGCCTCGGGTACGCAAGCCGCTGCCAAGCCGTCCCTGCTGTTCAGCCTATGGGGCAAGCTGGTGGGCCTGCTGACGCTGATCTTCTTTGCCCTGCGTGGCCTGTTGCTGTTGCTGGCGCAGCTGTTCAAGGGCTCTGGCCAGCCCAAACCGCCCAGCCCACAGGGGCCGGGCAGCCCAGCGCCCGAGACAGCTGGCAAGGGCGAAGCGGCGCAGGCCCCGGTCGCCGCGTCGGCGGCGGCCTCCGCCTCGGAGCAGGCGGCACAGAGCTGGGCGGCAGAGGCCGCGTCCCCTGCCGAACCCCCTTCCGAGCCAGTGCTTGAGGCGGAGGCAAGGGGCGCAGTCATCGCGCCCCTGTCGGCCACGGAGCCAGAACCGGCAGCAGCCCCAGCACCAGCGCCTGCGGCAGAACCCCAGCCCCGGCCTGATCCCGAACCCGAGGCCGTGCCGGAGCCAGAGCCCCAATCTAAGCCAGCGCCCAAGCCCAAGCCAGCACCGGAGCCAGCACCGGAGCCAGCACCCAAGGCCACTGAGCCGAGCGAGGTCGAGGGTGCGGCCTCAGCCGCGCCCAAGTCGGCCCCCAAGGCCCCGCGCAAGCGCTCGGCGGCGCGCAAGAAGATCCGCGCCAAGACCTTGCAGAAAAAGACCGACGAAGACACTACAAACAGGCCCGACAGCTCGGCCCCCGCCAAACCGGCGGCCAAGAAAAGTGCCCGCAGAGGCATACGTCTAAAAAACATCGATGATTCCGAATAGGGGAGGAGGTTGATCATGAAGGCAATCAAGATACCCAGCTGGCTGCTGAGTAGCGCGCTGGTACTGCCCGTGGGTACGGTGCTGGCCCAGGACGGCTACAGTTTCCGGCCCATGCCGGGGCAGGATTCGGCCGCATCCCAGGTGCCGCCGGGCTGGCGTCTCAGCCCGCTTCCCGCGCGGCAGACCGGGGCACAACCGGCGGACGACCACATGGGCTATCGTTTCGCCCCGCGTCAGGCCGAAGCGGCGGGTGCCGAACAGGCAGCAGCGCCAACCGATGGCGATCCAAACGCCCTGCGCTACAAGCCCAAGGAGGCGGCGGCCCTGCAGCCACCACCTCTGCCTACTGCCATCGACCCAAGCCATGACCCGGCCATGCAGGGCTATGGCATGGGCCAGGCTATGGGCCAGGGCCAGGCCTATGAGCAATCCGCCCAGGGGGGCTTCTCCCTGCCCGAGCGCCCGGCCATGCCGGAGCCGCCGCCACGGCCAGATTTCAATCGCCAACGGCTCAACCGGCCGGAACCCCCGACCCGGCCCGAGCCGCCACCAAGGCCCAAGCCGCTCTATCTGGAGGGGCGCTATATCGACGGCATGAACCGCCATCAGCACCAGTCCTACCCCTTCCGTCCCCTGGAGGACGAGAAAGAGGAGACGGCCCGCGCAGGCTCCCCTGAGGGCAACAATCGAACCCAGTCCAGGGGCGCGCCGACCTACGCCTATCCGCCGCAGCCTCCTCTGCCGCCGGCCTATCCGCCCATGCCCTACGACTCGGGCTACAACAACAATCGCGGGCCGAGCTTCAATGGCTTTCGGGTACCCTTTGGTAACGGCAATTTTCCCTTTAACTTCAGGTAGCCGAGGGCCGACTGGCATGGGGCAGGGCAGGCAAAGAGGTAGCGCATGATAACCGTGGTTGGCAGTCTCAAAGGTGGCTCGGGTAAAAGTACCCTGGCCTTCAATCTGGGGGTCTGGCTGGAGTTGGCCGATCTCAGCGTCGCCCTGATCGACGCCGACCCCCAGGCCACCCTGAGTGATGTGGTGGAGGTGCGCAGCGAGGAGGGCTTCAAGCCCAGGCTCAAGGTCAGCGGCGCGGAGGCCCTGGTTGAAGACCTGGCAAGCCTTGCCGATGAGGTGCTGATCGATGTGGGCACGGCGGACATGCAGGCCATGGGCAAGGCCCTGTCCCTGGCCGACCGGGTGGTCATGCCGGTGCCGCCCAGCCAGGCCGATGTCTGGTCGGCCCAGCGCTTTCTCAAGCTGGTGAATGACAGCGTCAGCGGCCAGGCCCCGGAGATCGTCTGCTTTATCAATCGCGGCGACACCCATCGCTCGGTGCGCGAGACCGACGAGGCCGCCGCTGCCCTGATCAGCCTGCCTGGGGTGCGCTTTCTCAAGGCGCGGCTGGCCCAACGCACGGTCTATCGGCGCTCCTTCAGCGAGGGCCTGGCGGTGTTTGAACTGGAGCGGCGTGGCAAGGGCGCGCGAGAGCTGCTCTCCCTTTGTGCAACCCTTTACCCACAGGTGGTTTCCCCATCATGAGGCAGTTGATTTTCTTTTTCCTGCGCCACTCGATCCTGCTCCTGCTGCTGGCCTATCTGGCGCTGGGCTATGTCTATCGCGGGCCGATCCTGGGCCTTGGCGAAGAGGCAGCGGCCCCGGCCTCGGTCCAGCCAGAGCCCCAAACCGAGCCCCAGCTACAGACTGAAGGTCCCGCTCAGTCCCCGGTTCCAGCACAACCCCAGGCACAACTTCAGGTGCAACCCAGGCCCAGCCCGTCTGAGCGGCAGGAGTAGGCCGGGGCCAGGCAGGGCGAGCCACCGACCTGGGGGCCTGGCGCGGGAGTAAACGAGCGTCTCACCCTTTTCACAGTATAAATAACAAGCTGAACCAACCGGAGGAATCCATGATTAGAAACCTGTTCGCCCTGATCGGCCTGCTCGCCATCATTCTGCTGGCCGTTGTCTTCTTCAAGGTGCAGGGGACGCTCTCGCATTTTGACCCCAAGGCCGGAGAGGTCTATCTGGAGATGATGGAGAGCATCATCAAGACACGCAATCCCGCCGCCGCTACGATATGGTCGGTGCCGGTAGAAGAGGGCCTGTCGGCCGACGATGTGGATCAGACCATGAAGATGGTGGCCAATGAACTGAACATGTCCTTTGTCGGTGAATTGCCCACCTCCAAGGACATAGAGGCCAAGAGCGGCAAGCCCTACCGCCTGGTGAAGATCTACATGTTCTGCAATTCCCTGGTCGCCGCGCAGATGATCGACTACAGCGACGCCTTTGCCGCCTACATGCCCTGTCGCATCACCCTGGTGGAGGACAAGACCGGCAAGCTGTGGCTGATTGCCCTGAACATGGACCTGATGATCTACGGCGGCGAACCCCTGGCACCCGATCTAAAGAAGGTGGCCGAGCAGGTCAAGGACAATATGCTGGAGATCATGAACCGGGGTGCCAAGGGCGAGTTTTAGCCCGACCCTGGCCTGGTCGGACATGCCGGGCCTTCTTGCTTAAGCACTGCGCTTGTTCAGATCAGATGCACAGCTTCAGCTTCGCGCCCATAGGCATCATTGAGAGCCCCTTCAGGGAGCGCTTCGGCATCCCCCGCCAGCCCGGCCTGGCCCCCACGGCCCAGGGGCGGTTGCGCCTGCTGCCACCCTACGACAACCCCGCCTGCGTCGAGGGACTGGAGCAGGTCAGCCACCTGTGGGTTCAGTTCGTCTTCCACGCCACCGCAGCGGCCGGCTGGCAGCCACGGGTGCGGCCGCCGCGTCTGGGCGGCAATCGGCGTCTGGGGGTATTCGCCAGCCGCTCCAACTTTCGCCCCAACCCCATCGGGCTGTCGGTGGTGCGGCTGGATCGGTTGGACTACAGCGGCCAGCGGGCAAGCCTGCTGATCTCCGGGCTGGATTTGCTCGACGGTACCCCGGTGCTGGATATCAAGCCCTATGTGCCCTATGTGGATGCGGTAGACGATGCGCGCAACGGCATAGCCGCACAGGCCCCGGCCAAGGCGCTGCGCATCGGCTTCAGCCCGGAGGCGCTGGCGCAACTGGCCCGGCTTGAGGCGGGCGCTCAACTACAGCGGCTGATTGGCGAGATCCTCAGCCTGGACCCCAGGCCGGCCTATCGCCAGGGCGAATCGGGCCGCGAGCACGCCACCCGCCTGATGGGTCAGGACGTGCGCTGGCGCATGCTTACCCCAGACCAGGCCGAGGTATTCGAGATTCGGCCGGATGGCCCGGCCTGAATCCGCTGCCCGCTCAGTGCAATAGGGTAAACATGCGGTTGCGGTATCGGCTTACCAGCTCGCCACTGCCGCCAAGCAGGTCAAACACCTGCAACATGCCCTTGCGCGCGGCATCATCCCGGTAGGCGCGATCCCGCCGCATAAGCTCCAGCAGCAACTCCAGCGCCTGTTCATAATCCTCCTGCTGCAGGGCGTGCATGGCCAGCAGATAGCGCGCCTCGCTATCGCTGGCATCGGCCGCCAGGCGCTTGTGCAGCTCCAACGGGGCGGGACTGTCCTGCAATTGCTGGCGCATGTCGATCTGGGCAATCAGGGCGGCCGCAGCGGGCTCGGAGCGGGCATTGTCGTCCAGCCCGGCAAGGATTTCCCTGGCCTGATCGATCTGCCCCATGGCGGCAAGGATGCGTGCCTGGCCGATCTTTACCCTGGGGTTGACCGGGTCCAGCTCGGCGGCCCGGCCAAGCAGGCCGGCGGCCTGTTCGCCATCGCCTTGCAGGGCCAGTTGCTCCGCTTGGGCGATGAGCAGGTCCACCTCGTTGGGGATGTGCTTGTCGAGAAAGGCGCGCACCTGCGGCTCGGGCAGGGCACCCATGAACTCGTCCACCGCCTGGCCCTTGATGAACAGGCGCACCGTGGGCAGGCTGCGGATGCCCAGGGCGCTGGCGATGTTGGGGTTTTCTTCGGTATTCAGCTTGGCCAGAATGAATTTGCCACGGTATTGCTCGGCCAGACTGGCAAGCACCGGCATCAGGCTGCGGCAGGGCTGGCACCAATCGGCCCAGAAATCCACCACCACGGGACGTTGAAAGGAGGCCTCCAACACGGTCTGCTGGAAATCACTCTCACTGACATGGATGACAAAAGGGTTATCGCTCACGGGCATATCCTGTTTGAAGGCAATTGAACCGGGCGTGCAGTTTACTAAAGAACGGGATTACAAAACATTCGCCGCGCGGAATCCCTGTCGGGTTTGGCTCTCCCGGCAGGCCCAAGCGCCGTCCTGAGCCTGTCGAAGGGGGCTTGCCGGGGCAACTTCGAAAAACCGAACAAAGTCGAACCTGGATCGATGTCGCAGAATTGTAATAAATCACCGGTAGCCTGTCGTTCCTTGGCTTGTACCCAAGGCGGGTTGCTGGCTTGATTCCTTGGCGCTGGTCCTCAATCCGTTCTCAACCGGGTTTTCTCTCTGGGGCTCTTGATGCAAAGACGTGTGTTGGCACCGGTCATGGCGGGGCTGTTGTTGCTGGGGGTGGCCCTGGCCATCGGCTTCTCCTTTAGCGAACAGCAGCAACTGCGTCAGCAACAGGCCCTGGTGGGCTACACCGGCTCGGAGAATATCGACTATTTTCGAGACCCGCGCACCCAGGAGCGCCTGGCCCAGCTGGGCTTCAGCGTTGAGGCGCGCAAGGCCGGCTCACGGGAGATCGCCAGCCTGGATCTGACCGGCATCGACTTCGTCATGCCCTCCGGGGTGCCCGCCGCCGAGAAAATCCGTAGCCTGCACAACAGCCCATCGCCCAGCCAGCCCTTCTATTCAGTCATGGCCCTGGCCTCCTGGAAACCCATCGCCGAGATACTGGTAAGCAACGGCTTTGCTGAGCGGCGTGACGGGGTCTATTGGGTACACCGCATGGACAGGCTGTTGGATGCTATAGAAAACAAGACCCGCTGGAACGAACTGCGTGACAGCCAGGCCTACCCGGCCAACAAGCCCCTGCTGATCAACTCCACCGACCTGCGCCATTCCAACTCCGCTGCCATGTATGCCGCCCTGGCCTCACAGGTGTGGAATGGCGATCTGCTGCAAAGCAGCCAGCAGGCCGAGCAATTGGCACCCCGAGTGGCCAGCCTGTTTCTTGGCCAGGGCTATACCGAACACTCTTCCTCTGGCCCTTTCGAGGACTATCTGGTGATGGGCATAGGCAAGGCGCCCCTGGTGATGGTCTATGAAAGCCAGTTCCTGGCCGAGGCGGCGGCCGAGCCCTCTCGACTGCGAGCGGAGATGGTGCTCCTGTATCCCCAGCCCACCCTGTTCACCGAGCGCCAGTTCATCCCCCTGAGCGAGGGGGCAAAGGCCCTGGCCGAGGCGATGCTGACCGATGAACAGTTGCAAGAGATTGCCGTGCAGTATGGTTTTCGCACCCGCAATCCGGCCAGTTTCGAGGCCTTTGTCCAGGCCAACCAGCTGCCGGTGCCGAGCCATTTCGTCGATGTGATCAACGCCCCCACCTTCGAGGTGATGGAGGCCCTGATCAAGGCCGTCGCCGACCGCTATCAGTAGATTCAGACCCCTTGCAGACCATGCAACAGCCCACTCAGGAGCCGCTTCAGGGGTACCAGAACCCTGCTCAAGCAGCAGCGGACCCGGCTCGGCAAGCCCAGCTCGATGGCCTGCTGCAACGCCTGCTACAGGCCGATGGGCCGGGCCGGATTGAGCTGAACAATCAGCTGCACGCCCTGGGCAGCGCCGAGATGGCGCAGCTGGGCACGCGCCTTGGCCTCAAGCCCCAAGGCGGTGCCCTGGTCGCGGTGGAGGCGGGCCTGGCCGAGCTGCTGGGGCTGGTGGATCGGCTCGACCCGGCCCGGCGCGGCCCCCTGGATGGGCGGCGCAAGCTGTTCGGCCTGATTCCCCTGGGCAGCCTCCTGGCCGATTATTTTCAGGACTATGTGCGTCAGCAGGGTGCCCTACGCCAGGCCATGGACCGGCTGCGTGATGGCCGCGACGCCCTGTTGCGGCAAAACATAGATGCCCAGGACCAGCTGCTCTGGCTCAAGGGCCAAGAGCAGCGGCTCAGGCAGCTGGAAGGGCTGGCCGCTGGCCTGGCGAAGCGCGTGCAGGCAGCCCTGCCGGGGCTGGAACAGGGCAGCGGGGAAGACAGGCAGCGCGCCCAGTGGATTCGTGAAGAACTGTTGTATTTGCTGCAGCAGCGGCGCTCCGACCTGCTTAGCCAAATCCTGGTGGCCGAACAGGCCCAGCAGGTGCTGAAGATGACCTACAGGGTCAATCTGGACCTGCTGGACGGCATAGATCGGGCGCTGGACACCACATTGGCGGCCCTGGGGGTGGCGGTGGCCGCCGCCCGCCAGCTGACCCAGCAGGAGCTGGTGCTGGATCAGCTGCGCGGGTTGCAGCAGAGCGGCCTGGCCGGGGCGGAGATGGGGCAGCTGCGTGAGGCCTTCAGCGAACTGCGTCTGGGATTGGAACAACTGGCCGCAGCGGCGCAGGACTTGGAAGGCTAAGGCCTGATGGCCGTTTGCATACTGTGCAAGTTGCGAAGCCTTGTTTACTCCCTCTCCCCCCGGAAGGGTTACTGTGAAACATCCGTGGCAATTTTCGAGTCCCGAGTCCCGAGTCCCGAGTCCCGAGCCCCGATGCGGCCAAACCAGCGCAAGGCGCAGCATTTTTTCTACAGCAACAGGGTAAGCCCATGGCCAAATTGAAATACCTGATCCCCGTCCTGGCTATCCTTGCCTTGGCCAACTGGTTCTTTGTCGGTGGCGGTACTGATGGCCCGGTGCTGCGGGTTCTGGCCGGTTCTGAGCTGAAGGATGTACAGCCCCTGCTGGAGCAGATCCGCCGCGAGACCGGCATCCGCCTGGAATTCCAGTTCACCGGCACCCTGGATGGGGCCGAGGCCCTGGCGGCGGGCGAGGCCTATGACCTGGCTTGGTTCTCCCATGCCAAATACCTCAGCCTGCTGCAGGAAAAGACCGGACAGCGCTACATCAAGGGCGCGGAGCGGATCATGACCTCGCCGGTGGTGCTGGGGGTCAAGCGCAGCCTGGGCGAGCGCCTGGGCTGGTGCGATGGCCAGGTCAGCTGGCGCGACATCGCCGCCAAGGCCGCCGCCGGTGAGTTCCGCTTTGCCATGTCGAACCCGGCCGCCTCCAACTCGGGCTTCTCCAGCGTGGTCGCCGCCCAGGTGGCCTTCAGCGGCGAGGCCCTGTCGGTGGAGAACGTCGATCCCAGCGAGATGCGCCAGCTGGCCCAGGGGCACAAGCTGCGCTCCGGCAGCTCCGGCTGGCTGGCCGATCTCTACCTGCGCCGACAGGACGAGACCGACGGCATCTTCAACTACGAATCCGTGCTGCTGGCGCTCAACCGCAACCCCCAGCTGAAGGAGAAGCTCTGCCTGGTCTATCCGGCAGAGGGCATAGTCACCGCCGACTACCCGCTGTTGCTGCTGGATGAGGCCCAGCGCGAGGCCTATCAGAAACTGGTGGACTTTCTCAAGACGCCGGAGATGCAGCGCCAGCTGATGGCCAGCGGCTGGCGGCCGGTCAGTGCCCAGGTGGCCTTGAGCGCCGAGTTCCCCGACCGGCTGATCCTGGAGGCCCCCTTTCCCGCCACGGTGGAGGTGATCGACGCCATCCTCTTCGCCTATCTGGACCGGCAGCTGCAACCGGGCTTTGCCATCTATGTCATTGACACCTCGGGCTCCATGAGCGGGGAGGGCATGCGGCAACTCAAGGCCACCCTGCACGGCCTGACCGGCAAGGACAGCTCCATCACCGGCCAGTTCGCCCGTTACCGCCAGGGCGAGCGGATCGGTTTTTTGCCCTTTGCCGGCAAGCCCAAAGGCCTGCAAACCTGGGATTTCTCCCAGGACCCCGCCCTGCTGGCGCAGTTGGCCCAGGCGATCGACGGACTCAAGGCCAAGGGCGGCACCGCCATCTTCGACGCCCTGGTGCAGGCCTATGAGCTGGCGGCCATCGAACGGCGTAAGCAGGGTGCCGACTACCCTATCAGCCTGGTGCTCATGTCCGATGGCTCCAATACCTCGGGGCGCGACGAAGAGGCCTTCCAACGCTGGTTTGAACAGCATCGGCCACAGAACATCCCGGTCTTCAGCGTCACCTTCGGCAACGCCGATCAGGGCCAGATGCAGCGTATTGCCGAACTCACCGGCGGGCGCAGCTTCGATGGCCGCAAGCACAGCCTGTCGCAGGTGTTCAAAAAGATCCGTGGCTATCAATGAGCCCAGCTGAGCCCAAGCTAGAAAACCCAAACCAGGACGCAGAGGACGCAAAGCAGCGCAGAGTTACTATGAACAACCTTGGGGTTTACCACTCAACCTGGGAGCTCCGAGCGCTGGCTCGGAGGCGCAACGGAGTAAGGGTAGCCATGCCTAACGGCAACCTGTGGTTTATCGGATCAGGACTAGGGGTATGAGTATGTCGGGTCGGTTGGCGCGCTTCTTCTACGGCACCCCCAATCTGGTGGGTATGGGTCTGGCCCTGCTTGGGCTGGGGCTGCTGTTTTTCGGCCTGATCAAGAGCTTCTGGTGGCTGATCGTCGCCGGGCTCTACGGGGTGGGCTATCTGGGCACGCCGCAGCGGCCAGAGGAGGTGCGCCAGCTGGACGAGCGGCTGGAGATGCAATCACTGCTGCAGGCCTTCGCCGAGTTGTGCCATCGGGTGCGCCCGCACCTGAGCCCGCCGGTGCTGGCTCAGTTGGAAGTGTTTCAGCAACACGCCGAGGCCATAGTGCAGCGCATCGACCGGCTGGAACAGGGTAGCGATACCCGCCATGCGGTACGCCAGACCCTGGCCCATTATCTGCCCGAGTTGATCCACGACTACCTGCAACTGCCCCCGGCCTTCGCCCGTTTTCACCCGGTACGCGAGGGCAATACCCCGCGCCAGATCCTGCTCCAACAGCTGGAGCTGGTCAACGGCGAATTCTCCCGCATCCTCAAAGACCTGCACAGCGAACAGGTGGGCAAGCTGGAGGCCCACGGCAAGTTCCTGCGCCAGCGCTTCAAACATGCCGACTCGGTGTTTGAGTATTCCTGACCGGGTAAGGATCATGGGGCTGCCCCACACCTGTCTGAGCTAGAAGTCTGTCGGGTTTAGGTGCCCGCTACCCGCAACGAGCACCCAAACCCGACAGGCCCCTAGCCGGTGCTCCAGGCGCGGGGCTTTCTCATGCCGGAGATCTTGCAGGCCTGTTTGACATAGCCGTAGGGGAACAGATCGAAGAGGATCTTCTTGGCGTCTTTTTTGTCCATGTCCTGCTGGCTGGCCAGGTAGTCGTCCACGTGGCGCACGTCCGGCACTATGCGGTGCTCGCTGAAGTATTCCCGAATAAAGCGCAGGATCTGCCAGTGGGTTGGGTTCAGTTCAATCCCTTCTTCTTGGGCCAGTTCCTTAGCCATGTCTTCGTCCCAATCGTCGGGGTTGAGCAGATAGCCTTCGGCATCGCGTTCAATGGTTGCTTTCATAGACAGGGTCTCCGGATGGGGGGATATCTTTTTTGGCGGCCTAAAGATTAAGCCAACCTGCCGTTAGTATAGCAAATCGCTTGCCGGCCGCACCGGCACTGGCGCTTTGGCCTCAGGGCTCGGCGCGTCAGAATTCCGGCTTGATAAAAGTCAAGCGATCTGCCGGAGTTGGCTGCTAATACTCACAAAACACATAGGTTTTACCCCGGTATTGGCTGAATGCATTAACTGGCCCGTTCTGTGCTTCAGGCACGGCGGGGTGGACACCGCCCCGGCCGAGGGGACTCCCCACGGGTGGACTGATCGGCCCCCTATCTCCAAGGGACGAGGGAATTTGCCGAGTCAGGCCGCTCCCCCCTACCGCTCTCCTTTCAGGCCTGAGCGGGGCGAGCGGCCGGAGCAGATGCCTTTGCAATCTCTTGATGTTGCACTGTGACTCAGTGGCTTAACTGACGAATCTTGGATCAATAACAGACAAGGCGAGTGATATGACGGCAAGACGAGTGGTGGTGGACCCGGTGACCCGGATCGAGGGACACCTGCGGGTGGAGACGCAGATCGAAAACGGCCAGGTGACCGATGCCCGTTGTTCGGCGGATATGTTTCGCGGCATAGAGGCGGCCCTGGTGGGCTACGATGCCAGGGTGGCCCAGCAGGTCACCCAGCGGGTGTGCGGGGTCTGCCCCTATGCCCATGCCGAGGCCGCCTCCCTGGCCCTGGAGGATGCCATGGGGCTGCGCCCCAACCGCAACGGTCAGCTGTTGCGCAACCTGATCGTCGGCGCCTACCAGCTGCAGGACTATTTGCTGCACTTCTACACCCTGTGCGCCCTGGATTTCATCGACATCACCGCCGTGCTCAGGTATCAGGGACGCGATGCCGCCCTGTCCGGGCTGCGTGATTGGGTACGCAAGGAGCTGGCCAGTGGCAAGGTGTTTCCCGCCGCGCCCTTCCTGCCGCGCTATCAGGCGGTCTATGTGGAAAATCCGGAGGTCAATATCTCGGCCATCAAGAGCTACGTCGATGCCCTGCCGGTGATGGCCGATCTGCACAAGATGGTGGCCCTGTTCGGTGCCAAGGCACCCCATCCCACCACCATCGAGGCCGGTGGCGTTACCACCCGGCCCAAGGTGGACATGATCATGCGCTACGAGCAGCTGCTGGAGCGCATCGCCCCCTTCATCGAGGAAAACTTCCGCCGCGATCTGCTCGGCGTGGCGGCCGAGTTCCCTGGCTATTTCCACGAGGGCAAGGGCTACGGCAATCTGCTCTCCTTCCCCTATCTGCCGGAAGACAGCGGCGAGAACTTCATGATCGCCGGCGGTGCCAGCATCGCCGGCCAATATGAGCCATTGGATATCGGCCGCATCACCGAGGACCACCGCTTCTCCTATTTACACCGATAAGCCCGATGCCGGGCGCGCGCCGGGCAGCCGTGCCGCCCTGACCCCGATCAGCGAGGCCGGTTACAAGCGCGAGCACGCCAAGCCCGATGGCAAATACAGCTGGTCGCGGGCACCCCGTTACGGCGGCGAGGTGATGGAGGTTGGCCCGGCCGCGCGGGTGATCAACACCTATCGCGCCGGGGTCAATCCCAGCCTCAATGCCCTGGTGGACAGCACCTGCCGGGAGATCGGCATCGGCCTGGAGCAATTGGTCTCGGTGCTGGGTCGCCACACCAGCCGCTGGATCCTGGCCAAGCTGACCCTGGACACCCTGCGCCGCGATATCCAGCGGGTCAAGGCCGATGAACTGGCCTTCGTCGAACGCGACATCCCCAAGAACGCCAGCGGCGTGGGCCTGACCGAGGCCACCCGGGGTGCCCTGGGGCACTGGATCGAGACCGACGACAAGGGCCTGATCCGGCGCTACGAGATGGTGGTGCCCACCACCTGGAACCTCTCGCCGCGGGATGCCGCCGGCCGCCCCGGCGCGGTGGAGCAGATGCTCATCGGCACCCGTATCGCCGACCCGGAAAACCCCATGGAGCTGGCCCGCATCGTGCGCTCCAGCGACCCCTGCATGGCCTGTTCTGTGCATTAGGAGGCAGAAGCGTGTTCGATCAACCCCTATCCCGGCGTGATTTCCTCAAGCGCATCTACGCGGCCCTGGTCACCGTAGGCGCGTCCTCTTTTCTCAGTTTTGAAGACCTGCTGGCGGCCGATGCGGCAAGCCCGGATGACCGGCTCAATGTGGTCTGGCTGCACGGCACCTCCTGCAGCGGCTGCTCGTGCAGCTTTCTGGATATCGAATATGTCTCGGTGCCGGACATACTGACCCGCTTCACCAACATGATCTTCCACCCGGACATCTCCCTGGCCACGGGGGATCAGGTGACCGGCCTGCTGGATCGGCTGCACGCCTCGGACATGCCCTACCTGCTGGTGCTGGAGGGTGGCATCCCGGTAGGCATGCCCCATGCCTGCATCATGGGCGGGCGGCCCTTTGTCGATTGGATGAAACCCCTGGCGGCCAAGGCCAGCGCCGTGGTGGCGGCCGGTACCTGCGCCGCCCTCGGCGGTATCCCCAAGATGGAGGGCATGATCACCGGCTCCCACACCCTGGCCGAGTTCCTGCGGCGCGAGGGCCTGGAAAAACCCCTGGTCAACCTGCCGGGCTGCCCGATGAAGCCCGAGCACCTGGTCTATACCCTGCTGCACTACATCCGCGTTGGGCGCATGCCGGAGATGGACGCCTCGCAACGGCCGCTGCGCTTCTTTGAGCACAGTATCCATGATCGCTGCGTCTATTACGCCGATTTTCAGGAGAAGTACTTCGCGAAAAAGATCGGCGACCCCGGCTGTCTGCTCAAGCTCGGCTGCCAAGGCCCGGTGACCCACAGCGACTGCATGATCAACGGCCACAACGGCAACACCAACACCTGCATCCGCGCCGGCCATCCCTGCATCGGCTGCGCCGATGAGCACTTCCCGCGCAAGGTCATGCTGCACAGCTTCGATGACAAGCGCTTTGCCCGCAAACGGAGGCCCTTCTGATGGACGCGCGTGACAATCAGCTGCACTTCAGTCACTCCCTGGTCTTTCGCGCCATGCTCTATCTGGGTCTGAGCATCGCCCTGGTGGTGATATTCGCCGTGGCCGCCGTGCTCTATCACCAGGAACAGATGCTGGAGCGCAAGATCCTCAGCGACGGCCATGGTCTGCTGGCGAAATTCATCACCGAGACCCAGGACTCCCTGGCCAAGGGCCAGCCGCGCACCTTTCAGTCCATTATCGACAATGCCGCCAAGATCGAAGAGGTGCGCGACACCGCCCTCTACACCCGGCTGGGGCTGATGACCTACACCTCCGGCCAGGTCACCGTGGGCAAGCCCTTTGTGCGTGAGGGGGAAAACGGAGAGCTGCAGAACCCCAATATCCCCCTGCACCGCGAGACCGATGGCCGCTACCGCCGCCCGGACTGGAATGTCCGTGACCTGCACGAAACCGAAAAGGCGCGCGAACATACCGCCGGCCGGACCCAGCAAGAATGCTTCGGTTGCCATATCCGCGTACCCGAGCTGCCGTTTGATGAGCAGGGCCGCGCCTACCGCATCGGCGAGGGCAGTGCCGAGTTCTACTACGCCCTGCCGGTGGAACGGGAGTGCATCAGCTGCCACACCAACTGGAAGGAGGGCGAAAAGGCCGGTTATCTCGGCATTACCCTGGATACTGGCTTTGCCACTGAACAGCGGCAGGAAAACCTGCGCAGTATCCTTATCGTGCTGGGTGCCGTGCTGCTGCCCGGCGCCCTGGTCATGGCCCTGGTGTTCCGGCTGATGATCTACCGGCCAATCAAGGCCCTGATCGGCAACATCGAAGACCTGACCCGGGGCGAGGGTGATCTCACCCGTCGCCTGCAACTGAGTGGGCGGGGTGAGATGAGCCTGCTGTCGCGCCTGTTCAACTCCTTTGTGGAAAAGATCCACAACATAGTGGTCGCCATCAAGACGCAGATGTCCTCGGTACACGGCGAGGCCGGCGGGCTATCCCAGAGTGCCGAGGAAATCTCGCTACGTAACCGCCAGATCGCCGAGCGCCTGGAGGACGTGGTACACCACGCCGGCGAGGTGGGCCGGGCCTCCGATGAGGTCTCCACCGCCCTGCAGGCGATCCGCGCCGACATGCAGACCACCGTTGAGGTGATCGAAAAAAGCGGCCGCGCCGCAGGCCAGAACCGGGTCGCCACCCAGTCGGCCCAGGGCAAGCTGGAGGTCTTTCTGGAGCGCATGGACGGCCTCAACCAGCGCGCCCAATCCATGCTGGAGTTGCTCAAGCAGATCGACACCATCGCCGAACAGACCAATCTGCTGGCGCTGAATGCCGCCATCGAGGCGGCCCGGGCCGGCGAGACCGGACGCGGCTTTGCCGTGGTGGCCGACGAGGTGCGCAACCTGGCCGGGCGCACCGGCGAGCTGACCCACTCGATCAACGATATCGTCGGCGGCTTCACCCGGGACATGGCCCAGGCCCGGGAGCTGATGTCCGAGACCAGTCAGGAGATGACCGCCATCGCCCAGTCCTCCAGCGCCACCGAGACCGACCTGCAAGAGGCGGTGGAGCGCAGCCGCGCCCTGCACCGAGAGTTTGGCCGCATGGAAGACGCCGCCGAACGCCAACGCCAGCTGACCAGTTCGATCAACCAGGCCATAGTCCAGGCCGGCGAGGAGGCAGGACGCACCCGCGAGACCGGCGAACGGGTACAGGAACTCGCCCACCGCTTGCTGGAGGCGGTACATCAAGTGGAAGACGTCACCTCACGCTTCCGCACCAGTACCTGACAAAAAGGTTCCTGATTACCCACAAATCTCAGCCAACCAAATAGGGCGGCCCGTGGCCGCCGCGTCATCTGCGCAAGGCTTGTCCACAGTAAGCACGGGGTGATGCAGGGCATGGCGGTGATTGCCCCGGCCTGGGTTTTTACTTACCCTTGACTGCTTCGGGACTTGCGATGATGGGCAAGGGCAAGGCCGTTTCACAGTACGTTTCACACTAACTGGCGAGGGTGTCATGGATCAGGAATCGGTCAAGCACATGATTCAACAGGGCTTCAGCGAGGCCGAGGTGGAGGTGGGCGGAGAGGGCTGCAACCTCAGCGTCACCGTGATCAGCCCGGATTTTGTCGGACAAAGCCGCATCCAGCGCCATCGACAGGTGATGGATCGGGTCAAGGCCCTGCTCGAAAGCGGTGAGCTGCATGCCCTCAGCGTCACCACCTACACCCCGGAGGACTGGGCCAAACGGCCCTGATCCGGCGGCCAGGGTAATAGCCCCAGACAGTTCAGGTCCATGAGCCGCTACAGCGAAACACAACTGCAACAGGCCCTGGCGCGCTGCGCCGATGAGCCGATTCATCAACTGGGTCGGATCCAGCCGCAGGGCTACCTGCTGGTGCTCTCGGCCGATGCCGAGCGGTGCCTGCTGCAGGTCAGCGCCAACGGCGCGGAACTGTTCGCCCTGGCGGATGTGCAGGCGGCCCTCAACCAGCCCCTGGCGCAGTTGCTGGGGGAGGCGGCGGTGACCCAGGTGGAGCAGCTGATCGCGCATGCCGGGGAGCGCTTCAGCGGTGCCGGGTGGCTCAATCTGGCCGGGGGCGAGGCGGTGTTGCAGGCACGCCTGTTCCTCAGCGATGGCCTGCCGGTGCTGGAGCTGAGCCGGGAGGACCCGAGCCAGGGCGCTGCCGAGCTGGCCGAGATCGTCCTGCGCAGCCAGCGCGCCCTGCTGCGTCTGGATCAGGAGCCGGAGGAGATCCCCTATATGCGGCAGCTGGCGGGGGTGGCCCAGCGCCTGACCGGCTTTGATCGGGTGATGATCTACCGCTTTGACGGCAACTGGGATGGCGAGGTCATCGCCGAGGCCCTGAGCCCTGGCATGACCGCCTATCTGGGCACGCGCTTTCCGGCCAGCGATATCCCGCCCCAGGCGCGTGCCCTCTACGCCCTCAACCCCCTGCGTCAGGTGCATGACGTGGAGGCCGAGGATGTTGCCCTGCTGCCACGGATCAACCCCCACAGCGGCGCACCCCTGGATCTGAGCCTATCGGCCCTGCGCAGCTTCTCGCCGGTGCATGTGGAGTACCTGCGCAACATGGGGATCAGGGCCTCCCTGTCTATCTCCCTGTGGCAGAACGGCCGCCTCTGGGGCCTGATCGCCTGCCATCACATGCGCCCGCGTTCCCTGCCGTTGGCCCTGCAGGACGCCGCCATTGGCCTGAGTCAGACCGCATCGAGCAAGCTTTCGGCGCTGGAATCCCGGCGTCGGCACGACCTGGGCAACGAGATCAGCGGCATCATCGGCCGCCTGCTGAGCATCATCAACATCGACAGCGAAGATCGGGTGTTACAGCAGCTCCAGCCGGAGCTGCTCGGTCTTTTGGATGCCGGCGGGCTGCTGGTGCGGATCGAGGGCTCACTGTGCAGCATGGGCGAGCTGCCCGCTGCCGAGCAGATCGAGGCCCTGCTTGACTGGCTGGAACAACAACCGGCGGCAGGGGTATTCGCCTGCGACGACCTGCCGCAACGCTTTCCCCCGGCGCAGGCCTATGCGGATCTGGCCTCCGGGCTGTTGGCTGCGCCCTGGGACGGTGACAGGCGCAACGCCATGATCTGGCTGCGGCCCGAGCGTCTGCGCACCGTGCGCTGGGCCGGTAACCCGCAAAAGACCCTGCTGGCGGACCCCAGCGGCGCGCTGCGCCTGTCGCCGCGTACCTCATTCGAGACCTGGACCGAATCCTGGCGCGGGCGCAGCCAGGGCTGGAGCGCGGTGGAACAGGACGCGGCCGGGCTGCTGGCCCGCGCCCTTACCGAGGGCATAGCGCAAAAACACCGCCTGGAGCAGGCCCAGGCCCTGCACCGGGAGATGCAGCAGCGCTACTCCCTGGCCCTGCAGGCCACCAACGACGGCATCTGGGATTGGGACCTGGCCAACAACCGGGTCTTCATCAACCCCGCCTTCGCCCACATGCTCGGGTACAGCGTCGAGGAACTGGGCGACGACTCCCGGCAGATGCTGGAGCGGCTGTTGCCAGCGGATCGGCACGACGCGGTGCTGGCGCAGATCCAGCGCCACCTGCGGGAGGAGGGCGATTACGAGATGGACCTGCGTCTGCGCTGCAAGGATGGCAGCCACCGCTGGGTGCTGCAACGCGCCAGCCTGATCGATCAGGACCCTCAGGGCCAGCCCCTGCGGGTCATAGGCACACATACCGATCTGACCGATCGCAAGCAGCTGGAGATGGAGCTGCGCGAGGCCAGGGATCACGCCCTGGCCGCCAGCCGCAGCAAAAGCATCTTCCTGGCCACTATGAGCCATGAATTGCGCACCCCGCTCAACGGCATCCTCGGCATGTTGGAGCTGGCGCGGATGAAGGCCAAGGACAACCCCAAGCTGATGCGCCACCTGGAGGTGGCCACCCAATCGGCCAAGGAGCTGCTGGAGCTGATCAGCGACCTGCTCGACTTCACCCAGATCGAGGCCGATCGTCTCGACCTGGTGCAGGAAGACTTTGCCCTGGACCAGCTGCTGGCAGAATTGCAGGGCCTGATGATGCCCGCTGCCCGCAAGAAGGGGCTGGAGTTTGCTCTCCAGGTCAGCCCCGCCCTGGCCCACAGCCGTTTCCGTGGCGATAGCCAGCGTCTGGGCCAGGTGTTGCGCAATCTGCTCAGTAACGCCATCAAGTTCACCGCGCAGGGTGGCGTGCAACTGAGCGTCAGCCAGCGGGGACAGGATGGCCCAAGGGTGCTGCTGCGGTTTCAGGTTCAAGACAGCGGCATCGGCATCAGCCCGGAGGATCAAACACGCCTGTTCAGCCTGTTCGAACAGTTGGACGGGGCCAGCAACCGGCGCTTCGGCGGCAGCGGCCTGGGGCTGGTGCTGAGCAAGCGCCTGGTGGAGCTGATGGATGGCAGCATAGGCGTGGACAGCCGACCAGGGCAGGGCAGTAACTTCTGGTTCATTCTGCCCCTGGAGCAGCTGGGATCGGCCGCAGGGCCAGGTCAGGATCAGCCCCCGACCCCGGATTCGGCCCCTGATTCGGCACCAGACCAGCCCCAAACCCAGCCAGACAAGAAGCCGATAGACAGCGAGCAGCTACAGCGGCTGGGCAGGCAGATGCTTGAGCTGCTGCAGCAAGGCAACATCAAGGCCATAGGCCTGTTTGAAGAACACAGCGAGCTGTTCCACGCCACCTCGGCCAGCACCGCCCGGCAGTTGGAGCAGGCCCTGCATGATTTTAACTTCGAGCAGGCCGCCCAGGCCCTCAGACAACTGCTGGGGGAGCAGGTCGGCTGAAGACGCCATGCAGGAATGGGCAGCTCGGGCTTCCAGCCCGACAGTCGCCCGCAAGGACAACCAAGGCGCTGCAAATGGATTGAATGCCGCTGATGCTTGTGGCCGCGCTCCATGATCCTCAGCCCTTTTTTTTGCCTTGGCAAAGGGTGCGGGCTTGGGCTATAGTCAAACCTCGTTGAATCTTGATCGGCACAGGAATCACGGAGACCAGAGAGAGCAGCGCGTTTTTAATGAGTTATGCCTTAATCACACTCACCTGGAAGGTATTGAGTGTTATTAATTGTTGCAAAAGTAATGGCAGTTTAAATTCTTTCCTGATGCCTGAATTAGAAGCGCCCAGTGAATAACATCAACTGCAAGAACTTATGCAACGATTAATACCTTTTCAGCTCATTGATTTTTCTCTGTGTACCCTGTTGCTCCATGGCTAAGTCCTCTTTAAAATTGGCTCGAATCCATCCCATGATCTACCTGCAGACAGCCCAGAGCGTTATTGCCCATGCACCCGCTGCAGGGTGCCGTCTGCCTGCTTGTCTTTGCCTTCTGCGACTGCTGCCCTGAGGGGCATATACTCCAACCACCCCGGCGGGGGCCATACGCAACAATCCAGATTTTACAACTGCCTGAGCCTTTATCACGGAGCATGCCTTCGTTGCTGTCGTGGATGGGGCGTGCCGGGAGCGCCAGCCAGTCTCTCCGCGCCTCTTTGTGTTTCAGGTTCAAGCGATCGGTGTTTTCCGTTCTGATCGGGTAAACTTAGCCCCTTCAACGCCATCTCGCCGGTCGCAACAGGAGTCAATCCCATGAGTCAAGACAAGTTAGTGATATTTGATACCACCTTGCGTGATGGTGAACAAAGCCCCGGTGCCTCCATGACCAAGGAGGAAAAGATCCGCATCGCCAAGGCCCTGGAGAAGATGCGCGTGGATGTGATCGAGGCCGGCTTCCCCATCGCCAGCCCCGGTGATTTCGAATCGGTGCAGGCGGTGGCCCGCGCCGTGACCGAGTCCACCGTCTGCGGCCTGGCCCGCGCCCTGGACAAGGACATAGACCGGGTCGGCGAGGCGCTGAAGGATGCCCGCTCGGCACGCATCCACACCTTCATCGCCACCTCGCCGATCCACATGGAGCGCAAGCTACGCATGAGCCCGGACGAGGTGGTGGAACAGGCGGTGCACGCGGTCAAGCGGGCCCGTAACTATACCGACAATGTCGAGTTCTCCGCCGAGGACGCCGGTCGCTCCGAGCTGGATTTCCTGTGCCGCATCTTCGAGGCGGTGATCGACGCCGGTGCCCGCACCCTGAATGTGCCGGACACCGTCGGCTACGCCATGCCGCACCAGTTCGGCGAGACCATTCGCCTGCTGCGCGAGCGCATCCCCAACGCCGACAAGGCCATCTTCTCGGTGCACTGTCACAACGACCTGGGTCTGGCGGTGGCCAACTCCCTGAGCGCGGTGATCAACGGTGCCCGCCAGGTGGAGTGCACCATCAACGGCCTGGGCGAGCGCGCCGGTAATGCCGCCCTGGAGGAGATCGTGATGGCGGTACGGACCCGCCGCGACATGTTCAACTGTGATAGCGGCCTGGATACTACCCAGATCGTCAGCTGCTCCAAGCTGGTATCCAACATCACTGGCTTCCCGGTGCAGCCGAACAAGGCCATAGTCGGGGCCAACGCCTTTGCCCACGAGTCCGGCATCCATCAGGACGGCGTGCTCAAGCACCGCGAGACCTACGAGATCATGCGCGCCGAGGACGTCGGCTGGACCCAGAATCGTATGGTGCTGGGCAAGCACTCCGGGCGCAACGCCTTCCGTTCACGCCTGATCGAGCTGGGCATGACCTTCGCCTCGGAGGAGGAGTTGAACGCCGCCTTCGCCCGCTTCAAGGACCTGGCGGACAAGAAGCACGAGGTGTTCGACGAGGACCTGCAGGCCCTGGTCACCGCCGGGGGTATAGAGGCAGAGAACGAGCGCATCAAGCTGGTCTCGCTCAAGGTCTGCATCGAGACCGGCGAGACCCCCACCGCCAACCTGGTGCTCACCTTCGATGGCAAGGAGCAGGCCGTGGCCGCAGGCGGCGGCGGGCCGGTGGATGCCGCCTTCAAGGCCATAGATAGCATCATCGAAAGCGGCTCCGAGCTGCTGCTCTACTCGGTGAACAACATCACCACCGGCACCGACTCCCAGGGCGAGGTGACGGTACGCCTGCAGAAGGCCGGCCACATCGTCAACGGCCAGGGCTCGGATACCGATATCGTCGTTGCCTCGGCCAAGGCCTACATCAACGCCCTGAACAAGATCATGGAGCCCAACGCCCGCGCCCACCCCCAGGGTGATGTCTGATGCTGGAGCCCCGGCGCCAGGCCTATCTGCAGGCTCTGGGTATTGAGACCTATGTACTGAGGCGGGACTCGGGACTCGGGACTCGGGACTCGGTCATGGCTCACCCGGTCGCCCGTAGCCCGGATGCAGCTCGTAGCCCGGATGCAGCGCAGCGTCGTCCTGAGCCTGTCGAAGGGCGAAATCCGGGGCAGGCGTGGGAGGGGGCGGTGGAGCTGGCTATTGATCAGGCGATGGGTCAGAAGACAGCCGGGGCAGGCCCCGGCCCGAGTCCCGATCAAAGCTCCGCTCCAGACTGGCCAACCCTGCGCCAACAAGTCGCCGCCTGCCAGCTCTGCCCGGAGCTGGTGCGCCAGCGCAGCCAGACGGTGTTTGGCATCGGCAACACCCAGGCCGATTGGCTGATCATCGGCGAGGCACCGGGGGCGGATGAGGATCGTCAGGGCGAGCCCTTTGTCGGTCGCGCTGGTCAGTTGCTCAACGCCATGCTCCAGGCCATGGGCCTGCGCCGCGAGACGGTGTATATCGCCAACATCCTCAAATGCCGACCGCCGGGCAATCGCGATCCCCAGACCGATGAGGTGAGCAACTGCCGCCCCTATCTGCAGCGCCAGATTGAGCTGATCCAGCCGCGCATCCTGCTGGCGCTGGGGCGCATCGCCGCGCAAAACCTGCTGCAGAGCGATATGGCCCTGGGGGAGTTGCGCGGCCGGGTGCATCCCTACGGCGAGCGGGGCATACCCCTGGTCGCCACCTACCATCCCGCCTATCTGCTGCGCCATCCCGAATTCAAAGCCAAGACCTGGGCCGATCTGCAACTGGCCCTGCGCAGCCTGCCGCAAGGCTGAGCCCTGTCCCTTGAACCTTGCCCTGGATGACCGGCGCCTGCGCCCCATGACCTCGGACGATCTGCCTGAGGTCATGGCCCTGGAGCGCCAAGCCCATTCCCACCCCTGGAGCGAGGGGATCATGCGCGACTGCCTCAAGCCCGGCTACAACGGCAAGATCCTGCAGCGGCAGGGGGCCTTGCTCGGCTTCGGCATCTGGACCCTGCTGCTGGACGAATGCCACATCCTCAATCTCTGCATCGACCCCGGCGAGCAACGCCAGGGCCATGGCCGTTATCTGTTGCATTGGATGCTGCACGATGCCCGCGCCCAGGGCGCGGCCCTGTCGCTGCTGGAGGTGCGCCTGTCGAATCACGCGGCCATTGCCCTGTACCAGGGCATGGGTTATTCAGAGATCGGCCAGCGGCCCGGTTATTACCCGGCCAGGAAGGGGAGGGAAGACGGCCTGGTGATGGCCCTGGACCTGAGAAGCCGGATGGGGTCAGGTCTAGCCCGCATATCTCACCAAACCCTGTAAAAAAGGCCACCTTTCTGGTAAAATTATGTTTTCAAACAACAAATTAACCAGATAAAGCAAGGCGGCCTTATGGAAACAGAGTGTACCCCAACCCAACTGGAATTTCAGGGTCTCGGACGGCGTGATGTAGTGGCCAAGTTCGATGGCGGACAGATCAGCTCCGATGGTGGCGGTCTGCTGTTGCGCGAGGTGGAACGCAAGACCGGTATCATCCGACGCCTGTCCGAGTGCTTTCGCGATTTCAGAGACCCTGAGGCCATCGAGCATACGGTAGAAGACCTGCTCGGCCAGCGTATCTACGGTTTGGCGCTGGGCTACGAAGACCTCAATGACCACGACCGACTGCGCCTGGACCACCTGCTGGCGGTCCTGGTCAACAAGGAGGACCCGACCGGATGTGGCCGTGCCATGGCCCGCGATAAGGGCAAACCCCTGGCCAGCTCCAGCACCCTCAATCGTCTGGAGTTGACCCACTGGAGCGCGGACCACTCCAGCCGCTACAAGAAGATCGTCGCCCAGGTGGGGAAGATCGACAACCTGCTGGTGGATCTGTACCTCGACGCCCATGACGAAGCACCCCGGCAGATCTGGCTGGACCTCGACGCCACCGACGACCCCCTGCACGGCAGCCAGGAAGGCCGATTCTTTCATGGCTACTACAAGAACTACTGCTATCTGCCCCTATACATCTTCGCCGGTGAGCACCTGCTCTGCGCCCGGCTGCGCGAGGCCAATCAGGACGCCAGCGCAGGCAGCGTGGAGGAACTGGAGCGCATTGTTGCGCAGATTCGTCAGCGTTGGCCGGCCACCCAAATCATCATCCGTGCCGACTCCGGTTTCTGCCGCGAGGAGATCATGGCCTGGTGCGAGGCCAACGGGGTGGACTTTCTCCTGGGGCTGGCGAAAAACAAACGCCTTAACGCGTTGATGCACCACGAGATGGCGCAGGCGAAGGAGCAGGCAGAGGCCACCCAGGCCGCAGCACGGGTGTTCAAGGACTTCAGCTACCGCACCCGCGCCAGCTGGAGCCGTGCGCGCCGGGTGGTCGGCAAGGCAGAGCACCTGCGCGGGGGCGCCAATCCGCGCTATGTGGTCACCAGCCTGGCCCAAGACACTTACGAGGCCCGCAGCCTCTACGAGGATCATTACTGTGCCCGTGGCGACATGGAGAACCGGATCAAGGAGCAACAGCTGGATCTGTTCGCCGACCGCACCAGCAGCCACGGCATGCGCGCCAACCAGAACCGGCTCTACTTCAGCTCCTTCGCCTATGTCATGTTATGCGCCCTGCGCCGTATCGGTCTGCAGGGCACCGAACTGGCCAAGGCCCAGTGCGGCACCGTCCGCACCCGCCTGCTGAAGATCGGCGCACAGGTGCGTATCAGTGTGCGCAAGGTTTGGGTCTCACTGGCCGAATGCTATCCCTACGCCGAACTCTTCGCACAGGTGCTGCATAACCTGCAAACGAGACCACCAACCTACGCCCCGGGATAACGCACAACCCGCTCCGGCAGACCACCGATCGGCAACGCCGAGGGTGTCCTGTGCCTACTGTTCGAGAATTGGTCAACAAATGACCAATTGACTGGACTTGTCCGGTGTCAAAACCGGTGAAAAGAGCGAATTCCATTGACCTGGAGGGTACATGCACCAATACACATATAAAAAGTAGGGCCTAATGCGCATCCAGTCAGGTTGGATTACTGGCTGGTGAGATATGCGGGCTAGAATCATAGCTATTTCCATCTTTGGAGGGAGAATAGGGTCTAGAATCTAGACCTGACCCCTTTTCGCTTTTTACCTCCAGCCAAACGGCATCGCTGACCATGAGTTGCCGCTGTGGATCATCCAAAATGGCCATTGCTCGGGTGCCCAGCGGATCCTTGGCCTGCCAGGCGGCAATGAGTACATTGGCGTCCAGGTAGGTGCGCTTAGTCATCGGCCAGACCACCCCGGCGCTGACGCACTTCCGCGTCCAGCTCTTCCGGTGATAACAGCTTGCCACCGCGCGCCAAATGGGCTTGGCGCAACTGTGTCAGACGCTGACCCAAGGGGGTGCGCGGCGTGGGGGTGTTGGCCGCTTCCTCGCTCAACTGCTCTATGTGGATGCGGATACGGGCGTTTACCGGCAACTCGTCTGGTAAGCGCAGGGTATGATCGGGGGTAACCCGGGTTTCCAATGTCAAGGCGTGCATGGGTTTCTCCAGCGAGTGAATAGAGTGAATAGGGTCAAGTGAATAGGGTCAGGTCTAGAAGTGAATAGGGTCAGGTCTAGAAGTGAATAGGGTCAGGTCTAGAATCATAGCTTTTTCCATCTTTGGAGGGAGAATAGGGTCTAGAATCTAGACCTGACCCCTTTTCGTTCGATGCACAGAAGCAGGGGGGCGGCCTTGGCCCCCTTGGGTTGGTGGCACGCCAGGCTGTAGTCCTGCCGGGGCAGCCGGTTGGCCCAGTCTTGCACGGCGTCGGCCTCTTGCTGGCCGCCGGGGTGACCGGTGTAGGCAATGATGCTGACGCCGCCGCCGGGATGCAGCAGATCCAGGCACTGCTGTAGCGCCTGGAGGCTTGATGTTGGGGTGGTGGTGATGGTTTTGTCGCCACCGGGCAGGTAGCCCAGGTTGAACATGGCGGCGGCAATGGGGTGGCCCTGGAGGTGTTTGTGGATCTGGCTGTGGCAGTCGGCAATCCATTCTACCCGCGCTAGCAGGCCGGCCTGGAGTAGCCGTTGCTGGCCCAGCCGAATGGCCTCGGACTGGATGTCAAAGGCAAACACCCGACCCCGCTCGCCTAGCTGCCGGGCAAGGAACAGGCAATCACGTCCCGCGCCCAGGGTGGCGTCTATCACCCAGCTTTCAGGTGCAACACGGTCGGCGATAAAGGCCTGCGCCCTGGCGGTCAAGGGCTGGCTTCGGCTTCGCTCAGCCTCCGGCCCTTTGTCTTCTATCCTCAGTCCTCAGTCCTCTGTCCTCAGATCCCTAGACTGTCCAGTAGATCATCTTGATTGCCGTTGTCGCTGCTGGTGTCATTGGCTGGGTTCTGGGCGTCGGCGAGGATGTCGTCCACGTCCTGGCGTTCGCCGGGTTCGAAGTCTTCGATCTGGGTGAAGACGATCTTTTCCATCGCCATCTCCATGTAGAAGCTGTTGTGGCCCTGGGTCTGAAAGGCTACCTTGCGCGCCTGGGGGTTTTCGATGTTGGTGTTGATCGCCAGGGCCACCTCGCGGTTGATGGCGATCATCTTCGGCTGGCTCTGGGTTACCGAGACCATGAGCTCGTGCTCCATGGCGGCGGTGAACTCGCCCACCGCCTGGTTCATCAATTCGCCCAGGGTGTCTCCGACCTCGTCGGAGGTGTGGCGCTGGGCCAGCTCTGACTCGGGCATGCCCATGTTGAGCATGTAATTGCGATAGAGCTCCATGGCGGACTCGGCGCTGAAGTTCATGATCACCAGGCCGGAGAAGACGCCGTCGAACAAGACAAAGCAACCGATATCGGGGTTCAGACTGGTCTTGCCGATGCGCTGCACCACGGGGGAGTACTTGATGCTGCTGGCGGTGGCATCGGACAGCACCTTGCTGACGGATTTGCACAGGATCAAGAGGATTTCATCGGTGCCAAAGGTTTTTTTGTTTTTCACGGGCATGTTCACTCCAGGCGGCTGCTGACTGATGGGCGGCAAGATACCATAAATCAGTCGTCGGCTTTAAGTGGCGTGGAGCTGGGCCAGTTTGCGGTAGTTTTCCGCGCTGTAGTCCAGGTATTGGCGTTCCTGCTCGCTCAGGGGGCGGACGCACTTGACCGGTGAGCCGAGCCAGAGATGGCCGCCGGTCAGACGTTTGCCCGGCGGCACCAGGCTGTTGGCGCCGATATAGACCTCGGGCTCTATCACCGCGCCGTCCAATACCGTGCTGCCCATGCCGATCAGCGCCCGGCCCTCGATGCGGCAGCCGTGCAGGGTGACGCGGTGGCCGACGGTGACCCGGTCGCCGATCTCCAGCGGGTGGCCCTCGGGGTTGTGCTCGCTGGCGTGGGTGACGTGCAGCACAGAGCCGTCCTGGATGTTGCTGTCGGAGCCGATGCGGATGCGGTGGATATCGCCACGGATCACGCACAGGGGCCAGACGGTGCTGCCGGGGCCTATGACCACATCGCCGATGACCACGGCGCTGGGGTCGATCCAGGCGCTGGGGTCGATCTGCGGGTGATGGCCTTGGAAGGGGCGGATGCTGTTCATGGCTGGTCTCGTTATGCGGTTTGTCGTCTGAGCCAATAGCGTACCAGCCCTTTCTCCACTTCGACCAGAATGAATATCAACACACCGGCTGCAAGAATGCGCAGCCAGGCCTGTCCATCGATGGCCGCGGTGTGGAACAGGTTCTGCATCGGCGGGGCGTAGGTGAATAACAGCTGAAACAGTACCACCAGTGCGATGGCCAGCAGCGCCCAGGGGTTGCCCAGCAGGCCGTCGCGCGTCAGTGCCGAGGCCTTGAGGAAGCGGCTGTTGAGTAGGTAAAAGGCCTCGGCTATGACCAGGGCGTTGACCGCCACGGTGCGCGAAAGCTCAATGTCGGCACCCTGATCCCGTTCCCAGAGGAATAAGCCAAACACGGCGGCGACTATGAGCAGGGAGACAAAGCTGATGCGCCAGAGCATGTAGCCCGAGAGCAGGGGTTCGACGGCATTACGCGGTGGTCGGCCCATGATGTCGCGCTCGGCCGACTCAAAGGCCAGGGACAGGGCCAGGGTGACGGCGGTGATCATGTTGACCCAGAGGATCTGCGCCGGGGTCACTGGCAGCATCTTGCCCAGGGCTATGGCCATGAGGATGATCAGTGCTTCGCCGCCATTGGTGGGCAGGATGAAGAGGATCGACTTCTTGATGTTGTCATAGACCGTGCGCCCCTCCTCGACGGCGTTGGCGATGGAGGCGAAGTTGTCGTCCGCCAGCACCATCTCCGCCGCCTCCTTGGCCGCCTCGGTGCCGGTGATGCCCATGGCCACGCCGACGTCGGCGCGCTTCAGCGCCGGGGCGTCGTTCACCCCGTCGCCGGTCATGGCGATCACCTGATCATTGGCCTGCAGGGCGGTGACCAGGCGCAGCTTGTGTTCCGGGCTGGCACGGGCGAATACGTCCACCTCCAGTACCTGCTGCTTCAACGCCGCATCGTCCATCTGATCCAGCTCGGGCCCGCTCAGGCTGGTGCGGCCATCGCCTATGCCCATCTGCACGCCTATGGCCTGGGCGGTGATGGCGTGGTCGCCGGTGATCATCTTTACCCGAATACCGGCCTGACGGCAGTTGGCCACGGCGGCTATGGCCTCCTCCCGGGGCGGGTCGATGATGCCCACCAGGCCAAGCAAGACCAAATCCTGTTCGACGTCGTCGAAGCTCAGTACGGCGTGTTCGGCATGGGTGGGTTTGACCGCCAGGGCCAGGGTGCGCTGCCCCTGGCGGGCCAGTTGCTCCAGCTGTTCCTGCCAGAATGCGCCGTGCAGGGGGGTGTCGTTCCTATCGGCGCGTTGCTGCTGGCAGCGGGGCAGGATTACCTCCGGGGCACCCTTGACGAAGATGAGGCCATTGCCCGCGTGGTCGTGGTTCATGCTGGCCATGAAACGGTGCTGGGACTCGAACGGGATCAGGTCGGTCCGGGTCCATTCCTCCCGGCTCAGGCCGGGGTCCAGCCCCGCCTTCATGCCCAGCACCATGAGGGCGCCCTCGGTGGGGTCGCCATCCACCTGCCACTGGCCTTCCTTTTGGTAGATGGCGGCGTCATTGCACAGCAGGGCGGCCCGACACAGCAGCTCCAGGGTGGGGAGCCGTTCGGCCTCCAGTTCCCGTTCCCCCTCGCAGAAGCCGCCGTGGGGGTCGTAGCCGCTGCCCTGGACCTGAATCTGATGATCTGCCGTGACCACATGGGTGACCATCATCTGGTTGCGCGTCAGGGTGCCGGTTTTGTCCGAGCAGATGGTACTCACCGAGCCCAGGGTTTCTACGGCAGGCAGGCGGCGGATGATGGCGTTGCGCCCGGCCATGCG
Organism: gamma proteobacterium SS-5; assembly: GCA_009497875.2. Taxonomy (NCBI): domain Bacteria; kingdom Pseudomonadati; phylum Pseudomonadota; class Gammaproteobacteria; order Chromatiales; family Sedimenticolaceae; genus Magnetovirga; species Magnetovirga frankeli. The sequence goes on along the minus strand of CP032508.2, from coordinate 3,077,766 downwards.
CTGCACGCCTATGGCCAGGGTGATGGTGATGATGGCCGGCAGGCCCTCGGGGATGGCCGCTACCGCCAGGCCAACGGCGGCGAGGAACATCTCGCTGGCGGCGTAGTCATGCACCAACATGCCGAACAGGGCAGTGAGCCCGGCGATGACCAGGATGATGCCGGTGAGTACCCGGGCAAAACCGGCCATCTGCCGGGTCAGGGGGGTCTCCAGGGTCTGCACATCGGCCAGCATGGCGCTGATGCGGCCGATCTCGGTATCTGCCCCGGTGGCCACCACAATGCCCGTGGCCTGGCCATAGGTCACCAGGGTGCCGGAGTAGGCCATGTTCAGCCGGTCGCCCAGGGCGGCATCCTCGGCCAGGGCGTCCCGGGCCTTCTCGCTGGGCACCGACTCGCCGGTGAGCATGGCCTCATCCACGCGCAGGTCACGTACTCGAAACAGGCGCAGGTCGGCGGGCACCCGGTCACCGGACTGGATCTGCACCAGATCACCCGCTACCAGCTCCTCCGCCGGGATCATGCGTCTGTGGCCATCGCGCAGCACCGCCGCTTGCGGCGAGAGCATCTGGCGTACCGCATCCAGGGCCTTTTCCGCCTTGCCCTCCTGAACAAAACCGATCAGGGCGTTGATTATCACCACGCCGAAGATCACCCCGGCATCTATCAGATGCCCCAGGGCGGTGGTCACCACCCCGGCGGCGAGCAGCACATAGATAAGGATGTTGTGAAACTGCAGGGCCAGGCGCTTCCAGTTGTTCATGCCGCCTACCTGGGGCAGCAGATTGGGGCCATGCAGGCGCAGCCGCTCCTGCGCCTGCTTCAGGGGCAGGCCGGCCTCGCTGGTGGCCAGTCTGTCGAGCACCTCTTCGGCGGCAAGGCCGTGCCAGACGGGGGAGATGAGTTTCGGTTCTGTGTCGGGGGCTGGTGTGTCTTGCATGGGCTAAACCTTGTGTTGGTGTAACGCTTCAGGCACCCTCCCTCTCACCTTACAGGTAGAGAGGCCCAGATTCCCCCCCTTTACAAAGGGGGGAAGGGGGGATTCCCTCACCCCCCCCCTTTTGCAAAGGGGGGCTTGGCTGCACCTGTCTCGGTTGGAGGGGTGCCTGGGGCGCAAGTTTCACCGATGGTGCAGATTTCTCGTGGCAGGCCTCATGGGTCGGTAAAGCGGAGCATCAGGTCATAGTAGCTGCGGATGTTGTCCACGTAGTGTACCGGTTCGCGGCCTCGGGCGTAGCCGTAGCTGGTTTGGCTGTGCCATTGTTTTTCCGTCAGGCGAGGGAGATATTCCTTGACCACCGCCCATTTGTCGGCATTTTGCTTGTCCAGCAGGGCGAGGAAGCGGGCGTCCTGCAGGTGGCCGAAACCGACGTTGTAGGCAGCCAGGGCCAGCCAGGTGCGATCCGGTTCGCCGATGCGCTCGGGCAGCTTGTCGCGGATCTGGCGCAGATAGCGGGCGCCGCCAAGGATGCTTTGCTGGGGATCGTTGCGGTCGGTGACGCCGATATCGCGGGCGGTGCCCTGGGTGAGCATCATCAGCCCGCGTACCCCGGTGGGGGATACGGCCTTGGGGTCCCAGTGAGATTCCTGATAGGCCATGGCGGCGAGCAGGCGCCAGTCAAAACCGCTGGCGAAGGCGGCGTATTTTATCGGTCCGATGAATTGCGGCAGGCGCTCCTGGTAATGGCGCTTGAACACCATGAGATCGACGCTGTTGAGCTGTTCGGTATGGCCGTAATGGCGCTCGATGAGCTGTGCCAGACGGCCATTGTCGCCGATCTCGGCAAAGAAGGCGCGGGCCTCCTGTAACAAGGAGTCGTCCGCGCCCTGAGCGAAGGCCCAGGCCAGGGGGCGCTGCTGCATCAGGCTCATGGCCACCCTAAGGTGGGGATAGTAACGCCGCACCAGGGCAAAGTGGTGGGAGGGGATTATGATGTAATCCAGCTCGCCCTGCTCCAACCGATTGATCAGACGGTCATTATCACCCTGCTCATCACTGCTCCAGGTGAGGCCAGGATGGTCCTTGGCCAGCACTTGCAGGTGGGCCTCCAGGGCGCTGTTGGCGGCAAAGGCGATGCGCTTGCCGATGAGATCCCGCAGGGAGCCGGGCGGTGGGCGCTCGGGCAGGTTGCGGTAGATGAGCAGCTGTTCGATTGCCTGATAACTGGGACCAAAGCGCAGCCATTGTTCGCGCTCGGGCGTGATGGTCAGGCCGGCGGCTAGGTCGGCCTTGCCCTGGCGCAGCAACTCTAGCATCAGGCCGTTGCCGTCACTGATCTCGAAGCTGGCCTGCACGCCGAGGCGATTGGCGAACAGGGCCACCAAGTCATGCTCAAACCCGGTCTGGCCCTGGGCGCCCTCATACAGGGTGGTGGGGCCGTTGCTGGTGGCGACGATCAGGCTGCCACGTTCCTTGATCTGCGCCAGCAGGCTGGGTGGAATCGGCGCGGGCTCCTCGCCGCAGCCGACCAATAGCAGCAGGGTCAGCAGCAGGGCGAGGGCCGGGCTGGGCCTGTGATGGCCAATGGATGCTGGCTGGTGGCGCTGCATGGGTGTTACCTTAATCTCCTGGCCAGGCTTGAGCCACAAAGGGGTCGCAAAGGCCGCAAAAAATATGCAGTGCCACTGGGCTTGGCGGCGGGCGCGGCCCGCCCTATGCAGCAGGCCTGAACAGAATCATTAATTCTTTTGTCAGCATTGTCACGTATAAGCAATTATTCAACAACTTTTCGGGAGATGGCTATGCAACTGGGGATGATCGGGCTGGGGCGCATGGGCGCCAATATGGTGGAGCGGCTGATGGACGCCGGACTGGATTGCGTGGTGTATGACCGCAACCCCGAGGCGGTGCAGGCCCTGCAGCAGAAGGGGGCGCTGGGCTCGGACAGCCTGGAGGCGCTGGTCGGCCAGCTCAGCGCGCCGCGCTCGATCTGGATCATGCTGCCGGCGGCGGTGGTGGATGACACCCTCAAGGCCCTGCTGCCCTATCTGGCGCCGGGGGATCGGCTGATCGATGGCGGCAACTCCTATTACAAGGATGACATCGCCCGCGCCCGCTGGTTGCGCCAGTCGGGCATTGAGTATCTGGACGTGGGCACCAGCGGCGGCGTCTGGGGCCGGGAGCGTGGTTATTGCCTGATGATCGGCGGTGAGCCAGAGCCGGTGGATGCGCTGCGCCCGGTGTTCGCCGCCCTGGCCCCTGGGCTTGAGGCGGCGCCGCGCAGCCCGCAGCGCCAAGGCGAGCCGAGCCCGGCGGAGCAGGGCTGGCTGCACTGCGGCCCGGTCGGGGCGGGGCATTTCGTCAAGATGGTGCACAACGGCATCGAATACGGCCTGATGGCGGCCTATGCCGAGGGCTTCAACCTGCTGCGCCATGCCAATGCCGGCGCGGCCGGTCAGAAGCATGACGCCGAGACCGCCCCCCTGCGCGAGCCCGAGGCCTTTCAGTACGCCATAGATGTCGCCGAGGTGGCCGAGCTGTGGCGGCGCGGCAGCGTGGTGTCCTCCTGGCTGTTGGATCTGACCGCCCAGGCCCTGGCGCAGAGCCCAGGGCTGGATGGCTTCAGCGGCCGGGTGTCCGATTCCGGCGAGGGCCGCTGGACCTGCCTGGCGGCGATCGAATCCGGCACCCCGGCACCGGTGCTCAGCGCCGCCCTGTTCAGCCGCTTCAGCTCCCAGGGTGAGTCGGACTATGGCGATCGACTGCTCTCGGCCATGCGCTTTGCCTTCGGCGGCCATCTTGAGAAGAAGGACTGAGCCGTCATGCAGCATCTGGACGACAACACTCAGGCCCAGCCCGCGCCGCCCTGCATCATGGTCATCTTCGGTGCCGGTGGCGATCTGACCCGGCGCAAGCTGATCCCCTCGCTGTACCATTTGATGCGCGAGGGCCTGCTGGCGGACGGCTTCGCCGTGGTCGGGGTGGATCGGCTGGAGCTGTCCGACGAGGCCTTCCGCGAGCTGTTTGAACAAACCCTGCGCGACTATCAGGCGGCGGAGTTTGACCCCGAGGTCTGGCGCCGCCTGGCCGAGCGCCTGCATTACAGCCAGGGCGACTTCAAGGACCCAGCGGCCTATCAGGCCCTGCGCCAGCGTCTGCAGCACTGTACCCAGGCCCATGCCTCGGCGGCCAATTACCTGTTCTACATGGCCACGCCGCCGAGCCTGTTCAGCCAGATCATCCGCCTGCTGGCGGAGGCCGAGCTGAGCCTGGAGCGGGAGCAGGGCTGGCGGCGGGTGATCATCGAAAAGCCGTTCGGCAAGGACCTGGACTCGGCCATTGCCCTGAATCGCGAGCTGCATCAGTATCTGGACGAGGCACAGATCTTCCGCATCGATCATTACCTGGGCAAGGAGACGGTGCAGAACATCATGGCCTTTCGCTTCGCCAACGGCTTTACCGAGCCGACCTGGAGCCATCAGTTCATCGAGCACGTGCAGATCACCGTGGCCGAGTCGGTGGGCGTGGAGCATCGCGGTACCTATTACGAAGAGGCCGGCGCCCTGCGCGATATGATCCCCAATCACTTGCTGGTGCTGTTGGGCTTTGTCGCCATGGAGCCACCCAACAGCTTCGATGCCTGCAACGTGCGCGATGAGGTGAACAAGGTGCTGCGCGCCGTGCAGCCGCTCAGCCCCGAGGACGTGCTGACCCGGGCGGTACGCGGCCAGTATGGCGAGGGCCTGATGCCCAATGGCGAGAAGGTGGCCGGCTATCGCGGCTCGCCGGGGGTGGATGCCCAGTCGCGCACCGAGACCTACGCCGCCATCCGCTTCATGATCGACAACTGGCGCTGGGCCGACGTGCCCTTTTATCTGCGCACCGGCAAGCGCCTGGCCGGCCAGTTCACCGAGATCGTCATCCAATACCGCCACGTACCCTTTCAGCTGTTTCGCAACACCCCGGTGGAGCAGGTGCAGGCCAACCAGCTGGTGATCCGGGTGCAGCCGGACGAGGGCATACAGCTCAGCTTCAGCGCCAAGATCCCGGGGCCAGTGATGCGTCTGGGGCGGGTGAATATGGACTTTTGCTATGCGGATTATTTTGGCAACGCCCCCACCACCGGCTACGAGACCCTGATCTACGACGCCATGAACGGTGACGCCACCCTGTTCAAGCACGCCGATACGGTGGAGGTCGGTTGGGAGCTGGTGGCGCCGGTGCTGGATGTGTGGAGCGCCCTGCCGCCACGGGACTTTCCCAACTACCGCGCCGGCAGCTGGGGCCCGGCGGCGGCCGGTGAGCTACTTCGGCGCGATGGCTTTCGCTGGCGGCACATAGACTCGGCCTGAGCCGACAGTGCCGGGTTCGGATCAATCGGATCAAGGGCGCAGCAGCTGCGCCGTTTCAAACAGGGGCAGGCCCATGACCCCGGAGTAGCTGCCCTCCAGGCGCTCTATGAATACCGCGCCAAGGCCCTGGATGGCGTAGCCGCCGGCCTTGCCGAGGGGCTCGCCGCTGGCCCAGTAGGCGGTGATTTCCGCCTCGCTCAGGGCCCTGAACCAGACCCGGCTTCGACTCAGACGCCAATCCAGCCCCTTTGCGTCGGCCAGGGCCACGCCGCTGAGTACCTCATGACTGCGGCCGGACAGGCGCCGCAGCATGGCGGCGGCCTGCGCCTGATCGGCCGGCTTGCCGAGGATCTCGCCATCCAGGATGACATCCGTATCCGCGCCCAGCACTCGTGCCTGGGGGTCGCGCAGCCGGGCCTGCGCCGCCTGGGCCTTTTCCTGGGCCATGCGCAGGACAAAGTCCGTCGCCGACTCGCTGAGTCTGGGGGTCTCGTCGATATGCGCCGGGTACGGCTGGAAGGAAACGCCGATCTGGCGCAGCAGTTCCGCTCGCCGGGGCGAGGCCGATGCCAGATAGAGCAGGGGCTCAGGCACGGTGGTAGGGGTGGTGGTTGAGCAGGCTCCAGGCGCGATAGATCTGCTCGGCCAGGATCACCCGTACCAGGGGATGAGGCAGGGTCAGTGGTGATAGCGACCAGTGTTCATCGGCAGCCTGGCGGCAGGCCGGGTCCAGCCCATCCGGGCCGCCTACCAGCAGGGCCAGGTCGCTGCCCTGTTGCAGCCAATCGGCCAGGCGGGCGGCCAACTGCTCGGTGCTCCAGGTCCTGCCCTCTACCTCCAGGGCAAGGACCCTGCAACCCTTGGGCAGGGCAGCAAGCATACGTTGGCCCTCGTCACGCCGCAAACGGGGGATGTCCGGGTTCTTGCCGCGCCGGGCCGGGGCGATCTCGATCAGATTCAGGCGGCACTCCGGCGGCAGGCGTTTGGCATACTCGGCATAGCCCTGCTCCACCCAGGCGGGCATGCGGTTACCGACGCTGATCAGGTGGATGTGCATGATTGATCCAAAAAAGAGCAGTTGAACCGCAGATTTCACCGATTTACACAGATCTTTCAGTGTGTTTGCCAAGTGCACCCACTCACCCAGCGGGTGACTGGCTAAGTCACTTTAACCCAATGAAAATACATAATTTAATCTGCGATAATCGGCGTAATCTGCGGTTTATAGGTCCAAGGAGACAGGGTCAAACCCCCCCCCTTTACAACGGGGGCTACTCAGATTCCCCCCTTTACAAAAAGGGGGCGAGGGGGGGCTTCAGCACCCGCGTAACTGCCAACGCCAAAATCCCCCTCAATCCCCCTTTTGCAAAGGGGGAGGCCAATTCTCTTCCGGGTTGCCGCTGCCTACTCTATGCTCGTTAGGTTGAATTCGCTGTGCGCTCTGTGGTTCTGTGGCTACCTTAGCGCAGCGCGCACATGGGCGTTGAACTTGGCGGCATCCATGTAGCCCATCACCCGGTAGTTCTTGCGCTCCTCCGTCTGGCCGTTCCAGAACAGGATCGCCGGTGGCGCGATCAGGCCCAGATGGCTCAGCAGGGCCTTGTCCTGCTCGTCGTTGGCGGTGACATCGGCCTGGATCAGCACGGCATTGGCCAGGCTGGCCTGCACCTTGGCATCGGTGAAGACGTATTTCTCGAACTGGATGCAGTAGGTACACCAGTCGGCGTAGAAGTCCAGCATCAGCGGCTTGCCTTGCTCGGCGGCGGCGGCCACCTCACGCTCCAGGTCCGCCACGCTCTTGATGCGCCTGAACTCCAGGTGCGCCTGCTCGGCCGAACCACCGCCCAGGCTCAGGCCGCGCAGGGGTTGCAGCGTGTCTTTGCCGTTCAGGGCCACGCCCAACAGCATCAGCCCGCCGTAGATCAACAGGGCCAGGCCCAGCCCCTTCCACAGCTTGCGCAGGCCAGAGGCGGCCTCGGGCAGGCGCTCGAGTGCGCCCATATACACCGCCGAGCAGATCAGCAGCAGGCCCCAGAGCCCCATGGCGATGGTCGGATCGAGCACCCGCTCCAGCAGCAGCAGGGCCACCGCCAGCATCATCACGCCGAATACCGCCTTGATGGCGTTCATCCAGGCCCCGGCGCGGGGCAGCAGCTTGCCCGCGCCGGTACCCAGGGCGATCAGCGGCGCGCCCATGCCTAAGCTCATGGCGAACAGGGCCAGGCCACCGAGCAGGGCATCGCCGCTCTGGCCGATGTAGATCAGGGCACCGGCCAGGGGCGGGGCCACGCAGGGGCCGACGATCAGCGCCGATAACAGCCCCATGATGGCCACCCCGGTGTAGGTGCCGCCCCGCTGGCGGTGGCTGAGCTGGCCCAGCCGGGCCTGCCAGCTGCTGGGCAGTTGCAGGTCGTAGTAGCCGAACATGGAGAAGGCCAGGGCGACGAAGATCAGGGCAAAGCTCCACAGCACCCAGGGGTTCTGGAAGGCCGCCTGCAGGTTCTCGCCGAACAGCCCAGCCAATACCCCGGCGACGGTGTAGGTCACCGCCATCGCCAGCACATAGATCAGCGACAGCATGAAGGCCTTGCGGGTGGTGATGTTGCTGCCGTGGCCGGCGATGATGCCGGACAGGATGGGGATCATGGGGAATACGCAGGGGGTCAGGGCCAGCAGCAGGCCGATGCCGAAGAAGCTGAGCACCACCAGCCAGGTGCTGCCGCCCTTGAGCAGATCGGCGATCTGATCCTGCTCCGAGCGCATGTCCTCGGTCTCGGCCACAACCGGTGCTGCGACCTGGGCTTGAGCCTGAGCCTGAGCCTGAGTTAGCGCGGGCAGCTCCAGGGTCAGTTTTTGCCCCTGGGGCGGATAGCAGATGCCCACCTCGGCACAGCCCTGATAGTCGATCTGTAACGCAATGCGACCGGGGTCTGTGTTGTCCCGCAGCAGGGGCAGGTGGAGGCTGAAGTCCGCCTCATAGACCGGCACGTCGCCCTCGCTGCCGTCCGGGAGAATGGAGTTGGGCTTGATCTTGGCCGGGGGCAGCTGCCAGTCACCCAGGGCGGCACCCTCGGCCTGGAGCAGACGGATCTGGATCTCCTGCTGATACAGATAGGTGCCCGGTGCTATCTGCCAGCCCAGCTCTATGCCATCCCCCTCGACCCGCAGGACGCTAAGCCGGAAGGCCTGTTCCACCGGCAGGATGTCATCGCCGCCGTTGTTGCCGGAGAAATCGGGCAGCGCTTGTTTGCCGCCGATCTGTGACAGGTCTGGGACGGGGGCGGGCGCAGGGGCCTTGGCCGGTAGCTGCAGTTGCAGGCGCTGCTCGTGGGGCGGATAGCACAGGCCGGCATCGGCACAGCCCTGGGAGCGCAGGATCAGCTCCACCGGTCCGGCCTCGGCACGGCTGCGGTTGAGCTGCAACTCGGCCTCGGGCCGACCGCGCAGCACCGCCACCTGGCCGAAGAACTCGTCGTTCTTGATCTGCCCCTCGGGCAGGCGCAGCAGGCCCGTGCTCACCCCTGGGGTGGCGCTGCGCACGCTGATCTTGTCGCGGTACAGATAGTAGCCCTCGGCGATCTCGAAGCGCAGGCGAACCCGCTCCGGGTCTATCACCTCGGCGCTGGCGGGATAGGCCTGTTCGGGGCGCAGAAATTCCTCCTCGGCCAGCAGTTGCGCGGGGCCGAGCAGAAAAAACAGCGGCAGAAACAGCAGGGCCGACCAGTTCAAGGGCTTGTACATTGTTTTACCCACTCAATATAGGGGAGATGGCCGGTACCGACCGGCAGGCTGATGATCTCGGGCACCTCATAGGGGTGCAGCTCGGCCAGGGCCTGGGTCATGGCCTGCACCTGCTCGCTGGCGGTCTTGATCAGCAACAGGACCTCGGTTTCCTGTTCGATCTGGCCCTGCCAGGCGTACACCGAGCTGATCCCCGGCAGGATATTGACGCAGGCGGCCAGCCGCTGCTGCACCAAGGCCTTGGCCAGGCGTTCGGCGCAGTCCAGGTCCGGACAGGTGCAGAGGTTAAGGGTTATAGTAGGCATAAGAGGGCCAAAGATAGAGAAGAGTTCGCTCCAAGGCAAACGATCCGGCGGCGTTGGCGTTGTCTGAGCGAGGCCCAAGCCAGCCATAAAACGTCCGTAACAAAGCGAGGTAACGTGAGTCCATTCTGGTTGATCCTGTTGTTTCTGGTGGGCATCCCCCTGTTTGAGCTGTATTTCCTGATCCAGGTCGGCTCCTTTATCGGGGCCCTGCCCACCATAGTCCTGTCGGTGTTTACCGCTGTACTGGGTGCCCTGCTCATGCGTCAGCAGGGCTTTGTCACCGCCCTGCGCGCCCAGGAGGCCATGGCCCGGGGCGAGACCCCGGCGCTGGAGTTGATGGAAGGGGTGCTGATCTTCATCGCCGGGGTGGTGCTGCTGTTCCCCGGCTTCGTCACCGACCTGCTGGGCTTCTTGCTGCTCATCGGCCCGCTGCGGCGTCTGCTCCTGCTGCATCTGCTGCAACGGGTGCTGGTCCAGCCCAGTCAGGGGCCGACCCAATCCTGCGAGGGCCAGCGCTATATCGAGGGCGAGTTCCGGCGCGAGGACGATTAACTCTGCCGTCTGCGCTGGCGCACCGCCTCGGCCAGTTGCCTTAGCAGGGGCTCGCTGTCCTCCCAACCCAGGCAGGCATCGGTGATGCTTTGGCCGTAGATCAGGCCATCGCGGCCGCTGCCCAGATCCTGGCGGCCCTGCAGCAGATGGCTTTCGATCATGACCCCCATGATGCGCCCATCGCCACGGCCGATCTGACCGGCCACGTCGCGTCCGACCTCCAGTTGCTTGAGCGGGTCTTTCTTGCTGTTGGCATGGCTGAAATCGATCATCAGCAGTTCCGGCAGAGCGGCCTTGGCCAGGGCCTCGGCGGCGATATTGACGCTCTCGGCATCATAGTTGGGGCGCTGGCCACCGCGCAGGATGACGTGACAGTCCTCATTGCCGGTGGTGGAAAAGATCGCCGAGTGACCGGCCTTGGTCAGGGACATGAAATGATGCGGCTTGGCGGCGGCGCGGATGGCGTCCACGGCGATGCTCAGGGTGCCGTCGGTGCCGTTCTTGAAGCCCACCGGGCAGGACAGGCCGGAGGCCAGCTCGCGATGGCCCTGGCTCTCGGTAGTGCGCGCGCCAATGGCACCCCAGCTGATCAAGTCGGAGATGTACTGCGGGCTGATCAGGTCCAGGTACTCGGTGGCGGCGGGCATACCGCGCTGGTTGATATCCAGCAGCAGCTCCCGGGCCAGGCCCAGCCCCTTGTTGATGTGAAAGCTCTCGTCCAGGTCCGGGTCGTTGATCAGCCCCTTCCAGCCGACGGTGGTGCGCGGCTTCTCGAAATAGACCCGCATGACGATGAGCAGATCGGCGGCCAGCTCCTGCTGCAAGGGGCGCAGGCGGTCGCAATACTCCAGCGCGGCCTTGGGATCGTGTACCGAACAGGGGCCGGTGATCACCAGCAGGCGGTCGTCCTGGCGCTGCAGGATGCGATGAATCGCCTGACGGGTCTGATAGACCACCTCGGCGGCCGGTTCGGTGATGGGGTGCTGGTCATGCACCTCGGTCGGCGAGGCCACCTCTTTGATGGCGCAGATGCGAAGGTCGTCGGTCTGGTGCATATTCATCCTATATTCCTCAGTTAAGCCACAGAGACACAGAGATCACAGAGTTGTTTCAATGAGTTACCTATCAGACTGGGCTCACTTAGAAGGTGTTGAATGTTCGCTTTCCAATACATTGATTTTTCTCTGTGTACTCTGTGGCTCTGTGGCCAAATGCTCTTTTTAGGTTCGTGATTGGGTCACAGTATTGGCTAAAAGGGGGGGATTATCCGGGAAAGGGTGCCCGCTGCGCAAATCAGCGCGGCCGGTCAACAGACCAGGGGTACTGGGTTCTTCGGCCCGCTGGGTGGCCGAGATTGGGTCTATGCAAGACGCGTTTCCGCTCCGGGCGGCCCTTGCGTCAGCGGGGCGGCACGCCAACGTCGATGCAGATCCAGGGCCATCTGCGCCGCTGGGGCTATGGCCTGGGCCACTGCCGGGGTGGGCCGCTCGCCCCAGTCGATGTAGTCCGGCTGGATGCCAATCAACGCCCGTCGTTGCGGTAGGGTGTTGGATAGCAGGGCTATGTCCAGCAGGTCGGTCAGGCCCACCTCGTGTACGCTGCCCCGGTTGCCGGTCAGGTAGCGGTCCATGGCGCTGTCGATGAACAGCTCGGTGCTGCCGGGTGGCCGATCCAGGCGGGCGGCATCTATCACAATCAGCTGGGGATGGCTGGCGATGGCCTCGGCCAGGGTAAAGGACAGGGTGCCGCCATCCAGGTAGCAGGTGCCAGGCTCTGTCGGGTGCCGTTCGTTGAGGTGCTGGATCACGAATACGCCCACCCCCTCATCGCTTAACAGGGTATTGCCTATGCCCAGAAACAGGGTGCTGTTCATGCTTAAAAATCACTATAAAGGCCGTTGTACAGGCGCTGCTCGAAACGGATGTAGGGCTTGGGTCCGGCGGTGTCCTTGATCGGAAAATAGTTGCTGATGAACTGTACCACCAGCAGCTCTGAGCCCTTGGCCGTGGTGAAGATGCCGGCCAGGTTGCGGGTACCGAACAGGGTGCCGGTCTTGGCCCGGTACCGGCCCTTCAGTGGTGGCCTGCTCAGGCTGCGCCGGTATTGCAGGGTGCCGCTTTCGCCGGACACCGGCAGCAGGTCAAGCAGCCCCAGCTGCGCATCGTTGCGATAGAGGTAATCCAGCACCTGGCCCAGCTGACGGGGGCTGAGGCGGTTGCTGCGCGACAGGCCGGAGCCGTCCTCGATGATGGCGCGGGACAGATCGATGCCGGCCTGATCCCTGAGCACCCGGCGCAGGGCGGACAGCCCGGCACGGTAGGAACCGGGCAACTGGTGAAACCGCCCGCCCAGGGTCTTGAGCAGGGCATCGGCCATCTGGTTGTCGGAGCGGTGCAGCATCTGCCGCAGCAGATCGGGCAGGGGCGCGGAGCGGTGCAGGGCCAAGGTCTTGCCCATTGTCTTGCCCGCTGGACCGCTGGGTCGGCCGATGCGCACCTGGCCCTTGAGGTTGAGATCCAGGGCCTTGGCCTGGGCGCGCACTATGTCCTGGGCGAAGCGGGCCGGGTTCTGCACCGCCAGCTTCAGGGGCAGGGGATTCTTGCTCTGTGGCCAGCAGCCGCTGAGGCGGTAGCGGTTGTCATCCCCACCGCTCAAATCCAGGTTGCACAGGCGCTCGCGCTGCTGGCTGGCGCTGACCACCTCGGCCTCGGCCAGTACCTCAATCGGCTGGTGCTTGGGCACATTCACCCGCACCCGCTGGCCCGGTTGCAGGTTGCTGTACACCGCCGCCGGTACGCAGTTGTCATCGATGCTGACAGCGGTGACCGGCGAGCTGTAACAGGCACCCAGGTTCTCCCAGGGCCAGCCCAGACCGCGTTCATGGCCGACAAAGGCGCTGTCATCGATCCAGATATCCCGCACCTGGCTCGCGCCCAGGGCGGTCTTGGCCTTGCTCAGTAGCTGCTTGAGCTGCTCCCGGCTCAGGCTGGTGTCGCCGCCGAAGCGGATCACCCAGTCCTGGCTGTTCTGCCCATTGGGGTTGGCCAGCACCTCGGTGACAAAACGAAAGTCGTTCGGCAGCACCAGCCTGGCCGCCAGGGCGGTGAGCAGCTTCAGGGTACTGGCCGGGGGCAGCAGCAGGTCGGCATTATGCTCCAGGGCAACCCGATCCGAGCCCGGCACCGGCTTCAGGTACTGCACATAGAGACCGAACTGGCTGCCCTCGGGCAGGGTCTCCTGCAACCTCAGCGGTTCAGCGGCGAGGCTGCCGAGCATCAGGCACAGGAATAGGGTCAGAGGGGTGCGAAACAGGGGCATGACGGGGAAAATCAATCCTGCATGGGAGAAACGGCCCGATAATACACGAAACCGGGTCAATTATTGCCCGATTATGCACCTGATTCTGGCTGGAACGCTGTGTGAGCTTGGCCACAAGCCATCTCAAATCTTCCTGAGTCTGCGGGTCTTTTCCACCATGTGGTGGCTGGATAGGTTGTTATTGAAGTGGGCCACCTGGTAGAGGGGTACCCAGCGTATCTGGTGGGATTCGTCGTTTGTCGATAACTGTCGATTGGTTGGGCTCAATCCGCCAGGCTCCTTGTCCTGTGCGCGAACGCGGGCCGTAGCGCCCGCGTTCGTTGCCCGTTCAGGCGGCCATCAGCTTGGCCCGCCGCGCCCGCACGGCATCTTCCGGCGTGTAGGCCTTGCCTGCCCAGAGCATCTCGTAGGCGATTTCTTCGTTGCCGTTCTCGCACAACTCCAGCACCTGCTCGAACAAGGGCTGGAAGGTATTGCTGCGGTGCGAGGCCTCATGCTCGGCAAAGCTGCGCCAGAAGGTGATGATCAGGGCCTCGCGGTCCTTCAGCTCGCTGACCACCGCCTGGCCGATGCTGGAACCCTCGTTGGAGATGTTGCCGCTGTTGAGGGCGACAAAACCGCCAACAAAGCCGGTATCTGAGTGGTAGGTCTTGACGTTTTCGCACAGCAGGGCAACCCGCTCCTGCAGGTCATCGACGCTGTACTCGGGTTTCAGCAGGACACGATTGATGGTGACCACGCCGTCATGGGGAAAATCGCTGATCAGGTTATTCATCTCGGACCTCCTGTGTTGGGTCTGTGTAGGGGGTTGTGCGAAATTTCTGACTATTTAAGTCAAGAATAGTTCAATGCAAGACCTCCAGATCAGAGCAGATCAGGGTCAGGTCTAGATTTATAGCCATTTCCAGCTTTGGGTGAAAGAATAGGGTCTATAGCCTAAAAACTAGCCCCAGCCCTTTATCGTTATTTGGTCGATTGAAGGCTTTCATTCTAGACCTGACCCCAATTTCTTTTGGTGATGGTGGTCTGATGGCGGTAGTCGAAGCCCTCCAGACGTTTCTCCATCGGGAAGTGAGCCTGCTTAAAGTGACGCTGGATGCGCTGTTGATCGCGCTCTTTCAGCTCATGGCTCAGCAAGTGGTCAACGCATTGCAGGTAAGACCAGTCATTGCTTTCAGCGTCACCGAGCAGCTGAGGGAGCTGTTGAGCCATCCAGGTCAGCCTCAGGCTTTTGCAGCGCACGCGGGTTTGTTCAAGCTGGCCCATGGGTCACCTCCTGGCCACTGGACTGGCCAAGTCGCTGGTAAGCCGAGAGGTCTACATCGTTGGCTGAAGGTGCCTCTGGCAGACCATGATCTGGATAACGCCCTTTGCTCCGCGCCTGACGTTCTGCTTCCAGGTAGCGTTTGATCTTGCCAGCGGTAATGCCGGGCCGCTCGGCCAGCTGTGCAAGCAGTGTTCGATCTTCCGGCTCCAGGTGAGCCAGGATGGATTTTAAGGCTACCAACTGATCCTTGACCACTTTAGGCTCTGAGCGCCTAATCTGCTGGCAGAGGGTTTGGCCCAGCTGATCCCCCAGCATGTGGCTAATCTCGACTTCCAATTGAGTTACCCGAGCTTCCCTGTCCCGGTAATGGTTGTTGTTCTTGATGATGCGCCCCTTTTCCAGGCACAGAGGGTGTTCGGCCAGGATCTCACCCGTGTTCAGGTCGGTAATGACCAAATGGCCTTCCTGCTGCATGACACCGACCTGAGCTTGCTGCCAGGCCAGAGGCACGGAGTATTTATTGGCCTGGTAGCTGATCAGCCCGGTTTTATCGGCACGGCGGGTTTCAATCGCCGAAGGCTGTCGAAGACTGCTGGGGGCCAGGTAAGGCTTCAGCTGAGGGCGTTCTTCGGCCATAAAAACGGTGTGGGGGATCTGGCCGGTGGTGCCATGCTCACGACAGTTGGCCACCTCATCCAACCAGTGTTGCAGATGGTCTCGAACCGCTTGCTGACTGCTGAAGTGTTCGCCATAAAAGCAGTCCTGCTTGACGTATTTAACCCCGGCTTCCACCTTGCCTTTGCTCTGGGGGTCATAACCTTCACAGGCATGGATTCTAAAGCCTGCGGTGGTGGCATACTGGTAAAAGCGTTGGTTGGCCTCGATTTCCCGGTACTGCTCCTTGATCACCACCAGCTTGGTCTGGTCATAAACACACTCTTCAGTCACTAGTGTCCCGTTAAAAAAGCCATAGATCCCTGCAAGATAATGTTTCTATTTGGTAATTTCTAAAATTTGTGGTGTTAGCAACTTGAAAATCGATCCGATACCCATTGATCATTCCTGCTGGACTCCAACGAGGATAGATCATGTACACCGGCAGGCTGATTTTCTCGCAGGTCATGGCGCACTTGCCACTGCACACTTTTCGGCGTTGTGTCGCTCGCTATCGAGGCGAACACTACGTCAAGCATTTCCGCTGTCTCGACCAATACTATGTCATGGCCTTTGCCCAGCTCACTTATCGGGAGAGCTTGCGCGACATCGAGGCTTGCCTTCGTGCCCACCAGAGCAAGCTTTATCACATGGGGCTTCGTGCTCCCTCCGTCGCGCGCAATACCCTGGCAAAAGCCAACGAGCGTCGGGACTGGCGTATCTACGCCGACTTCGCACAAGCCCTGATTCGTGTCGCCCGCCCTCTCTATGCCGACGAAGACCTAGGGCTGGAACTGGACAATACGGTCTATGCGCTGGATGCCTCCACCATCGACCTGTGTCTATCGATATTCCCTTGGGCGCTGTTTCGTACCACCAAGTCTGCCGTCAAGCTTCATACCCTGCTGGACCTGCGTGGCAACATCCCCACGTTTATCCATATCACGGACGGCAAGGTACACGACGTCAACGCCCTCGATATGTTGCTTCCGGAACCGGGCGCTTTCTACATCATGGACCGTGGCTATGTGGACTTCCGACGCTTATTCACCTTGAACGCCGCAGGCGCATTCTTTGTCATCCGCGCCAAATCCAATACCAAGTATCGGCGCCGCTATTCCCATCCCGTCGACACCGCCGGCGGGGTGCGCTGCGATCAGACCGTCGTACTCACGGGTGTGCGCTCAGCCGTCGATTACCCGCAGCCGTTACGCCGGATCAAGTATCACGATACCCAGACCGGCAAGACATTCGATTTTCTGACCAACAATTTCAGCGTCAAGGCACAGACGGTGGCCGACCTATACCGCTATCGCTGGCAAGTGGAGTTGTTCTTCAAATGGATCAAGCAGCATCTACGCATCAAGTCGTTTTTCGGCACCACAGAGAATGCGGTCAAAAGCCAAATCTGGATTGCCATCTCAGTCTACGTGCTCGTGGCCATCATCAAAAAGCGCCACGACATCAAGGCCGATCTTTACACAATCCTACAGGTTCTGAGTCTAACCCTGTTTGAGAAAACATCTATAGAACAAGTACTTAATTTAAGAGATCGCACGTCGGAAGACCATGGTAACCCTAAGCAACTGGATTTATTCGATAATTTAACGGGACACTAGTGAGCCAAAACCAGGGTTACCCTGCTGTTTGCAATGGGCAAATTCTGCGATGACACCAAAGACTATGCCGCTGCCTTTGCCTACTACCGCCAGGCCAATGAACTCAAGAAGCAGATCAATCGGGCCTATGACCGGCAAACTCAGGTTGCTCGCGTCAACATCCTGATTGACTCCCATGCCCCAGAGGTCGTGCGCCAAGCGTGGGCGGGCTCAAGCGATTCGCAGCAGCCGCTTTTCATCCTGGGTATGCCACGCTCAGGCACCTCGCTGCTGGAGCAAATTCTTGCCTCACATCCGCAGACCTTTGGCGCCGGAGAGCTGAAATTCTGGGGCGATGCGGTAAAGCGTTTTGCCCAGGAAAGCCACACAGCCCAATACGGCGAAGCGATGCTGCGGGAAACGGCGGCGGCCTGCTTGGCGAATCTGGATAAGCATTCAGCGGATGCGCTTCGGGTAGTCGATAAAATGCCGAGGAACTTTCATTATCTTGGCTTTATCCATGCCTGTTTTCCCCAGGCTCGCATCCTGCACGCCACGCGCAATCCTATCGACACCTGCCTGTCGATTTACTTCCAGGATTTCAAGCAATCCCACGACTACGCCAATGATCTGGACGACCTGGTGCATTACTACCGAGAATATCGTCGCCTGATGGATCACTGGCGCTCTGTGTTGCCTGCCGATGTACTACTGGAAGTGCCCTATGAGTCTGTGATTGCAGACCAAGAAGGCTGGAGCAGGCGCGTCATCGACTTTATCGGGCTGGATTGGGATGAGAGTTGCCTAAATTTCCATCAAACCCAGCGGCGGGTTGGCACATCAAGCAACTGGCAGGTGCGCCAGCCGATTTACCAGACCAGCAAAGAGCGCTGGCGCCATTACGCTGAATGGATAGAGCCATTGCTGGTGTTGCAGGATGAGTCCTGATCAGGCTTTCTAATAATCCAAGTCTGCCTGATGGCCAGCATGAACACCGAGCGCAGTTTCATTCATGTTCTCGGCCACCTCCGGGCATCTTCGAGAGCGTAATAGGGGACAGACCACGTTTTTCTGTGATAGCATAGGTGCGTCGTTGTTGATGTGGTTTTTTCAAATCCCGAGGAGAACGACATGGGTCACTTGTTCGCCGAAATCAGCCTGAGCAATCCCCGTAAGACTGAGCTCAAACCCATCAGCATATCTGCCCTGGCAGACACAGGCGCGTTGATGCTCTGTATCCCGGAGCACATTGCGCTGCAACTTGACTTGCAGGCCGAATCACAACGCGAAGTCACCGTCGCCGATGGCCGTTGTATGAATGTTCCCTACGTCGGGCCGATCAAGGTGACCTTTGAAAATCGTATGTGCTACGTCGGCGCCTTGGTCATGGGGGATGAGGTTTTACTGGGGGCCGTGCCGATGGAAGACATGGACTTGATTCTGTCTCCCAGTCGGCAGGCCATTACCGTCAATCCCAGCAGCCCCAATATTCCCCATGCGCGAGTCAAGTAGGGAACTGCTGGATGCCCAGTGGGAACATCTCGATATCGAACGGCGCAGCTGGTATCTGCCAGTTAAAAATCAGGCAAACCGCAGCATATCCCAATTACCGACGGCGTAATCCAAATCCTGGAACAATTGCCACGGTGGGAGGGCTGTCCCTATCTGGTGCCAAACCCCAAGACGCAAAAGCCGTTCGTTAGCATTTTTGCCGCCTGGGACACAGCCCGGAAAAAGGCCGGAATGCCGGATGTAAAAATACACACGCTCCGACATTCCTTTGCCAGCTGGTTAGTCCAAAGTGGCCAGAGCCTGTTTATGGTGCAGAAACTGCTTAGGTATTCTAGCGTACATACTAGCCAGAGATATTCGCACCTAAGCCATGACAGCCTGCTCTCTGCTGCGGATTTAGCCACCAAGGCATAGGGACTGCGGCTGTATCACCTGCGCTAGGAGCATCCACTGCCAAGGACGGCATTTCTTCAAAAGACTCCCGCTGTAGTCACAAACAGGCTACACTCCTTACAGCAACCCGAGGAAACCTTCATGAATTCAGCAGACAGCTATGTGCGTGCTCGCATTGACAGCGACACGAAGATTCGCGCATCCCAAGCATTATCAGACATG
The DNA here is from genome assembly GCA_009497875.2 of gamma proteobacterium SS-5. Taxonomy (NCBI): domain Bacteria; kingdom Pseudomonadati; phylum Pseudomonadota; class Gammaproteobacteria; order Chromatiales; family Sedimenticolaceae; genus Magnetovirga; species Magnetovirga frankeli. Next base: position 3,058,913 of record CP032508.2, on the reverse strand, counting down.
GGCCTGTCGGTTTCCGATGCCATTCGTTTGCTTATGCGGCGAGTGGCGGATGAGCAGCGTTTGCCTTTTGATGTCAGAGTTCCTAATGCACAGACACGCCAAGCTATTGGTGAACTTGAGCATGGCGAGGCCAAGCGGTTTGACTCTGTAGCGGCACTGATGGCGGACTTGAATGAGGACGATTGAACGCTCATCGGCTTTCAAGAAGGACTGGAAGCGGGTGCTCGCGAATCCTCGACACAAGCAGATTGAATCGCAATTGGTCCCAGTGCTGGAAAGGTTGGTGCAGGATTTGCACTTGGAGGACAGCTTGCGAGATCACGGGCTGGTAGGGAACTGGAATGGCTATCGAGAATGCCACATCAAACCGGACCTGCTGCTAATCTACAGTGTGCAAATTGATGGTGTGCTGCGTCTCGCCAGAATTGGCAGCCACAGCGAGCTATTTTAGGCACCAGCCAGATTGAAGGGCCACGGATGGCAGACCCATAGGCCACACTGGGTGGGTCGTGGGTTGGGTAGCTGGGACGCAGCACCTGCCATGTCCCGAAAGAGCGCAATTCTATTGGACACTACCAAGGACAGCCCAGCTATGACCTGGGGGCTTGGGTGGTGGCACAGGAGAGGCCGGAGACTGCTGCTAACCGCTTGTGCTACCTCGCTTTTACCGGTAGCTTGGCAAGAACGCTCACTAATGGTTCGACCAGTGTTGATGAAGGCGCAACAACCACCTTCACGCTGACGACCACCAATGTGGATGCAGGCACCTCCGTGCCCTACACCATCAGTGGCGTAACGGCTGCTGATCTGACCAGCGGCTTGCTGACCGGTAGTGCTACGGTTGGTGCAGACGGCAAGGCCACCATCACGGTTGGCCTTGCATCTGACGCCACCACCTAGCCAATTGGATTTATTCGATAATTTTTCCGGACACTAGTGATGCAACTCGTTGTTTTTCAATCAAAATACATATTTTGTCGTGCTGAAAAACACGGCTATGCCATTTAAGGTAAAGGACAGTGGATTTCACCTTACCAGGCGGCCAGGGCCGATCACAGCCGTTGCAGGATGTGATGCCTACCAGGCAGGCGTATCCAGTACCTCTGGCGGGGGTGGCGGCGGCAGCCAGATGCCGCTGGCGGCCAGTACCAGCAGCAGGGCGAACAGTAGGGCCAGGATCAGCGCCCAGGGGCCGCCGCCCTGGGCCGAGTCTTGCGCCTTGCCCGGCCGCCAGCCGCGAATCATGGGCAGCACCAGGTTGTCTCCCTTTACCAGCCGGTAGAAGCCAATGGCCAGCAGGTGCAGGCCGATGAGCAGCAGCAGGAGATCGGACGCCTGATGGTGCAGGCCGGTCAGTTGCTGGCTGAGGGGGTCGCTGACCAGGCGATAGAGGGGGCCGCTGAAGGCGATGTCGTCATTGCTCACCAGCCCGGAGATGGCCTGAAAGCCGAGCAGGCCGAGCAGGGCGAAGACCGATAAGGCCCCCAGCGGATTGTGCCCCTGGCCCTGCCAGTTACCGCGCAGATAGGCGGCCAGCCGGGCCGGGGTCGGGGCGAATTGGGCAAAGCGGGCATAGGTGGAGCCAAACAGGCCCCAGGCCAGGCGGAAGGCGAGCAGGCCAAGGATGAACAGGCCGATGCGGCCATGCCAGACGATCAGATTGCCGCCCAGGCTGCCGCTGACAAAGGCCGCCAGCACGGCAAGTGCCAGCAGCCAATGAAACAGGCGGGTGGGCAGATCCCACAGATAGAGGCGTTCGGCAGGGTTCATGGGTTCTGTTTCGGGGCGCTGAGTTTTACCGTGAAACTCGCGCAGCGCTCTATTACCCCCTCTCCCTCCTGGAGAGGGTTGGGGAGAGGGAGATCAGGGACCATCAATCCTCGTGTCTGTAGCCGTCGTGGCAGCCCTTGCAGGTCTCCCCCAGCTTACCGAACTGGTCCTTGATGGCGTTGAGGTCACCGCTGGCGGCCACCTTGGCCATGGCATTGGCCTCTTTGTTGAAGGCCTTGGCTACCTTGGCCACGCCCTCTTTGTCGCTGAAGAGTTCCTCTTTCACCCGGGTCTCCTCCCATCCCAGTCCCTCATTGGTGCCGGGCAGGTAGAGCGAGCCCATACCGGAATTGGCGATGGCCTGGATGGTGTTGGCAGCGGCAATGACCTCCTGCTTGTTGAATGTGCCCTCCAGGTTCAGCTTGATGCGGGTCATGTTCCAGGCCATGACGGCATAGCCGGATTGACGCCATTTGATCGCCTTGCTCGGGGTGATCTCGGCAAGGGCGACAGCGACAAGGCCGAAGGACAGGAGAACGGCAACGAGTTTGGTCTTCATCTTGGGCTTCCTCAGTCAGGTTTGAAATACAGGCCAACGCCATTGGCCTGGCAGTTGAAGCGCGAATCTTAGTACCTAATCGGGGCGGAATAAATGACAATTTCTGAATCCTGGCCGCGAAAGTGGAATAATCGGCGACTAACCCAGCGGAATCGGCTGCGGTTCGCTTCGACTTCGCTCAGCGAACGGCTCAAGTTGACGCCATTGGCTGGGTAACCGCTCAGGCCTTGTGTCCCTGCGCCCCCGAGGGATGCGGGGCATAACCGCTGAATTCAGGTCTATCTGCATGAAACGAAAATACTTTGGCACCGACGGCATCCGTGGCCGGGTGGGGGATGACAAGGTCAATCCCGAGTTCATCCTCAAGCTGGGCTGGGCGGCCGGCCGTGCCCTGGGCAACGGTGAGGGCGGCAAGGTGCTGATTGGCAAGGATACGCGCATCTCCGGCTACATGTTTGAATCGGCCCTGGAGGCGGGGCTGGCCGCTGCCGGGGTGGATATCCACCTGCTTGGTCCCATGCCCACGCCGGCGGTGGCTTATCTGACCCGCACCCTGCGCGCCCAGGCCGGCATCGTCATCAGCGCCTCGCACAACCCGCATCAGGATAACGGCATCAAGTTCTTCTCCGCCCAGGGCTTCAAGCTGCCCGACGCCCAGGAGCTGGCCATCGAGGCGATGATCGACCAGCCGATGAAGACGGTGGAGGCCGAACGTCTGGGCAAGGCCTACCGGATCGGCGATGCCGCCGGGCGCTATATCGAATTCTGTAAGAGCACGCTGCCGCTGGGCACCAGTTTCAAGGGGCTCAGGCTGGTTCTGGACTGCGCCAATGGGGCCGCCTACCACATCGCCCCCCATGTATTCAGCGAGATGGGTGCCAGGGTGACCAGCATCGGGGATCAGCCCAATGGCCTGAATATCAATGATGGCCTGGGCTCCACCCATCCGGAAAAGCTGCGCGTGGCGGTGCTGGAGCAGGGTGCCGACCTGGGCATTGCCTTCGATGGCGATGCCGACCGGGTGCTCATGGTGGATGCCTCCGGCAGCCTGATCGATGGCGATCAGCTGCTCTACATCATCAGCTGCGCCCGCCAGCGCGAAGGCACCCTGCGCGGGGCCGTGGTCGGCACCCAGATGACCAATCTGGGCATGGAACATGCCTTGGCCGAGCGGGGCATCCGGCTGGATCGGGTCCGCGTCGGCGACCGCTACATCATGGAGCGGCTGCAGCAGAATGGCTGGATGCTGGGCGGCGAGTCCTCTGGCCATATCATCTGTCTGGACCGCACCACCACCGGCGATGGCATAGTCTCCGCCCTGCAGGTGCTGGCCGAGATGCAACATGCGGGCAAGGGCCTGATGGAGCTGCTGCGGCCCCTGCACATGTATCCTCAACGCCTGATCAACCTGCGACTGCCGCGGCGCGATGGGCTGCTGGAGCATAGCGAGGTGCTGGCGGCGGTGCGCGATGTGGAGTCTCGGCTGGCGGGCTCAGGCCGGGTGCTGTTGCGCCCCTCCGGCACCGAGCCCCTGATCCGCGTGATGGTGGAGGGCCGTGATGAACAACAGGTCAATAGCCTGGCGGAATCCCTGGCCGAGCGCATACGCCAGGTGGCCAGCGCTTAACCTCGGTTACCGGCAAAAAATCGGTCGCCAAGGGCTGGGGCGGTCTCGACAGGCCTGTCGTTCCTTATCGTATTTGCTGGTAGAATGCCCACCTGCCCGTTTACCAGGCCGGTCCCTTGCCCGGGTTTCGATGAGGTCACCCATGAAAAAACTCCTTGCACTCATTCTGTTGCTGCCCCTGACCGGTGTTCAGGGGGCGGATCTGATGCAGCTCTATCAGATGGCCCTGGAGAGCGATCCCATCCTGCGCGGTGCCCGTTCCAGCCGCAATGCCGTCAGCGAAAGTCGGGTGCAGGCGCGGGCCGCCCTGCTGCCCTCCATCGGCCTGGGTGCCGAGGCCTCTCGCACCTGGCGCAGTCGGCCCAACCCGGATGAGACCTACAACAGCTCGGCGGTCAGCCTCAACCTGACCCAGTCCCTGCTGCGCTTCGATCAGTGGATTGCACTGAAGAAGACCGCCTACCAGATCGATCAGGCCGAGGCCGAATACAGCTATCAGGAGCTGGACCTGATGGTGCGCGTGGCCCAGGCCTATTTCGACATCCTCAGCGCCCGCGACAACCTCAGCTTTGCCCAGGCCGAACTGCGCGCCATCAGCCGTCAGCTGGATCAGGCCAAGCAGCGTTTCGATGTGGGCCTGATCGCCATCACCGATGTGCATGAGGTGCAGGCCGCCTACGATCAGGCCAAGGCCAATGAGATCGCCGCCATCAACCTGCTGGACAACAGCTGGGAGGGCCTGCGCGTGATCGTCGCCGAGCTGAACGATCGCAGCATCCCGGTCCTGCGTGAGCGCATCCCCATGAGCAAGCCGAGCCCGGCCAGCATAGAGGAGTGGGTGAACACCGCCCTGGAGCAGAACCCGCAGATCCTGGCCGCAGTGAATGCCGTCAGCAGTGCGCGCAAGGACATAGAGCTGCAACGCAGCGGCCACCTGCCCAGCCTGGAGTTGACCGCCAGCGTGGCCAACAGCGAGACCGACAGCCGCACGGGCTTCGATGCCGACAGCTCCAGCATCGGCCTGCAACTGAGCCTGCCGATCTACGCCGGTGGCGGCGTCAGTTCGCGTACCCGTCAGGCCCGGCACCAGTTTCAGGTCAGCACCGAGGAACTGGAACGGGTGCGCCGTTCGGTGCGCCGCAACGTCAGCGACTACTATCGCGGCGTACTCTCCAGCATCAGCCAGATCCAGGCGCTGGAGTCGGCCACCCGCTCCGCGCAGAGCGCCCTGGAGGCGACCCAGGCCGGTTTTGATGTAGGCACCCGTACCATGGTCGATGTGCTCAGCGTGCAGCGCAATCTCTACAATGCCCGGCGCAACTACGCCAAGGCGCGCTACGACTACATCCTCAACGGTCTGCGCCTGAAGCAGGCGGCGGGTATCCTGCGCATCGAGGACCTGCGCCTGATCAACGGCCTGCTTCAGGGCCGCTCCTGACCCCAGCAGATTCCAGGCCCCACGGGTAGTTAGATTCCGGGCCGAAATGGCCTGGGTCAGGATTCTTGTGGCAAAGGGCTTGTCTTCAGCGCCGGTTATGCGGATAATCCCGCCCCTTCACAACCTTGCCTCACCGCTGCGCGGCGGGAGGCTATCAGCCATAAGGTGTCACAATGCGTCATTATGAAATCGTGTTCATGGTCCATCCGGATCAGAGCGAGCAGGTTCCCGCCATGGTGGAGCGTTACCGCTCCAGCATCGAAGGCAGGGGTGGCAAGATCCATCGTCTGGAGGACTGGGGTCGTCGCCAGCTGGCCTATCCCATCAATAAGGTGCACAAGGCGCACTATGTTCTGATGAACGTCGAGTGCGACAACGAGGCCCTGGCCGAGTTGGACAGCGCCTTCCGCTTCAACGATGCAGTCATCCGCAACCTGGTGCTCAGCCGCAAGGGCCCTGTCACCACCACTTCGCTGCTGGCCAAGGGCGAGGAACGCGAGGGCGCGCGCCCCGCTTCCCGTGATGATGAGGCTAACGCTGGCCGCTCGGACGATGAAGAGTCCGAGGAAGAATAGCCACATCCTGTCGCACTGCGTTTGAGTACCCGTTTCGGAGTTAGAGAATCATGTCACGCCAGTTTCGCCGCAAAAAGTATTGCCGTTTCACCGCCGAGGGCATCACCGAGATCGACTACAAGGATCTCAACCTGCTCAAGGCCTTCGTCAGTGAGAGCGGCAAGATAGTCCCCAGCCGCATCACCGGCACCAGTGCCAAGTATCAACGCCAGTTGGCCAGCGCCATCAAGCATGCCCGTTATCTGGCCCTGCTGCCCTATACCGACCAGCATTGATGTTGCAACCGGTGCCGGCTGCCCCGGTGCCGTTCTGCTGAGGCCGGAATGATAGCGTCCTACGCCATGCGCGGGCGTATGCAGGCGATACAGCTGGCGATGCTGTTCTTCGTGCTCGCCCTGATCCTGCCGCCCCTGTCGATTCTGGGCTCTGCCATCGTCGGGCTGGTGACCCTGCGCCAGGGCGGCCGCAGTGGTCTTGAGGTCGGCCTAGGGGCCAGCTTGGCCACCGGCCTGGCCACCTGGTTGTTGCTCAACGATCCCGGCCTGGCGATTGCCTCCCTGCTGTTCTGGGCACCGCTTTGGGGCCTGGCCCTGCTGCTGCGCTACAGCGGTGCCCTGGGCTGGACCCTGCAGTGGGGCCTGCTTATCGGCCTGTTGCCCTGGCTGATGGAGTGGTTGTTTGTGGATGGCTCGGCAGGGGGCATGCAACAGTTGCTGGAGCCCATGCGCCAGTCCCTGACCCAGGCCGGGGTGATGACGCCGGATCAGGCCGTCGAGTTGATGGATTGGCTGGCCCGCTGGCTGGTGGCCCTGGTCGCCGGAGGGTTGTTTCTGCAGCTGTGTCTGGGCCTGTTTCTGGCCCGTGGGTGGCAGGCCAGGCTGTACAATCCGGGTGGTTTTGCCGGGGAGTTTCGGCGTCTGCGTTTCTCCCGCGCCCTGGCTCTGCTGGCCGCCGTGCTCCTGCTGCTGGGCCTGTTGGCCGGAGGGGCGCAGTGGTCCTGGCTCAGGGTGCTTACGCTGTTGCTGCTGATCCTGTTTTTCTTACAGGGCCTGGCGGTGTTACATGCCCTGCTCGGGCGCAGCCCGGCCGGCAAGCCCTGGCTGATCGGCGTCTATGTGCTGCTGTTTCTGGCCATGCCCTACATGGGCCTGAGCCTGGCGGCAACCGGCTATGTGGATATATGGCGCGACTTCCGCCGTGCCGCCGAGGCCAGGGCCAATGAGCGAAGCGGGGATGATGCAGATTTGTAGTTTGATGGTAACTACTGACTCACTTTCCCCCAAGGGGCGAGGCATGAGCGGTCTAGGCAGTTACCCAGTGAAGTTTTCCTGTTGAACATAGTTAGGGGTTAAGTGATGGAAGTTATTCTGTTGAAAAAAGTTGAGAACCTGGGCGATCTGGGGGAAAAGGTGGCGGTAAAGGCCGGTTATGGCCGTAACTTCCTCCTGCCCACAGGCGCTGCGGTATCCGCCACCGAAGAGAACCTGAAGGCCTTTGAGGCACGCCGCGCCGAACTGGAAAAAGAGGCCGCCGAGCTGCTGCAGGCCGCCGAGGCGCGCAAGGCCAAGCTGGAGGCCGTGGCCAGCTACACCATCAGCGCCAAGGCCGGTGACGAGGGCAAGCTGTTCGGCTCCATCGGCACCAGCGATATCGCCGATGCCTGTAGCCAGCAGGCCGGTGTGGAGGTGAGCAAGAAGGAGGTACGCCTGCCGGAAGGCCCCTTCCACAACATCGGCAGCTACGAGATCGTGCTGCATCTGCATACCGACGTAGATGCCAGTATCCAGTTGGAAATCGTTTCTGAGCAGTGATTGGGGTGGCCGCCACGGCGGTCCTTGCGGCAAGCGACAAGCAATGTCGTTTGCGCCCCGGATCGGATCAGGGGTCGGCTGCTGTCGGGTTAAGATCCCTGGCCTCCTGCACCTGACCGAGGCACCTGTCGATGCCTGATTTTCCCGCCAGCGATGCCGCTTTTCCCTATCCCGACGAGGGCTCCCTCGCGGTAGATAACCTACGCATACCACCGCACTCCATCCAGGCCGAGCAGGCGGTGCTTGGCGGCCTGATGCTGGACGACAACGCCTACGATCAGATCGCCGACATCATAGTGCAGAAGGATTTCTATCTGCACGAACACCGCCTCATCTTCCGGGCCATCGAATACCTGGCCGAAAAGATGCAGCCCCGTGACCTGGTCACTGTGTACAGTGAGCTGGAGCGGCTCAACCATGCCGAGGAAAGCGGCGGCATGGTCTATCTGGGCAGCCTGGCCAAGGACACCCCCAGCGCGGCGAACATCCGTGCCTATGCCGAGATCGTCCGTGAACAGGCCCTCAAGCGCTCCCTGATCCGGGTCGGCACCGAGATCGCCGACAGCGGCTTCAACCCGGAAGGGCGGGACGCCACCGAACTGCTCAACGATGCCGAGAGTAAGGTGTTCGATATCGCCGAGCAGCGTTCCCGTGGCCGGGGCGGGTTTCAGCCCCTGTCCGGCCTGCTCAGCAAGGCGGTGGACCGCATCGAGACCCTGTTCGAGCAGGACGACCCGATCACCGGCGTGAGCACTGGCTTTGTCGATTTCGACCGGCAGACCTCAGGCCTGCAACCGGGCGACATGGTGGTCATCGCCGGCCGCCCCTCCATGGGCAAGACCGCCTTCGCCATGAATATCGCCGAGAACGTCGCCATCAAGATCAAGCGGCCGGTGGCCGTGTTCAGCATGGAGATGCCTGGCGAATCCCTAGCCATGCGCATGATGTCCTCCCTCGGCCACATCGACCAGAACAAGGTGCGCACCGGCCAGCTGCAGGACGACGAATGGCCTCGGCTCACCTCGGCCATCAATCTGTTGTCCGAGGCCACCATGTTCATCGACGATACCAATGGCCTGACCCCCACCGAGATGAGTGCCCGCGCCCGTCGCCTGAAGCGCGAGCAGGGCGATCTGGGGCTGGTGATCATCGACTACCTGCAACTGATGCAACTGCCCAGCGCGGCGGAGAACCGCACCAACGAGATCTCCGCCATCTCCCGCGCCCTCAAGGGCCTGGCCAAGGAGCTGGAAGTGCCTGTCATCGCCCTGTCCCAGCTCAACCGCAGCCTGGAACAACGCACCAACAAGCGGCCCATCATGTCCGATCTGCGTGAATCCGGTGCCATCGAACAGGACGCCGACCTGGTGGTGTTCCTTTACCGTGATGAGTACTACAACCCGGAAAGCCAGGACAAGGGCGTGGCCGAGATCATCGTCGGCAAGCAGCGCAATGGCCCCACTGGCACGGTGCGCATGGCCTTCCAGGGCCAGTTCACCCGCTTCGACGATCTGGTGGAAAGCCTGTACGACGACCAGTACCATTGACCCCAGGCGCGTATCAAGCTACAGAGCCAGATAACGACTTCAAGGGCAGCGTTCTTGAGTTGTAGTTGCCGCGCAAGAAAACCCTTGTAACTTTGCGCTGGTTTGCGTCCTCTGCATCCTTTTTGGGTTCCGGCCGTACCGCTTAGGGGAAAACCCCATGATTGACCTGAACAACCCCCGCATCGGCGTGATTGGCCTGGGCTATGTCGGCCTACCGCTGGCCGCGGCCTTTGGCCAGCAGTTTCCCACCCTGGGCTTTGACATCAAGGCCGAGCGGGTGGCCGAGCTGCAGGCCGGGCGCGATTCCACCCTGGAGGTGGCGGCGGCGGAGCTGGGTCAGGCGCGACTGCTGCGCTTCAGCCACAGGGGCGAGGACCTGGCCGAGTGCAACATCTATATCATCAGCGTACCCACCCCGATCGACGCGGCGCGGCGGCCGGATTTGAGTCCGCTGGAGTTGGCCAGCCGCCTGGTGGCCAGCTATCTGCGCCCCAATGATCTGGTGATCTATGAATCCACCGTCTATCCCGGCTGCACCGAGGAGTTCTGTGTGCCCCTGCTGGAGCAGGGCTCGGGGCTGGTGTTCAATCGGGACTTCTTTTGCGGCTACAGCCCGGAGCGGGTCAACCCGGGCGACAAGACCCATCGCCTGAGCAACATCAGAAAGGTCACCTCAGGCTCCACCCCCGAGGTGGCCGAGGTGGTGGATGCCCTCTATCGGCGGGTGATCGAGGCGGGTACCCATCGGGCGCCGAGCATGCGCGTGGCCGAGGCGGCCAAGGTGATCGAAAACACCCAGCGCGATGTGAATATCGCCCTGATCAACGAGCTGGCGCTGATCTTTCATAAGCTGGAGATAGACACCGAGGCGGTGCTGCAGGCGGCGGGGACCAAGTGGAACTTCCTGCCGTTTCGACCGGGCCTGGTGGGCGGGCACTGCATCGGCGTCGATCCCTACTACCTGACCCACAAGGCGCAGATGATCGGCTACCACCCGGCCATGATCCTGGCCGGACGGCGCATCAACGACGGCATGGGCCAGCACGTCGCCAGCCGGGTGATCAAGCTGCTGATCAAACGCCAGCGGCCGGTGGCCGAGGCGCGGATACTGGTGCTGGGGCTGGCCTTCAAGGAAAACTGCCCGGACCTGCGCAACACCCGGGTGGTGGATATCATCAACGAACTGGGCGATTACGGTGCCCAGGTGGAGGTGCATGACCCCTGGGTCAACGCCACCGAGGCCGAGGCGGAATACGGCCTGCGCCTGGTGGATCAACCCCAGCCAGGCTCGTACGACGCCATGATCATCGCCGTGGCCCATGATCAATTCCACAGCCTGGGCGAGGCCGGTATCCGCGCCCTGGGCCGCCCAGGGGCTATCCTGTTCGATGTCAAATACCTGCTGCCAGCCGAGGCCAGCGATGGGCGTTTGTAGGCGATTTAACCGGAGCATCCCATGAAGGTACTGATCACCGGCGTGGCCGGATTTATCGGTTCGGCCCTGGCCCTGCGGCTGTTGCAGCGTGGTGACCAGGTGCTGGGTATAGACAATCTCAATGCTTATTACGATGTGGGCCTCAAGCGGGCCCGCCTGGCCCGCTGCCAGGGGCAGGCCAACTTTGTCTTCGTGCAGGGTGATATCGCCGATCGCGCCTGTGTCGAGGGCTTGTTTCAGCGGCATCGGCCACAGCGGGTGGTGAATCTCGCCGCCCAGGCCGGGGTACGCTATTCCATTGAAAACCCGCTGGCCTATGTGGATAGCAACCTGGTCGGCTTTGCCCATATCCTGGAGGGCTGTCGCCATCAGGGGGTGGAGCACCTGGTGTTTGCCAGCAGCTCCAGCGTCTATGGCGGCAACAGCCGCATGCCCTTCTCGGTGCATGACAATGTGGATCACCCCCTGAGCTTCTACGCCGCCAGCAAGAAGGCCAATGAGTTGATGGCTCATAGCTACAGCCATCTGTACGGGCTGCCCTGTACCGGTCTGCGCTTTTTTACCGTCTATGGCCCCTGGGGCCGACCGGATATGGCCCTGTTCAAGTTCACCCAGGCCATGCTTGCCGGTGAGCCCATACCGGTATTCAACCAGGGCCGACACCGGCGTGATTTCACCTATATTGATGACATAGTCGAGGGGGTGATCCGCGTGCTGGACCGGCCAGCCCCGCCCAATCCCGAGTGGAACGGCGCAGCACCCGACCCGGCCAGCAGCCAAGCCCCCTGGCGGGTGTATAACATCGGCAACAACCAGCCGGTGGAGCTGATGGACTATATCGCCGCCCTGGAAAAGGCCCTGGGCCGCCGCGCCGAGTTGGAGCTGTTGCCCCTGCAGCCAGGCGACGTGCCGGACACCTACGCCGATGTGGCCGACCTGGTGGCAGATTTTGACTACAAGCCATCCACCCCGGTAGAGCAGGGCATAGCCCGCTTTGTGGACTGGTACAAGGGTTATTTTAAGGCTTAAATGTAACGGCTCAGGCCGTTAAGCCCCTCGTCCCTTTGAGGAGAGGGCTCCAGGGATGCCGTAGGCGGAACAGCAGCGGAAACCACTTCAGCCCTAGGATACTTTTTTGCTGTAATTGAAGGGGGTTTAATGGGTAGAGAACTGGCTCCCCCTTTGCCAAAGGGGGATTGAGGGGGATTTTGGCGTGGGCAGTTGCGCGGGTGCTGAAGAAATCCCCCCTGCCCCCCTTTGTAAAGGGGGGATTTGATTGTCTTCCCCCTTTGTAAAGGGGAGAATTTGATTCTCTCTCTCCTTAGAGATGAGAGTGGGCGAGTAGTGACCATCAGGGTCTTGTTACCGCTGATTCCTTAATCTCAAGTATTTTTCCACGCAATTCGGTGGCCGATTTGCCTATGACATCCGCTTACTCTCGGAGGCCCCATGGCCCTGGACGCTGACCGCGAGCTGGAATGGCGGCTGCAGGCCAAGCGTGACCGGCTGTTGCTGAGCCTGCATCAGGGCGAGGAGCAGCTCGACGACACCGCCTTCCTGCAGCGCGGGCTGGCCATCATGGAAGAGATCACCGGCAGCCAGATCTCCTTTCTGCACTTCATCAATGACAATGAACAGAGCATCGAGCTGGTCACCTGGTCCAGGCGCACCCTGGAGCAATACTGCAACGCCGTGTTTGACACCCATTACCCGGTAAGCGCGGCCGGCATCTGGGCCGATGCCCTGCGCCAGCGCCGTCCGGTGGTATTCAACGACTATCCCGCCCACCCGAACAAGCAGGGGCTGCCGACCGGCCACAGCCCCCTGCAGCGGCTCATCTCCCTGCCGGTAATCTACTGCGACAGGGTGGTTATGCTCACCGGGGTGGGTAACAAGGCGGCGGACTACGATGCCTTTGACGTAGAAACCCTGCAGCTGTTCTCCAACGCCCTCTGGCGCACGATCAATCGGCGCCGCATCGAGCGCCAGCTGCGTGACAGCGAGGCCAATCTACGCAGCGTACTGCGCGCCGCCCCCATCGGCATAGCCAGTTGCGTCGGCCAGCTATTCACCGAGGTCAACGAGACCTTCGAGCAGATCAGCGGCTACAGCGGCGCGGAGTTGCGTGGCCGCCCCATCTGTCTGCTGCAATCCAGCCAGAATCAGATACAAGACCTGCTCAGCCCCCTGGAGCAAAGCCTCAGCGGCCCGGCCAGCCACCGGGTCGAGGGACGCCTGCGGCGCAAGGACGGCCAGGTCATCGACATCGAACTGAGCGCCAACTACATCGACCCCGAGCGACCGGAGCAGGGCCTGACCCTGTGCCTGCAGGACATCGGCGAGCGCAGGCGCACCCAGGCCCAGCTGCAAAAGCTGGCCCTGGCGGTGGAGCAGAGCACCCAGGCGGTGGTCATCACCGACCTGAACACCCGCATCGAATACGTCAACCGCGCCTTTGAGCAGATCAGCGGCTACTCCAGTCAGCAGGCCATCGGCCAGACCCCGCGTATCCTGCGCTCGGGCAAGACCCCCAGCGCCACCTATCAGCAGATGTGGCAACGGCTGGGCCAGGGGCGCAGCTGGAAGGGCGAGTTTATCAACCGGCGCAAGAACGGCGAGGAGTTCATTGAACTGGCCAGCATAGTGCCCCTGCGTGATGAACGGGGCGCAATCAGCCATTACGTCGCCATCAAGGACGACATCACCGAACGCAAGCGCATGGGCGAGGAGCTGGAGCGCCACCGCAACCAGCTGGAGGGCCTGGTCTCGGAGCGCACCTTGCAGCTGCAGGAAGCCGTGGAGCAGGCCCACGCCGCCAGCCGCGCCAAGGACCTGTTCCTGGCCAACATGAGCCATGAAATCCGCACGCCGATGAATGCCGTGGTCGGCTTCTGCCATCTGTTGGCGGACTCCGGCCTGCGCCCCGATCAGCTGCGTCAGCTGAACAAGATCAGCGGCGCCGCCCATCACCTGCTGAACATCATCAACGACATCCTCGACGTATCCAAGATGGAGGCGGGCAAGCTCAAGCTGCAGCTGGCCGACTTCTCCCTGCACGGCCTGATGCAATCCATTGCCGCCCTGGTGCGGCCCCTGGCCCAGGAAAAGGGCCTGCGCCTGGAGCTGGACTATGCCCAGGCGCCGCGTTTTGTACATGGCGATGCCACCCGCCTGCGCCAGGCCCTGCTCAACTACATCAGCAACGCCATCAAGTTCACCGAGCAGGGCCAGGTGCGTATCCGCATCGGCAGCGAAGGCCAGGGGGCGGCGGGGCATCTGCTGCTGTTCGAGGTGGAGGACAGCGGCATCGGCATAGACGCCAACAGCCTGAAGACCATCTTCATGGCCTTTGAGCAGGCCGACAACAGCATGAACAAACGCTACGAGGGCAGCGGCCTGGGGCTGGCCATCACCCAGCGCCTGGTCCGCCTGATGGGCGGCGAGACCGGGGCGGGGAGCCGTCCCGGCCAAGGCAGTCGCTTCTGGTTTCGACTGCATCTTCCCCCCGGACAACCCCAGGCCCGAGCCCGGACCGAGAGCAGCGCGAACCACCTCGCAGCGCCCCGCTTTCAAGCCCGGGTACTGCTGGTGGAGGACAACGAGATCAACCGCGAGGTGGCCTCTGGTCTGTTGCAAAACCTGGGCCTTAGCCTGACCACGGCGGAAAACGGCCAGCAGGCCCTTGACTGCCTGGCGCAACAGCCGCCCTTTGATCTGGTGCTGATGGACCTGCAGATGCCGGTCATGAACGGCCTGGAGGCCACCCAAGCGATTCGCGCCCAAGGGCAATACGCCGATCTGCCGGTGCTCGCCATGACCGCCAATGTGTTCGAGGACGACCGCCGCCAGTGCCTGGCGGTGGGCATGAACGACTTTGTCGCCAAGCCCATCGACCTGGCTGACCTCTACCGCGCCCTGCGCCGCTGGCTGCCGGAATCGGCGCGGCAGGATCGGCTGGCCGATGAGCAACCTCGCCCGGCGCTGCCGCCGGGCAGCGAACAGGCACTGGCGCAGTTGCGCGGCCTGAGCGGGCTGCAAGCCGAGCAGGGGCTGGAGAACCTGTCCCAGGATCTGCGCGCCTATCTGCGCCTGCTCGGCCAGTTTGTCCGTGATCATGGCGCGGATGCCGAGCGCATTGCCGGGCATCTGGCCCAGGGCGAGACCGAACCGGCGCGGCGGCGTGCCCACTCGATCAAAGGAGTGGCGGGCAATCTGGGCATGGAACCCCTGCAACAGGCGGCCCAGGCCCTGGAGCGCGCCCTCAAGCAGGGGCAGAAGGACGTGGATGCCCTGCTCAGCGACTTCAGACAGCAGCTGCAGTCACTCTGCGCGGACCTGCAACCCATCCTGGATGGGGTGGAGGCCGCCCACGCTGCCAGCAACCCAGCCGACGCATCGGCCTGGCGGCAGGCCCTGCAGGCGCTGGCCAGGCTACTGCGTAGCGACGACACCCGGGTGAACGATGCCTACCTGGAGGCCGAGCCCCTGCTGCTGCAGGCCCACCCCCAGCTGGCCCCCGAGCTGGGCCAGGCGATAGACAACTTCGACTACGCCAAGGCCCGCCAACTGGTCCAGCGCATGATCGAAAAGCCGCAAGCAGGGCCTTAAGCCGTGCCTCAAGGTTGACCCTCCATGGCCTTGGACCTAATCTGCGAACCGCACGCCTTGCCTGATCTGGCCGGAAGCAAGCCCGCAGAATCCGGCGCTGGCGCTGATGCCATGCGCCATGCAACTTTATTCATGAACCTTGGGTAATGAGTGATGGAAACAGACAACAGCCTAGATGATGACGACAAACCGACCCTGCTCATCGTGGATGACGAACCGGCCAACCTGCGCGTGCTCAGTCTGGTGCTGCAGGGAGAATACCGGGTACGCGCCGCGCGCAGCGGTCAAGATGCCCTGAACCTGCTGGAAACACCGCCCAAGCCCGATGTGGTGCTGCTGGATATCATGATGCCGGGAATGGACGGCCATGCCACCCTGCGCAAGATCCGCGACAAAGGCTACAGCGATCTGCCGGTGATCTTCGTCACCGCCCTGGACGGCGAGCTGGACGAGCAGCGCGGCCTGCAGATAGGCGCGGCGGACTACATCACCAAGCCCATACGTCCGGCCATAGTGCGCGCCCGCATCAAGACCCAGCTCAAGCTCAAGGAGGCGCGGGAGCACCTCAATCGCCAGGTAGCCAAGCGCACCCAGGAACTGCACGAGGCCAACAACGGCCTGCGCCAATCCCTGATCGAGACCGTGCGCAGCTTCTCCATCATGCTGGAAAACCGCGACCCGGCCATGGCCGGTCATTCCAAACGGGTGGCCGATACCGCCCGCCGGGTCGCCGCCAAGCTGAGGCTGCCGGAGCGGGAGCGCAACGACATCGTCTTCGCCGCCCTGCTCTCCCGCGTCGGAGCCATCACCCTGCCATCCAAAATCCTAGAAAAGCCCCTGATGGGCCTGAGTAAGCTGGAGCGGGATGAGCTGATGATCGCGGTAATCCGTACCCGCCAGATCTTTCGCAACATCCGCCCCCTGGTCAACGCCAGCGAGATCATCGCCAACCAGTTCGAACGCTACGACGGCAGCGGCTTTCCCCGTCGCCTGGCGGGCGAGGATATCCCGTTGGGGGCGCGCATCCTGGCCGTTTGCCGTGACTTCGATCTCTACCTGGAGGGCATGTTCGACAGCAAAAAACACCTGGTGCCCGAGGCCAAGGACTTCCTGCGGCGCAAGAGCGGGCTGTTTTTCGACCCCAGTATCGTGGAGATCTACAGCAACATGGTGGGCCGCATGCGCAAGGTCACCCGGCCCCTGTTCGATGTCGGCCTGGCCGATGTGGTGGAGGGCCAGGAGCTGGCCGAGGTGCGCTTTGGCGACGAAATCTTCGTGCGCGACACCCTGGCCACCAAGCCGCTGCTGCGGGAATTACAGGACGTGATGAACGAAACCGGCCTCTATTGCGCCATCAAGATTCGGGCGAAGTTTTGATCAGTCCATGCCCTTGCAGGGGTGCGGCTTCTTTTGCGCACCCGGCTTCAGTACCTTGGGTTTCCTGCCCTGTGCTCCGGGACTAATTGCGCTTTAGATGTGTCACTCGCTTCTCCAGCACAATCCGCCAGAATCTGGCAAAATGGCCCGCTTTCTTCACCCAGACCCTTCACCCACACTGGAGCCGCCATGTACAACAAGTCGATGCAACTCGCCGGTTATGACGATGAACTCTGGAACGCCATCCAGGCCGAGGAGCGCCGCCAGGAAGAGCATATCGAGCTGATTGCCTCGGAGAACTACACCAGCCCGCGCGTGCTCCAGGCCCAGGGTTCGGTGCTGACCAACAAGTACGCCGAGGGCTATCCCGGCAAGCGTTACTACGGCGGCTGTGAGTATGTGGATGTGGCCGAGCAGCTGGCCATCGACCGCGCCAAGCAGCTGTTTGGTGCCGACTATGCCAACGTCCAGCCCCACTCCGGCTCCCAGGCCAATGTTGCCGTGTTCATGGCCCTGTGCGAGCCGGGCGACACCATCCTGGGCATGAGCCTGGCCCACGGCGGCCACCTGACCCACGGGGCCAAGCCCAACTTCTCCGGCAAGATCTACAACGCCATCCAGTACGGTCTGGACCCGGCCACCGGCGAGATCGACTACGCCGAGGTGGAGGCCCTGGCCCGCGAGCACCAGCCAAAGATGATCATTGCCGGCTTCTCCGCCTATTCGCGGGTGGTGGACTGGCAGCGCTTCCGTGCCATTGCCGATGGCGTCGGTGCCTATCTGTTCGTCGATATGGCCCATGTCGCTGGTCTGGTGGCCGCCGGTCTCTACCCCAACCCGGTGCAGATCGCCGATGTCACCACCACCACCACCCACAAGACCCTGCGCGGCCCGCGCGGTGGCCTGATCCTGGCCAAGAGCAACCCGGATCTGGAAAAGCGCCTCAACTCCCTGGTCTTCCCCGGTGCCCAGGGCGGCCCGCTGATGCACGTCATCGCCGCCAAGGCGGTGGCCTTCAAGGAGGCGATGGAGCCCGAGTTCAAGACCTATCAGCAGCAGGTGCTGACCAACGCCCGCGCCATGGCCGAGGTGTTCATGGGCCGGGGTTATGACGTGGTGTCCAAGGGCACCGACGATCACCTGTTTCTGGTCAGCTTCATCCACGTCGGCCTCACCGGCAAAGAGGTGGATGCCTGGCTGGGCGCGGCCAATATCACGGTGAACAAGAACGCCGTGCCCAATGACCCGCAATCGCCCTTCGTCACCTCCGGCATCCGCGTCGGCACCCCGGCCATCACCACCCGTGGCTTCAGCGAGGCCGACAGCCGCGAGCTGGCCGACTGGATGTGCGACCTCATTGACAGCCGGGGCGATGCCGCCGTGATCGAGGCGGTCAAGGCCAAGGTGCTGGCCATCTGCCAGCGCCTGCCGGTGTACGCCGGCTAGGCCCATGCACTGCCCCTACTGCAACGCCGCCGACACCAAGGTGGTGGACTCGCGCCTGGGCAGCGAGGGTGAGCAGGTGCGCCGCCGCCGCGAGTGCGTCAGCTGCGGCGAGCGCTTCACCACCTTCGAGACCGCCGAACTGGTGATGCCTGCCATCATTAAGAGCAACGGCAACCGCGAGGAATTCCAGGTCGGCAAGCTGCTCGCCGGCCTGGCCCGCGCCCTGCAAAAGCGGCCGGTGGGGGCGGAAGAGATCGACCGCGCGGTGATGCGCATCCGCCGTCGCCTGATGGCCACCGCCCAGCGCGAGGTGCCCAGCCGCCTGCTGGGCGACCTGGTGATGGACGAGCTGAAAAAGCTCGATCAAGTGGCCTACGTGCGCTTCGCCTCGGTGTATCGCAAATTCAATGATGTCGGCGCCTTCCTCGAAACCATCGAGGTGCTGGA
Organism: gamma proteobacterium SS-5; assembly: GCA_009497875.2. NCBI lineage: Bacteria > Pseudomonadati > Pseudomonadota > Gammaproteobacteria > Chromatiales > Sedimenticolaceae > Magnetovirga > Magnetovirga frankeli. The sequence continues at coordinate 3,040,273 of CP032508.2, read as the reverse complement.
ACAACAGCTGCCCCCCGAAGGCTACCAGCGGCAAATGCAGCTGTTGGATGATGAGGCGTTGTGATGGGCCGATCTCTAAACAGCCAGGACGCAGAGAACGCTAAGAAGCGCAGAGCGCGCGGAGTTTTTTACGGTTTACGGGCTTATACTCACTCTCATCTAAAGTAGAGAGGGGCTTAATGGCCTGAGTAGCTCACCGGGTCAGACTATCCGAGAATGCCAATGCAGACCTTGACTTTCGAATGCGAGATCAAGCCAGACCGTCATTTGGTGTTACACCTGCCGGGTAATGTAGTTCCTGGTAGGCACCGCATCGCTTTGGTGATCGATCCGCCTAATCCTGTGCCCATCATCCCGCATATGGCATCCATGCCAGCACGCACGCCACTCTGGGCGCAATTGGAAGCACTTAGGCAACAGGCCGAGGCAGAGGGCACCCTGCCCAATGCCTTAAGCATGGATGAAATTCTCAGCGAGGTTCAACGATTGCGGGGCAGAGTCCTTTGATTTCTCTGTATGCCCTGGCACAACAATCCTAGTCATGCCTCAGCCCCCCTTCACCCCTGACGACCACCGCCACATGGCCCGAGCCATCCGCCTAGCGGAGCTGGGGCTTTACACTACCGACCCCAACCCGCGGGTGGGCTGTGTGCTGGTGCGCGACGGTCAGGTGGTGGGTGAGGGCTTTCACCGCCGCGCCGGCGAGCCCCATGCCGAGCGTCTGGCTCTGGCGCAAGCGGGTGAGTGGGCGCGGGGTGCCACCGCCTATGTCAGCCTGGAGCCGTGCAGCCACTTCGGCCGTACCCCGCCCTGCGCCGATGGCCTGATCGAGGCTGGGGTGGCGCGGGTGGTAGCCGCCATGCAGGACCCCAATCCGTTGGTGGCGGGCCAGGGTCTGGAACGCCTGCGTCAGGCCGGCATTCAGGTCGAGTCAGGTCTGCTGGAGGGTCAAGCCAGGGCGCTCAATCCCGGCTTCAACAAGCGCATGCAGCAGGGTCTGCCCTGGGTGCGCTGCAAGCTGGCCATGAGTCTGGACGGACGCACCGCCATGGCCAGCGGCGAGAGCCAGTGGATCACCGGCCCCGAGGCGCGCCAGGATGTGCAGCGCTGGCGAGCGCGTAGCTCGGCAATCCTGACCGGCAGCGGCACGCTGCTGGCGGATGATCCTTCGCTGAATGTCCGCCTCAGTAACGAACAACTGCACCAGCTGGGGCCGGATTATCCTGTACGCCAACCCCTGCGCGTGCTGCTGGACAGCCATCTGCGCACCCCAACCAGCGCCCGCCTGCTCGGCCTGCCGGGTGAGACCCTGATCCTCTACGCTGATGCCAGCACATCGCAAGCCCAGGCTCAGGCGGAGGCACTGCGCAGAGCGGGAGCCGTGGTGCGGCAGGTAGCAACCAGCGCTCAGGGGCTGGACCTGGAACAATCACTGCGTCTGCTGGCACAGCGCGGCATCAATGAGATCTGGGTCGAGGCTGGCGCTACCCTCAGCGGTGCGCTACTTCAAGCGGGACTGGTGGATGAGCTAATCCTCTACATGGCGCCCAAGCTCATGGGTGATGCCGCCCGCGGGCTGCTGCATCTGCCCGGCCTTGAGCGCATGGCGCAGTGTATCCCGCTCGAATATGCCGATATACGCCGGGTGGGCAGGGATTTGCGCTTTGTAATACCATGCGTGCCTGTCTGAATCGAATCAGAAATAAGGACGCAGAGAACGCCAAGGAGCGCGGAGGCCGCAGAGTTAGTAAGGTTTTCCTGATTACCCATGTATCTCAGCCATGACCTCGGCTTAGCTGGCTGTGCGCGTCCTAGGGTGGGAGGCCGGCTTTGCCGGGCGACCTTGGCAGGGTAGTGTTGATTGTATGGCAAGTAGCCCTGGCAAATCGCGCAGCAAGCTGCCCTCCCACCGTGCTGACACGGACTCTCCTGCCCGATTGGCTGGGCTTTGTGGGTAATCAGGTGAGTGTAACTATGAGGAGGCGTCAATGTCCCTGATTGTGCAGAAAGAAGATGCGCATAGATTGATCGATCAGCTGCCCATGGATGCGACCTGGGACGATTTGATGCAGCAACTCTATGTGCGCGAGGCCATAGAACGGGGACTGGAGGACAGCAGGGCCGGCAGAACCCTGGAGGTCGCCGAGGTCAGGAAAAAATATGGCTTAGCCGAATGAGGGTGCTTTGGACCGAAGCTGCCCTGGGCCATTTGGATGCGATTTATGCCTATATCGGCCAAAGTTCACCGGTTTACGCGCTTCGCGACTTTTATGGTAAAGAAGGACGCAGAGAACGCCAAGAAGCGCGGAGATCGCAGAGTTAAACAGTTGTAAGAGGAGCAACTGCTTGCCCCTCTTCCCAGCCCTCTCTCCGAGGGGCGATAAAGTGAATGGCTTGGGTAGTTGCCAGAGGATCAAAATCCTCGACTCTGCGTACTCTGCGCTGCTTTGCGAGCTCTGCGTCCTTGCGACTTTTAGGTAAAGAAGGACGCAGAGAACGCCAAGAAGCGCGGAGGCCGCAGAGTTAAGCAGTTGTAAGAGGAGCAACTACTTGCCCCTCTTCCTAGCCATCTCCCTGAGGAGCGATAAAGTGAATGGCTTGGGTAGTTGCCAGAGGATCAAAATTCTCGACTCTGTGTCCTCTGCGCTGCTTTGCGTGCTCTGCGTCCTTGAATTTAGACACATTGTTCAGTCACTGGAGTCCCCATGTTTACAGGAATCATCCAAGCCGTTGGCGAGATCGGCGGCATCGAGTGGCGCAGCGGCGATGCCCGGCTTTGGGTCAAGACCGGCAAGCTGGACCTGAGCGATGTGCAACTGGGCGATAGCATCGCCGTCAATGGCGTTTGTCTTACCGCTGTACAGTTGCGCCCGGATGGTTTTTTTGCCGATGTCTCCCGCGAGACCCTGTCCCTGACCACCCTGCAGCAGCTCAAACCGCAAAGTCGGGTCAACCTGGAGAAGGCGCTGACCCTGAATACCCGTCTCGGCGGCCATCTGGTCAGCGGCCATGTGGATGGGGTAGGGCGGGTGATCGAGCGGCGCGACGATGCCCGCTCCGAGCGCTTCACCATCGAGGCCCCGGCGGCCCTGGCGCGCTACATCGCCCACAAGGGTTCGATCACGGTGGACGGCACCAGCCTGACGGTGAACGGCGTCGAGGGCGCACGTTTTCATCTGAACATAGTGCCGCACACCCTGCAGGAGACCATCATGGCCGGTTACGCCCCGGGCAGCGAGGTGAATCTGGAGGTGGATCTGATCGCCCGCTACCTGGAGCGTCTGGTGCTGGGGGATGCCGCCGCGGCCGCCGAGCCGCCATCGGCCCTGACCGAGGCCCTGCTGGCGCGGGCGGGGTTTATTTGCCCGTAACCAAGGGGGTTCTGGCGTACAGGGTTGGCCTCTCCCTTTGCAAAAGGGAGATTGAAGAAACCCCCCGGCCCCCCTATGCAAAGGGGGGAGAATTAGGCTCCCCTTTGTAAAGGGGGGAGAATTTGGCCCCCCTCTGTCAGGATAGATGATCAATACCACCAAATGCATTCTTCCTGATTGGCATAGCGGTAGAGACGCCGTGCAGCCCAGCCCCGAGCCCCGACCGGCAAAATCCGCATTCCATGGCACCAGCGCCGGATGGCGTCTGGCCGATAGGGTCAGCCCCACTGACAGCCAGGCCAAGGCGGGGCAAAAGCTGCTATACTCTGCGCCCTTTTTCTTAAATAAACACCGCCGATGTCACTGAACTCCATCGAAGAAATCATTGAAGAGCTGCGCCAGGGCCGCATGGTCGTCATCATGGACGACGAGGACCGCGAGAACGAGGGCGACCTGCTCATGGCCGCGGACTTCTGCACCCCGGCGGCGATCAACTTCATGGCCACCCACGGTCGCGGCCTGATCTGCCTGACCCTGGAGAAGGAGCACTGCCGCCAGCTACGCCTGCCGCTGATGGTGGAGAGCGACGATGCCCTGGCCTCAACTAACTTTACCGTCTCCATCGAGGCCGCCGAGGGCGTCACCACCGGGATCTCCGCCGCCGATCGCGCCACCACGGTGATGGCGGCGGTCAAGGCCGATGCCCGCCCGGAAGACCTGGTCCAGCCGGGGCATATCTTCCCCCTCATGGCCCAGCCCGGTGGCGTGCTGGTGCGCGCCGGCCACACCGAGGCCGGTTGTGATCTGGCCCGCTTGGCAGGTGCCACGCCGGCGGCGGTGATCGTCGAAATCCTCAACGAAGACGGCACCATGGCGCGGCGGCCGGACCTGGAGGTATTTGCCCGGAAGCACGGCCTGAAGATCGGCACCATCGCCGATCTGATCCAGTACCGGGTGCAGAACGAGCAGACCATCGAGCGCCTCAACCAATGCCAGCTGCCCACCCGCCATGGCGAGTTCCACCTGGTGGCCTATCAGGACATCATCGACAACGAACTGCACCTGGCCCTGGTGATGGGCCAGCCGACCCCGGACAAGCCGGTGCTGGTGCGGGTGCACATGCAAAACAGCATCTGCGACCTGTTCGCCACCGAGCGCGCCGACTGCGCCTGGCCGTTGGAGAAGGCCATGGCCCAGGTAGGTCGCGTCGGCGAGGGGGTGATCGTGGTGCTGCGCAACCACGACTCGGCCCGCGAGATCGTCCAGCGCATCAGTGACTACCACTTGCACGACACCGAAAGCCAGCCGCCGCAGCGGCTGCAGGAAGAAGGCAAGGTGCTGCGCACCTACGGCGTCGGCGCGCAGATCCTGGCGGACCTGGGCGTGCGCCGAATGCGCGTGATCAGCGCGCCGAAAAGCCTGCACGGCCTGTCGGGCTTTGATATGGAAGTGGTGGACTACGTCGAGCCCGAGGGTTGAATAAGTCAGGACGCAGAGAGCGCAGAGTAAAAATTGGATCACAAAGGACGCAAAGGAGGCAAAGGTTGACCTGATTACCTACAAAGCTCAGCCAATCGGCTGGGTCGGTCCGTGGAGGCGCGGTGGGAGGGCAGCTTTGCTGCGCGACCTGCCAGCGCTACACGCAACGCGATCAAGGCTGCCCCGCCAAGGTCGCCCGGCAAAGCCGGCCTCCCACGTAGGTCGGGCTAAAGCCCGACCTACAGGATTGGCTGAAGTTTATGGGTAATCAGGAAGGTTGAAATAGCTGTAACTCTGTAGCCCGGTTGAAGCCTGGCGAAATCCAGGGTCGTTGCTGGGACACTAAACCACTAAGACGCTATCTTCTTGAATTGAAGGTTTATTCTCTGTGTTCTCTGTGGCTCTGTGGCAAGAATTTTATTTGTGAGGAATCTAACATGAGTCATATTCAAGTGATCGAAGGCGACCTGCAGGTCAGCGATGCCAAGGTTTGCCTGCTGATTGCCCGCTTCAACAGCTTCATCGTCGATAGCCTGGTGGCCGGCGCGGTGGACACATTGCTGCGCCACGGTGCCAAGCGTGAGGACCTGACCAAGGTCTATGTCCCTGGTGCCTTCGAGATGCCCCTGGCGCTGGAGCGGCTGGCCGCCTCCGGCAAGTACGACGCCATCGTCGCCCTGGGTGCGGTGATCCGTGGCGGCACGCCGCATTTTGACTACGTTGCCGGCGAGTGCGTCAAGGGCCTGGCCCAGGTCATGCTGCAGCACAAGCTGCCGATTGCCTTCGGCGTGCTCACGGTGGACAGCATCGAGCAGGCCATAGAGCGGGCCGGCACCAAGGCCGGCAACAAGGGTGGCGAGGCGGCCATGGCCGTGATCGAGATGGTCAATCTGTTGCGCCAGCTGGATCAATAGCCTTGAGCGCCAAGCGCCACAAGGCCCGGGTGCTGGCCATGCAGGCCATCTACCAGTGGCAGCTGAACCATCAGGCGGCGCACGAGGTCTGCGCCCAGTTTCTGGCGCGGGAGGAGCGCAAGACCTTCACCGTCAGCTTTTTCACCGAACTGGTGCAGGGTGTGGTAGAGCAGCGCGAGGTGCTGGACGAGCGCCTGCAACCCCTGCTTGGCCGCAGCCTGGAGGGCCTGGACCCGGTGGAAAAGGCCATCATCCGCCTCGGGGCCTACGAACTGGGCAACCACCTGGATGTGCCCTACCGGGTGGTGATCAACGAATGGGTAGAGGTGGCCAAGGAGTTCGGTGCCGACCAGGGCCACCGCTTCGTCAACGGCGTGCTGGACAAGCTGGCCAAGGCCAACCGTGAGGTTGAGATCGCCGGCGGGAGCTAGCTGAAACTGAAACAGGACGCAGAGGTCGCCGAGAAGCGCAGAGCACGCTGAGTCTTGCGGGTGTTTACCTTCCAAACTCTGCGGTCTCTGCGCTTCTTGGCGTTCTCTGCGTCCCATACACCGAGTCCCCAATGTTCGATTCCGAATTCGACCTCATCGCCCGTTATTTCTCCCACCTGGGGGCAAGTCGCAGCGATGTGTTGCTGGGGGTGGGGGATGACTGCGCCCTGCTGCGACCACCACCGGGGATGGACCTGGCCCTGAGCACCGATACCCTGGTGGCCGGGCAGCATTTCTTCGCCGATGTGGACCCCGAGGCCCTGGGGCACAAATGCCTGGCGGTAAATCTCAGTGACTTGGCGGCCATGGGGGCCAGGCCCGCCTGGGCCAGCCTGGCCCTGACCTTGCCCGAGGTTGATCATGCCTGGCTGGCGGGCTTTGCCCAGGGCCTTGGCCAACTGGCCGAGCAGGCCGGGATTGCCCTGGTGGGCGGGGATACCACCCGAGGAGCCCTGAGCATCGGCATTCAGGTACAGGGGCTGTTGCCTGCGGGCCAGGGCCTGCGTCGCAGCGGTGCCCAGGCAGGGGACCTGATCTGCGTCTCCGGTAGTCTGGGGGAGGCGGCCCTGGCCCTGCGCCAGTTGCAACAGGGGTTGGAGCCTGAACCAGGGATGCGGCAACGGCTGGAGCGTCCCCGCCCGCGTCTGCGGCTGGGCCAGCGTCTGCTCGGTCTGGCCCACGCCTGCATCGATATCTCCGATGGCCTGCTGGCCGATCTGGGGCACATCTGCAGCGCCAGCGGCCTAGCCGCCGAGATCCAGCTGGCGGATCTGCCCTGCGCCCCCCAACTCAAGACCGACGGCGATTGGTGCCTGCCCCTGAGCGGTGGTGATGACTATGAGCTCTGCTTTACCCTCGCCGCCGACCAGGCCGAACGGCTGCCCCGGCTGGCGGCCGAGCTGGGCCTGCCGCTGAGCATTATCGGCCGAATGCGGGCGGGGCAGGGGATCGATTGCCGACTGGCCGATGGCAGCCTGTACCGGCCCAGCCAGAGGGGGTTTGACCATTTCCATGACTCATCCTGAGCTGCGAAGTCTCTGTGGCTTAACTGAGGAATATAGGGTAAAGGTAACCACTCAGGCCGCTAAGCCCCTCGCCCCTTTGCAAAAGGGGGATTGAGGGGGATTTTGGCGCTGGTAGTTGCGCAGGTGCTAAAGAAATCCCCCCTGCCCCCCTTTGTAAAGGGGGGGTTGAGTAGGTCCCTTTGTAAAGGGGTGGTGAGTAGGTCCCTTTGCAAGGGTGGGGGATTTGATTCCCTCTCCTTGGAGATGAGAGTGGGTGAGCGGTCACACGCAAGGAACGCAAAGCCTTACCTGATTACCCACAAAGCTCAGCCCATCGGGTAGGTCGGCCCGTGGCAGCTTGGTGGGAGGGCAGCTTGCTGCGCGACGTGCCAGGGCTAGGTGCAACGCGATCACAGCTACCCCGTCAAGGTCGCCCGGCAAAGCCGACCTCCCACCCCAGGCCCAGCACGGCCAGCCAAGCCGAGATCATGGCTGAGATACATGGGTAATCAGTGAGCGTTACAAAGTTAAAGATCCGTAGCCCGCCGTTTTCGAGATTGTAACCCTATGAAGATTAATGACTTGATCCGCGCCAATCGGCCTAATATGCAGTTTATCGGCTAATGGATCAAGCCAATCCTGCTCAGTCCAACGCCGCGCCCCGGCCCGATCTGCGCAACCCCCTGCATCTGCTTGCCTTTGGCTTTGGCAGCGGCCTGGCCCCCAAGGCACCAGGCACCTTCGGCACCCTGGCGGCGATTCCCTTTCTGCTGCTGTTGAGCCTGCTGCCCTTGGGCCTGTATCTGCTGGCGCTGGCGCTGGGCCTTGCCCTGGGGGTTTGGGTCTGCGGGCGTACCTCCAGCGACCTGGGGGTGCATGACCACGGCGGCATCGTCTGGGATGAGTTCGTCGGCCTCTGGATCAGCTTCATTGCCGTGCCCATCGGTTGGCAGAGCCTGCTGTTGGGCTTTATCCTGTTTCGCCTGTTCGATATCCTTAAACCCTGGCCCATCGGCTGGTTGGATCGCCGGGTAGCAGGTGGGCTGGGGATCATGCTGGATGATGTGCTGGCCGGGGTCTATGCTTGGTGTGTTCTGTTGCTGCTGGGGTTTGTAGGCTTATGAATAGGGTAGCTCTCTTATTGTTGCTGGGCGGGTTTGCATCGGCCACTTTGGCGCAGCCGCAGATTCGCGTGCTGGCGCTGTTTACCGACAAGGCCATGCTGGAGATCGACGGCAAACGGCATCTGCTGAAAAAAGGCAAGGCCAGCCCCGAGGGGGTGCGTCTGATCTCCGCCAATAGCCGCGAGGCCCGCCTGAGCCTCGACGGCAAGGAGTTCGTGCTCAGCCCGCAGGCGCGCATCAGCGCCAACTACGCCCAGGCGGCGCGGGCAGAGCATCGCATCGTGCGCGACAACAGCGGGCATTTCCGCACCGCAGGGCGGATCAACGGCCAGGCCACCAGCTTTCTGGTGGACACCGGGGCTACCGGGGTGGCCATCAGCTCGGTAGAGGCCGACCGCCTGGGGCTGGATTTCAAGAAACGCGGCAAGCCCATGCTGGCGCAGACCGCCTCGGGCGTGGTGAAGAGCTACGGCATGGTATTGGACAGGGTTTCGGTGGGTGGTATCGAGCTACGCCATGTCAACGGCGTGGTGCTGGAGGGCACAAGCCCACCCCAGGCCCTGCTGGGCATGAGCTTTCTGGGTAACCTGGAGGTCAGTCACCAGGGTAATCTGATGTTGCTGCGCAAGCGCTGAGCCGGTTCAGATAAAGCCCTTAGCCCTCCCCTTTGTCGCGTTCGATCTGGGCGTAGGCGGAGTGGTTGTGGATGGACTCGAAGTTCTCTGATTCCACCATGTATTTGAGGATGCGCTCGTCGGCGTTGAGGCGGCCGGCCACGTCGCGCACCATGTCCTCGACGAACTTGGGGTTATCGTAGGCCCGTTCGGTGACGTATTTCTCATCCGGCCGCTTGAGCAGGCCGTAGAGTTCGCAGGAGGCCTCCTGCTCCACCAGTTCGATCAATTCCTCGATCCAGACAAAGTCCCTGGCCTGTACCGTCAGGGTGACGTGGGAGCGTTGGTTGTGGGCACCCCGCTCGGAGATGGACTTGGAGCAAGGGCAGAGGCTGGTGACCGGGATCACCACCTTGACCGACATGCGCGGCTTGCCCTGGTGGAAGTCGCCAATCAGGGTGACCTGGTAGTCCAGCAGGCTTTGCACCCCGGAGATGGGGGCCTTCTTGTTGACGAAGTAGGGGAAGGTCATCTCGATGTGACCGGATTCAGACTCCAGGCGCTCGACCATCTCGCGCAGTATGTCCTTGAAGGATTCCACCGAGATCTCCCGCTCCCGACGGTTGAGGATCTCGACAAAGCGCGACATGTGGGTGCCCTTGAAGTTGTGCGGCAGGAACACGTACATGTTGAACACGGCGATGGTGTGCTGCTCGCCCTGGCTGCGGTCCTTCACCCGGATGGGGTGGCGGATGTCCTTGATGCCTACCTTGTTGATGGCGATTTCGCGGGTGTCCTTGTGGCTTTGTACGTCGTCGATGTTGCAGGAGGTTTCGGCGCTGGTTGTCATGGGATTCTCTGTGTTCTTCCAGATAGCGGATTCTAAACCCGCAAGCGGCTGACCAAACCGCGGATTCGATCAGGTTAAGGATCGGGGACGGGTAGGGCGGCCTAAATCAGGCGGGCGCTCTCTGGCGTGGGCGATGATGAAGATAATCGGCAATTATCGCGGCTGGACGGCTGCCTGACAAGTCATCAGCCATCAGCCGCCAGCTATTAGCTGGCCGCTGACCGCTGCTTAACTGATACGCCTGAGGATGTAGCTGGCCAGGGCGCGCAGGGGGTCGGCGCGCTGGTCCAGCTCGGTGAGGCTGTGCAGGGCCTCGTCGATCAGCTCCTGGGCCTTGGCGTGGGCCCCTTGCAGGCCGAGCAGGGCAGGGTAGGTGGCCTTGTTGCTGTGGCTGTCCTTGCCCTGGGTCTTGCCCAGGGTCTGGGTCTCGCCCTCGACATCCAGGATGTCATCGCGGATCTGAAAGGCCAGGCCGACGCACTTGGCGTAATGGTCCAGCCGCCGCTGGGGTTCGGGGTCGCAGCGACTGGCCAGGCAGGCCATGTTCACCGCCGCCCGGATCAGGGCACCGGTCTTGTGGATGTGGATGATCTCCAGTTGCGGCAGGTCCAGCTCCTGATTCTCTGCCGCCATGTCCAGCGCCTGGCCCCCGGCCATGCCGCGCGAGCCGGCCGCCTGGGCCAGCAGTTCGATCATCTGCAGGCGCAGTTGCGGGTCGATGCCGCCATCCTGTTGCGCCAGGACCAGAAAGGCCTCGGTCTGCAGGGCATCCCCGGCGAGGATGGCGCTGGCCTCGTCGAAGGCCATGTGACAGGTGGCCTGGCCGCGGCGCAGGGCATCGTCGTCCATGGCCGGCAGGTCGTCGTGTACCAGGGAGAAGGCGTGGATCATCTCCACCGCAGCGGCAATCCCATCCAGGCGCTCATGGGCGCAGCCGAGGGCATCGCCGGTGGCATACACCAGCAGCGGCCGTACACGCTTGCCCGGTGCCAGGGCGGCATAGCGCATGGCCCGGTGCAGGCGCTCGGGCAGGTGGTCGGCAGTCGGCAGCAGGCGGTCCAGACAGCCCTCGACGCGCAGCCGACAGCGCCGGGCATAGACGGCAAAGGCCTCAGGCGTCACTGTTGAAGACCTCCAATTGGTCGCTCTCCTGACTGAGGATGGAGACCCGTTGCTCGGCCTGCTGCAGGGTGTCGCGACACTGGCGGGTGAGGGCTACGCCGCGCTCAAAGGCCTTGAGGGAGTCCTCCAGGCTCATGTCGCCCTGTTCCATGCTGGCAACCAGGGTTTCCAGCTCCTTGAGCGAGGCTTCAAAGTCGATGGGTTTGCTTTTTTTGGTGACCAAGGGGTTTCTCCAGACAAGATGGCGCACCCTACCTCAGGGGCGATGAGGGGTCAACGGGATGCTCTTGGCCTGCCTTGTTGTGTACACTGCGCGGATTGATTTTTGCTCCCTGAGGTTCAGATGAGACGCCCATCGCCTATTTTTCTTACGCCGTTGGTGGCCCTGCTTGTGTCGCTGGCCACGCCCCTGGCCGCGTTTGAAGACCCCTATGACAAGTACCGCTACAATCGAGAAGAGGAATTCGACTACGACGAAGGCCTGCGCAAGCCCTGGCAGGAGGGACAGTCGGAGATCCCCCCACTGCCCAAGGCCAGCGCCATGCTGGAGGTGCCTATCGATGGCCTGGGGGATGACTTTGAGGTGCTGATCGACCCCAACAGCCTGAGCATAGGCGAGGATCGGGTGGTGCGCTACTGGCTGATGCTGCGCAGTCACCTGGGCGCGGTCAATCTGCACTACGAGGGCATCAACTGCAATACCGGCCAGTACAAGGCCTATGCCTATGGCAGCCCGCGCGAGGCGAGCGGCTTTCGCGCCGTCAAGGAGCCCCGCTGGGCCCCGCTGAAGGCGCTGCGCGGGCGCGGTTTTCGCCCCGAATTGCAGCAGCTGTTCTGTGACTACGGCCTGCCGCTGGCGCGGCGGGATATCATCAAGCGCATCCGCGATGCCGCCAGCGGTTTCGGCTCCGGTCGGGACAGCGGCCCCAACGCCTTTTTCTGAGTACTGAAACCCTCCCATGAGCAAGGAATACGACGCATCCGCCATTGAGGTCCTCAGTGGCCTGGACCCGGTACGCAAGCGGCCGGGCATGTACACAGATACCAGCCGCCCCAATCATCTGGCCCAGGAGGTGATCGACAACAGCGTGGATGAGGCGATCATGGGCTTTGCCCGGCAGATCGAGGTAAAGCTGTTCAGGGATGGCTCGCTGATGGTCAGCGACGATGGCCGCGGTATGCCGGTGGACCTGCATCCCGAGCACGGCGTGGCCGGGGTGGAGCTGATCCTCACCCGGCTGCACGCCGGCGGCAAGTTCTCCAGCGACAGCTACCGCTTTGCCGGTGGCCTGCACGGGGTCGGGGTGTCCGTGGTCAATGCCCTGTCCAGGCGCCTGGAGGTCTGGGTCAAGCGCGCCGGCATCGAGTACCGCATGGCCTTTGCCGATGGGGCCAAGGTGGTGGAGCTGGAGGAGGTGGCCAAGGTCGGCCGCGGCAACACCGGCACCCGTCTGCACTTCTGGCCCGATCCCGGCTTTTTCGACTCGGCCAAATTCTCCGTGCGCCAGTTGCTGCACGTACTGCGCGCCAAGGCCGTGCTCTGCCCAGGCCTGCGGGTGCAGTTTTATGACGAACACAGCGACGAGACCTTTGCCTGGTGCTACCAGCAAGGCCTGAAGGATTACCTGCTGGATGCCCTCAAGGGGCTGGCGACCTTGCCGGACGAGCCCTTCGTCGGGGCCGTGGAGAGCGAACGTGAGGCCGCCGACTGGGCCTTGGTCTGGCTGCCCGAGGGCGGTGAGGCGGTCACCGAGAGCTACGTCAACCTGATTCCCACGGTGCAGGGCGGCACCCACGTCAATGGCCTGCGCAGCGGCGTCACCGAGGCGGTGCGTGAGTTCTGCGAGTTCCGCAATCTGCTCCCGCGCGGGGTCAGGCTGGCCCCGGAAGATGTCTGGAACAATATCAGCTACATCCTCTCGGTGAAGCTGCTCGACCCCCAGTTTGCCGGTCAGACCAAGGAGCGCCTGTCTTCTCGTGAGTGCGCCGCCTTTGTCTCCGGGGTGGTCAAGGACGGCTTCAGTCTGTGGCTCAATCAGCATACAGAGGTGGGCGAGCAGATCGCCGAGCTGGCCATAGGCGCCGCCCAGAGCCGCCTGCGGGCCGGGCGCAAGGTGGCGCGCAAGCGGGTCACCCAGGGGCCCAAGCTACCGGGCAAGCTGGCCGATTGCAGCTCCGACGAGCCGGAGCGCGGTGAGCTGTTTCTGGTGGAGGGCGACTCCGCCGGGGGCTCGGCCAAGCAGGCGCGGGACCGGATATTTCAGGCGGTGATGCCGTTGCGCGGCAAGATCCTCAACACCTGGGAGGTGGACCCGGCCGAGGTGCTGGCCTCTCAGGAGGTACACGACATATCCGTGGCCATGGGCGTGGACCCAGGCAGCAGCGATCTTACCGGCCTGCGCTACAACAAGGTCTGCATCCTGGCCGATGCCGACTCCGACGGGGCGCATATCGCCACCCTGCTGTGCGCCCTTTTCCTGCGCCACTTCCCCGCCCTGGTGTGCCACGGCCATGTGTTTGTTGCCATGCCGCCGCTGTTTCGCATCGACGTCGGCAAGCAGGTGTTCTACGCCCTGGACGAGTCCGAGCGGCAGGGGGTGTTGGACCGGATTCAGGCAGAAAAGCTGCGCGGCAAGGTCAGTGTGCAACGCTTCAAGGGGCTGGGCGAGATGAACCCCATGCAGCTGCGTGAGACCACCATGCACCCCGACACCCGCCGCCTGGTACAGCTGACCATCGAGGAGGACCAGGCCACCCATCAGTTGATGGACATGCTGCTGGCCAAGAAACGCGCCGCCGACCGCAAGGCCTGGCTGCAGCAAAAGGGTAACCTGGCGGATGTTTGAACCTATATTCCGGTGAAGGATGAAGTTTGCTGGGAAGTGGCTCCCTAAGCCCCGAATAAGCTCAATGCAGGCAGCTGGCAAGGGTCTCGCGGTGGCTCTCCAGCAGCTTCCACATCACCACCGGGGCCTGGCTGAGCAGCCTGGCCGGTAGCTGTTTGAGGCGCACCTCGCCCTCGGCGCGGTAGCTGAAGCCCCGCCCATTCTGCTGCAGAATGAACTCCTCACCGAAGAAATCCCCCGCCTCCAGCTGTTTGATCGGCCTGCCGTTGAGCAGTTTGCTGATGCGCCCCTGCTGGATCAGATAGAGCCGCTCGGGGGGGAGGGTAAGCAGCCCGGTCTGGGGGTCGCGGGCCAGTTGGCTGTCACGCAGATTGCGCGCCAGCAGGTTCTCCAGGCGTGGGCCAATGGACTCGCCAAACAGCCAGGTGGTCTTGAGGAAGCAGCGATTGTCGTGCAGGCGCAGGATCTCCGCGTAGAGGTCGTTGGAGCGCACGAACTCCAGGTAGGAGTCCGCCGGCAGGGCCAGGGCGTGGACATAGCTGATAGAGCGGTAGGTCTCCGCCGAGGGCTTGTCGTAGAGGCCCGAGTATTCGCCGATCATGCCCCCGGTGGAGAGGATGATGATCCGCTCCGCATCGCTCCGAATCACCTCCACGTTGCCGGTGGTGAGCAGGTAGATGGCGTTGGACAGCACCCCGGCGCGCAGGATCAGGCTGCCGGGCTTGAAGGTGACTATAGGATTGTTCAGCAACTTCTTGAACTGGCTCGCGGCAAGCTCGGGAAACAGATGGCTCAGATGGCCCTCGGCCAGGTGGCGCTGGCTGTCGGTGTAGTCTGGCACCAGCACATCAACGATGCCGAAGGGGGCGCTGGAGCCGATGACCTTTTCTTCCTGGGTCAGCGGGGCATAGTTGTGGGCCAGGATCAGGCGCTCGCTGCGGTCCTGGCTGAAATCCGTCGCCTTGCCGTGGATATGGCCGCCTCCGGCATCGATCTTCTTCAGCTGTACCGGCTCCAGATAGGCCGCCTTGGTCTTGTCGAACAGGGCCTGGCTGATGCCCGGCCTGCTCGGGTCATCGTTGATCATGCGCTGCATCACATCCAGCCCGGCGATGTCGGCCAGATGGGCATAGGTGCGGTAGTCGCCATCCCAGAAGGTGCGGAAGAAGAGGATGCTGGTCTCCACCGGATGGGGCGAGAGCACCGCCTTCACCTCCAGGCCGTCGATGTCCAGCCACTGGTCAAAGATCAGGTCATGGGGTTCGAAATAGGCGCTGAAGTCCTCCTGCTCGCTACCCATCAGCGCCGCCAGTTTCTTGAACAGGGTGGCCCGCACCAGGGGCGTGGCGAAGTGCTTGATGCGGTGATCGGCGCGCATCAGGGTGGTCAGGCCGGAGAAGTGATCGTCGTGACAATGGGTGTGAAAGATGCCCTCGATCTCGTTCACCCCTATGCCCAGGGCCATCAGGCTATAGACCACATTGGGGCCGGTGTCGATGAGATAGATGCGGCCCTGAAAGCAGAGCACGCTGCTCATGCTCGGGCGGTTCACGTCCCAGCCATCACCCTGGCCTGAGTGAATCACGGAAAAATAGGCCCGCTTGATCTCGTGAAAACCCAACGGATAGGGCGACCAGTAGCGCTGGAAGCGTTTCAGGTTGAGGTCCACCTCCAGGCTCTGGTCCCGATAGCGGATCTCGAAACGACTCAGTTGCAGGCGGCGTATCTCCACCCCGGCACGGATTTCATGCCAGTCGTTGTGCTCCAGGATCAGGGCGTCGAGCAACTCTTCGCTGGCCTCTAGCTTGCCGAAGGAGAAGGCCAGCTTCATGCGGAACAGCTCGCGCGCCTGCACGGCATCCATGCCGGTGGCGCGGATCTCCGCCTCCGAGAGCAGACCGTAGTTGCCACGATGGATGTAGGCCAGTTGCGCCGAAACCTGCTGCGGTGAGCCAATCAGCAAGGGCTTGCGACCGGTGTTGTTGGGGTGGCCGGGGATCAGCATGCCCTGGCGGTAGAGCATCTGCAGCACCGGAAACTCGGCCTGATTGGCAAAGGCCCCGTTCTGCAACATGGTATCGGACAGCAGTATGGCGTTGGGGCCGGATTCGTACTCCACCCCATCCGTGCTGCGCGGCGAGATCAGCCCACGCCGCATCAGGTGCTTGACCGAGTCCTCCGGACAGCCACACAGCAGGCGCAGGTCGGCCTGCGGGATCTCAACCCAGTAGATCCCGGTGCTCACCTCGATCTTGCTGATATCAGCCGTTGTTGCCATGGCGCTGTGTCATCAGGCTTGTTCCATCTCAATCCGGCCAGAGCGGCACGGACCCCAGTATCATTGCCAGGGATTGTAACCTGAAAATCGGCAACCCCTTACCTTTGATGGCCATCAGGGGCAAAGGGCATGGCCCACGGCGCCCCTCGGCAGGCCCAGGGAAGCGCTCGGGACGGCGCTGCGCTCAGCAAACGGCTTTAAGTGACACCGGGTTCGCTCAACACAGAGAGAAAAAGGGGTTGTGCGGGTGGATTTGACGCATCACAGAGAGGGAGAGGGGCTTAGGCCGACAGGGTCTCAATAACCTCACCTCGTCTTTGCAGCAAGGTAATGCCTTGGTCCAATGCCATTTGCTTGACATCGTCATCCAGGGTAAAGGTGGCAAGTGCCAGATGGATTCTGTAGTCCCGATATTCAGGAAAAAGTATTTTGAAATTGGAGAGTTTACGCCCAAGCATACGCTCGATATCTTTGGGGTGAAGGCGGTATTTCACCTCGATGATATAGACATCTTCTCCATTCACCAACAGGAGATCATATTCCTCCTCAATCCCCCTTTTGCTGCGGGTTACATTCTTCTCAATAAAATCAAATCTGATGCCGTTCAAGACAGGATTATGTTTGAGTGAGTTAAAGTAGAACTCCTCAGCTACCTTGCCTTGATTATTGCCCACGCCGCCATACATCTCAGCCAGCTTATTCAGCTTTGCGTCGGTCTTGGCCAGTTGGGTGTCGGTCTTGGCCAGTTGGGCATCGGTCTTGGCCTGGGCCACTGCCAGGCTAGTGATCAGTTCACGTAGTTCATTGTCTGTCATTGTTCTTCCTTCCAGAGAGGGGCTTAGGCCGCCAGGGTCTCAATAACCTCACCTCGTCTTTGCAGCAAGGTAATGCCTTGGTCCAATGCCATTTGCTTGACATCGTCATCCAGGGTAAAGGTGGCAAGTGCCAGATGGATTCTGTAGTCCCGATATTCAGGAAAAAGTATTTTGAAATTGGAGAGTTTACGCCCAAGCATACGCTCGATATCTTTGGGGTGAAGGCGGTATTTCACCTCGATGATATAGACATCTTCTCCATTCACCAACAGGAGATCATATTCCTCCTCAATCCCCCTTTTGCTGCGGGTTACATTCTTCTCAATAAAATCAAATCTGATGCCGTTCAAGACAGGATTATGTTTGAGTGAGTTAAAGTAGAACTCCTCAGCCACCTTGCCTTGATTATTGCCCACGCCGCCATACATCTCAGCCAGCTTATTCAGCTTTGCGTCGGTCTTGGCCAGTTGGGTGTCGGTCTTGGCCTGGGCCACTGCCAGGCTAGTGATCAGTTCACGTAGTTCATTGTCTGTCATTGTTCTTCCTTTCTTTAATTGTCGAGTCCCGGTGCTCACCTCGATCTTGCTGATATCAGCCGTTGTTGCCATGGCGCTGTGTCATCAGGCTTGTTCCATCTCAATCCGGCCGGAGCGGCACGGACCCCAGTGTCATCGCCAGGGATTGTAACCTGAAAATCTAACGGCTCAGGCCTTTCGTTGCCGCACCTCTTTGGGGGCGATTGTTGCCTTGCGTCCTCAGTCCTCAGTCTTCTGTTCTACCGGAAGACCGGCATCCTTCCATTCCGGATAGCCATCGGCCAGGCGCCGGGCCTTAAGGCCTCTTTGCCGCAGCCGCTCCACGGCGGCGTAGGCCAGTACACAGTAGGGACCGCGGCAATAGGCGACGATCTCCCGTTCGGTGTCCGGCGGTAGCTGCTCCAGCTCGGCCAGGGAGATGTTGATCGCCCCAGGTACGTGGCCGGCGGCGTATTCCTCCGGTGGGCGCACGTCCAGCACCGTTACCAGGCCATCCCGCGCCCGTTGCAGCAATTCCTCGGCGGGGATCGGCTCCAGGTCATCCTTCACCCGCAGATAGCTGCTCACCAGCCGGTCCACCTCCGCCAGGTTGCGCTCGGCCACCCGCCGCAGCACCGTCATCAGCTCCACCACCTCGGGATCGGCGAGTTGATAGAACACATGCAGCCCCTCCTTGCGCCCCTTCACCAGACCGGCCTGACGCAGTTGCTGCAGGTGCTGAGAGGTGTTGGCCACGCTCAGTCCGCTCAGCCGTGACAGGCTCTCGACGTTGTATTCGCACTGGGCGAGAAATTCCAGGATCTCCAGCCGGTGGCCATTGCCCATGGCCTTGCCGAGACGGGCAAACTGCTCAAATAGGTCGCGTTTGAAATTATCTGTTGACACGGGGAAAGCCCTCTGTCTATTATTCAATCATTATCTTGAATAGTTGATTATCAGTTGTTCAGGGGATTCTAACACGGGCAGGGCCATGGGCCTGAAGCCCGGAATCGGCCGCGCCCCGGCATTATTTCACTACCATCGAGGAGTCATCCATGAAGCCTTTTGCCCCCCTTATATACCTGGTCCTTTGCGCCCTTTTCCTGTCTGCTCTGTCGGCCACCAGCCTGGCTGCCGATAACAGCCATGCCCTGAGCGGGGTGCGCGAGGGCAAGGTGGTGTTCGATATCAATATCCCCGGCCAGATGCAGAAGATGGCCCTGTATCTTCAGGTAATCGCCCAGACCAAGACCGACCTGGAGCAGGCCCAGGTCAAGCCGGACATCATTCTCGCCTTTCGCGGCGCGGCGGTGAAGTTCCTGCTCAAGGAACAGCCCGAGGATATGGCGCTGGACGACAGCCTGGCCCATGAGAAGTTTGTCGCCCTGCTCAATCAGCTGATGCAGCAGGGGGTGCGGGTGGAGTCCTGCTCCGTGGCCACCGGGCTGTTCGGCATAGACAACAGCAGCCTGCTGCCGGGCGTGGTCCCGGTGGGCAATACCTTCGCCTCACTGGTGGGCTATCAGGCCAAGGGTTACGGCACCATTCCGGTGTATTGATCGGCCTCCAGGGCTTATGGGGCTCGTCCCCCCGAGCAGGCGCTCGGAGCTCCCAGGGGCCTTGGCAAGGGTAGCGCGTGGCCAACAATCCCTGCGTTGGGCACGCTGCTATCGCGCCTTGCCGCCATCTCAACCATCGGCACATGCGGAGAATTCAACCATGCCCCTGTCCGTCCGGATCATTTCCAAGCAACCGCCGGGTGGCCGCTGCGGCCTCTATACCGGTTATGCCGAGGTGCTTGCCCGGCATCTGGATCTAACCCCTGAGACCGATTTCAGCGCCAGCCAGGATGCCCATGGTCAGGGCTATCCCAGCCTGTGGCTGGCCGGGCGGCCGGTGGCCCCGGCCGATGGGGTGATCATCATGCCGGCCGATCTGCTGGCCGCCCTCAGGGCAGCGGGGCTCTCCGAGGAGAATCTGCAGGGCCTGGCGGAGGGGCTGGAAGAGCCGCTGGAACGGATGATGGAGCAGGCAGGCTAGTGAGCCTGGCTATATCCGGCCCAATCAACCTAACGATTTAGCCACAGAGCCACAGAGCACACAGAGAAAAAGCAATGCGTTAATCACTGAAAATTTAACCCCTTTCAAGCAAACGTAATTAAAGCTTAACTCGTTGAAAAACCTCTGTGATCTCTGTTTCTCTGTGGCTTAAGTAATCCATCAAAACAGCACCTATCGAGACAGCAGTATGACCCTTAGCGCCATCATCGCCGGTCTGGCTACCGGCATCGTCCTCGGCATCTTTGGCAGCGGCGGCTCCATCGTCACCACCCCGGCCCTGCTCTATCTGCTCAATGTCGAGCCCAAATCGGCCATCGCCATGAGCATGGGCATAGTCGCGGTCACCGCTACCATCACCGCCCTGCAACACTGGCGGGCAGGCAACGTCAACGCCAAGGTCACCCTGGTGTTCGGCCTGTTCGGCATTGCCGGTACCTATGGCGGGGCGCTGCTCGGGGTCATTACCCCGGTGGTGATCCAGCTCAGCCTGTTCGCCCTGGTGATGTATGCCGCCGCCTGGAAGATGCTCCGGCCATCGGCACCGCAGCAGCACAAGTCCGTGGGTGCCGCCGCCGTGGTGACCGAGGGCGTCTGCCATGATACCGAGTGCCTGGCCAAGGTGGCGGTGCATGGTGTGCTGGTGGGGGTGCTCACCGGGCTGGTGGGTGTTGGCGGCGGCTTTCTCATCGTCCCGGCACTGGTGCTGCTGTCCGGCTTGAGCATGAAACAGGCGATTGGCACCTCGCTGGCCATAGTGGCGGTCAAGTCCTATGCCGGTTTTGCCGGTTACGCCGGGGCGGTGCCCATCGACTACCCGCTGATGGCGGTGTTTACCGCCGTGGCCATAGTCGGCAGTTTCATCGGTACCCGCTTTGCCAACCGAATCTCAGGGGATGCCTTGAAGCGTGGCTTTGCCATCTTTTTGATGCTGGTGGCCAGCTACATCATCGTCAATACCCTGTTAGTCTGAGGGCCTTGCCTGCCCTTTCTTTTCACCCTGGAGGATAACTCAATGATAAAAATAGATAATCTTTTGCTTGTGCTGCTGCTTCTGGCCGCCTGTCTGGCCCTGCCATCTGCCGCATTTGCCGCCCCCGGCGTCTCCGAGCTGAACGGCGTGAAGGTGCTGACCCTGGTCGGGCGCGATCCGCCCGGGGTGCGCTGCAATACCAATATCCAGGTGGCCGCCGAGCTGTCCAACAGCTACAAGATCCCGGTGATGCTGGTGCCCGTTACCTTTGCCGGCCCCGGTGCCAAGGCCCCGGCGGTGTATTACGGTGGCGAGCTGATCGCCGTGGATGGCGGTAACCTCAACGGTATGCTGGACGCCACCAGCCTGGCCGATGTGCTGGAGCTGGAGGGGGCCACCAGCCAGGACCAGAAGGGGCGGCTGATGCAGATCCAGTCGGAACTTGACGCCTTCAAGGCGGCAATCAAGAAGGTGCAGTGAGGCCAAACCGACGGCTTGCAGGAGATGATCCATGACTGAGCAAGGCAGATTCACCCCCCGGCGGCTGCTGGCCGGTCTGTTGCTGTTGCCCCTGCTGGCCCAGGCCCAGACACAGGCCCAGGCAAAGACCCAGACCCAGCCCCAGCCCCTGCCCACCTGGGAGGGCTGGATCGTCGGCCGCGCCTGCGCCGGCGAGCTGCGCGTGTCCGACTGCCCCCTGCGGCAGGTAAGCGACCCGGTGCTGCTGCTGGAAAACGGCCGCTTCTATCCCTTTCGCTATGGCGACGACAGCGCGATTCGCTATCAGGACATAGACGAGGCCTTCAGCAAACGGGTGCGTCTGACCGGCGCGATCGAGGCCGGCGTGATCCAGTCGGTGCGGCTCGATCTGCTGGAGGTCAGCGCCGAGCGGACCTTCTTCAAGGGGTGTCTGTAACCGTGGCCGGGCGCGTTCTGCGCCGGGCGGCGCTGGTGCTGCTGTGCTGGGGCCTGGGCCTGGCTCCGGCCCTGGCCCTGAACGCCGCGCCGCTGGATGCGGAGCTGATTCGGGCGGCGGGCCTCAAGCCCTATCCCGTGCCGCTCAAGGGGCCTGGGTTTCGGCTGCCGGACCGCAAGGAGCGGTTGCGTAGCAAGACCGACTATGCCGGGCGGGTGGTCTTGCTCAA
Organism: gamma proteobacterium SS-5; assembly: GCA_009497875.2. Taxonomy (NCBI): domain Bacteria; kingdom Pseudomonadati; phylum Pseudomonadota; class Gammaproteobacteria; order Chromatiales; family Sedimenticolaceae; genus Magnetovirga; species Magnetovirga frankeli. The sequence continues at coordinate 3,018,674 of CP032508.2, read as the reverse complement.
CTTCTGGGCCAGCTGGTGCCCGCCCTGCCGGAAGGAGTTTCCCTCGCTGGAGCGCTTGCAGCGGCGTTTTTCCGATGCGCCGTTCAGCGTACTGGCGGTTACCGTGGCGGATAGCCCGGCCGACGTGGAGGGCTTTCTGGCGGGCCGCGAGCCCCCCTTCGATGTCCTGATCGACACCAGCGAGGGTACCGCCAAGGCCTATCGCGCCGCCGGGGTGCCGGTGACCTACCTGCTCGACCGCCAGGGCCGCCTGTTGGCCGGAAAGGCCGGTGAGCTGGACTGGGACAGCCCGGCGGTGGTGCGCCTGATTCAGGCGGCCATAGAGGACAGGTAGATCCATCGCGGCCCGCTGCGCCGGGCCTGCATGTTCCGATTTATGCCGAGGAGATCGCCATGAAAAACCCCATGGGGCTGTTTCTGCTCTGTTTCTGTTGGCTGCTCGCCCTGCCCGCTGCGGCGGTGGAGCTGATCGATAGCGCGACCCTGGCGCAGCGCCTGGGCCAGCAATCCTTGCTGCTGATCGATGCCGAAAGCCCGCAGGACTACCGCCGCGCCCACATCCCCGGCGCGTTGAATCTGCATTACCAGACCCTGGAGGACGAGGACGAGAACAGCAAGACCGGCCTGCCGATCTTCCCCCAACTGGCGGCAAGCAAGCTCGGTGCCCTGGGCATCAGCAACGACGGCCCGCTGGTGATCTACGATCAGGGCAATGGCCGCGCCGCCTCGGCGCTGTGGTACATCCTTCGTTTTCTGGGCCATGAGCGACTGGCCATCCTCGACGGCGGTTTCCGCGCATGGGTGGCCGAGCAACGGCCGGTGACCCAGCAGCAGCCCAGCCCCGCCAGCGCCAACTACGTCCCCCGGCCGGATGTCGGCTTCGCCCTCACCAGCGCCGAGCTGCAGCAGCCCCAACGGCTGATCCTGGACGCCCGTTCCATTGCCGAGTACAGCGGCAAGGAGGATGGCGGTGCCCGCCGCGCCGGGCATATCCCCGGTGCCCTGAGTTTCCCCTGGGACCGGCTCGGCGGCGACCTGCGTACCTTTGCCGATGAGGCGACCCAGCGCGCCAGGCTCAAGCAGGCCGGTATCGACCCGCAGCAGGAGATAGTCACCTACTGCAACGGCGGCCTGGGGCGTTCTACCTTTCTGCTGCTGGCGCTAGAGCGGCTGGGTTATACCCGAGTGCGGGTCTATCCCGGTTCCTGGTCGGAGTGGGCGGCAGACCCGGCTCGCCCCATCGAACGCTGAGCCCAGGGGGTTCAAGCCATCATCAGCTACCGGGCTGGCGGGTCTTGCCGGACGGGTCATTCTTCAGGGGAGCGGGTTTATGGATCGTCGTGAATTCATCAAGGGCTCCAGCTATTGCGGTCTGGCGCTGGTGTTTGGCGGGCCGCTGACGGCCTTGCGCGCCCATGCCGCGGGCACCGACCCGGCGCGGGATTGGGAGGATGGCTATCGGCAGGAACTCATCGCCAGCCGGGGGGATGCCCAGGGCTTTGCCTTTCATTGCTCCAACTGCCAGGGCAATTGCGCCTGGCGCGTATTCGCCCGCCATGGCCGGGTTACCCGCGAGGAGCAGTCGGCCGCCTACCCGCCGATCAGCCCCAGGATTCCCGATGCCAACCCGCGTGGCTGCAACAAGGGCATAGTCCATTCCAAGGAGATGTACCAGGGCGACCGCCTGCTGCACCCGCTCAAGCGCAGCGGTGACCGGGGCGAGGGCAAATGGCAGAGGATCTCCTGGCAACAGGCCCTGCAGGAGATCGCCGAGCGCCTGCTGGATAGCCTGACGGCACATGGCCCGGCCGGGCTGATGGTATATACCGGCACCGGCATCCTCTCGCAGGGGCGGCGGGCCGGGCCGCTGCGCCTGGGTTCGCTGCTGGGTGCCCAGCGTCTGTATCCGGCCAGCGCCGTTGGCGACATGTTCACCGGGGCCTCGCTGGCCTACGGGCTGGCCAATGTGGGCCATTCGCTGGATGCCTGGTTCGAGGCCGACTGTATCCTGCTGTGGGGCATCAACCCCATGGTGACGCGCATCCCGGATGCCCACTATCTCAACGAGGCACGCTATAACGGTGCCCGTATCTACAGCATCACCCCGGACTATAACGCCAGTTGCAAATTTGCCAGCCAGTGGCTGCCGATCAAGCCGGGCACCGATGCCTACCTGGCCATGTCCCTGCTGTATCTGCTGTTGCGTGATGAACTGATCGACCCGGCCTTCATCCGCGAACAGACCGATCTGCCCTTCCTGGTGCGCGAGGACAGCGGTGAATTGCTGCGCCACCGCGATCTGCGTGAGGGTGGCAAGGAGGATGTGTTCTATTGCTGGGACGAGCTGAGCAAGAGTGCCAGGCCCATGCCCGGCAGCCCCGGTCATTTTCGCCAAAGCCTGCGTCTGGGCAAGTTGCAACCGGCCCTCGGCGGGCGCTATGAGGTCAGTGACAAGGATGGCCGGACGCTACAGCTGACCACGGTGCTGGAGCGGGTCAGGGCGGAGGCGGCCAAGTATCCGCCCGAGCGCACCCAGGCCATCACCGGCGTACATGCCGAACAGCTGGAGCGCATGGCGCAAGACCTGGCCAAGGCGGACAAGGCCATAGTCAACATAGGCTTTGCCCTGCACAAATACGTCTCCGGCACCATGACCTGCTGGGCCGCCGCGCTGGCCTGCGCCCTTACCGGGCACTCCGGCGACCGGGGCGGCCTGGATACGGAAAACAACTGGAGCCTGGGCGGCATAGGCCCGCTATCGAGCCCGAAACCGGCCCGCTTCGGCTCCGGCTTCTTCAGCGAATGGCTCAATGGCAACATGCAGGAGACTATGCAGAGCCACTATCCCGATGAGCATCTGCGCCAGACCGCGGGCTATGATTCGGCCGATGTGGCCCGGCTGGTGGCGGAGAAGAAGGCCCTGGGCAACGCCTACTTTGGCCGCCCCAAGGCCCTGCTGCTGTTCGCCGACAACATGTTTCGCCGCAACAAGGGCGAGGCCCATTACCGCGAGGCCATGCTCGGCGGGCTGGACCTGTTCGTCGATATCAACCATCGCATGGATTCCACCGCCCTCTGGGCCGACTACCTGCTGCCTGCCAAGAGTCACTATGAATCCTGGGACATCCGGGGCGAGCTGGGCTACCACAGATTCTGCAACATCACCATCCCGCCCAAGGGGCTCAAGCCGGTGGGCGAGACCCGCTCGGAGTGGAGCATCTGCCTGGGGCTTGCTGAGGCGCTTGGCGAGGCGGCGAAAAGGCGCGGCATCCAGGCCATTCCCGACCCGGATTTCCTGACCGAGGAGGGCGACATGGCCGCCCCGGTGATGCGCGAGCTGGTCGCTCTGGCGGAGGAGTTCAGCGACGGCGGCAAGCTGCGCACGGACGAGGACGTAGTGCGCTGGATCATGCGCAATGTCCCCGCCATCAGTCCCTGGACGCCGGAAGACGCCGCCCGCCATGGCTTTATCGTGCTCAACGAGCAGGCCGGTTACTCCTCGCCCCTGTATGCCAATCGGCCCTATTATTCCTTCGAGCGCAATGTCTATCTGCGCAAGCCCTACGCCACCCTGTCGGGACGCCAGCAGTTCTTCATCGATCACCCGGTATTCAAAAAACAGGGTTGGACCACGCCCACCGCCATAGGCCCCCTGCGCCCGCCGAGCTTTCCCCTGGCCTTTTACACCCCGCATACCCGTTGGGGCATACATTCCCAGTGGCGCAGCAACAGCCAGTTACTGCGGTTGCAGCGGGGCGAGCCCTATGTCTGGCTCAACCCCAAGACCGCCGCCGCGCGCCAGATCGACGAGGGCGATAGGGTGCGGGTATTCAACGACGTGGGGGACTTCATCGCCCGCGCCAAACTGATGCTCGCGGTACCGCCGGACGCCCTGGTGATGGATCACGCCTGGGAGCCGCACCAGTTCGAACGGCGCATGGGCCTGAACAGCAGCGTCGCCGGCCTGCTCTCGCTGGCCGAACTGGTGGACGACTGGGGGCACCTGAAATTCAGCCCCAACTGGGATGGCAACATGCTCGCCCATGAGTCATCGGTTGAGGTGGCGCGCCTTGCCCAATCCTGAGACGGCCCGCGGGTCCAGACCCTAGAGGAATCACGCCATGTCACAACGCCAACTGGCCATGGTCATCGACCTGAACAAGTGTATCGGCTGCCAGACCTGCACCCTGGCCTGCAAATCCCAGTGGACCGATCGCGATGGGCGCGAATTCATGTACTGGAACCATGTGGAGACCCGCCCCGGCAAGGGCTATCCAAAGGACTGGGAGCAGGCCGGCGGCGGCTGGCAGGGCGACAGCCTGCGCCCCGGCCGCCTGCCGCGCCTGCACGAGGACTACGGCTACCCCGCCGAGTTCGACTATCAGGCCCTGTTCCAGCCGGGCGACAGGCCCCTGCGTCCCGAGGACCAGCTGCAGTGGGGGGCGAACTGGGATGAAGACCAGGGTGCCGGGGAATACCCCAATGCCTACTTTTTCTATCTGCCGCGCCTGTGCAACCACTGCAGCAAACCGGCCTGTCTCGCCGCCTGTCCGCGTCAGGCCATCTACAAACGCGAGCAAGACGGCATAGTCCTGATCGACCAGCAGCGCTGTCGCGGCTACCGTTACTGCGTTGCCGCCTGCCCCTACAAGAAGATCTACTTCAACCCCCTGGCGGGACGCTCGGAAAAATGCATCCTCTGCTACCCCAGGGTGGAAAAAGGCCTGCCGCCGGCCTGCGCCTATCAATGCGTGGGGCGTGCCCGGCATCTGGCCTATCTGGATGACGAGGAGGGTGCCGTGCATCAACTGGTGCAGCGCTGGAAGGTGGCCCTGCCGCTACACGCGGAGTACGGCACCCAGCCCAATATCTATTATGTGCCGCCCCTGAGCCCGCCCAAACTGGCGGCGGACGGTCGCCCCGAGGAGGAGGCCCGGCTGCCCGATGCCTATCTGCAGGAGCTCTTCGGCCCAGGGGTCAAGGCCGCCCTGGATACCCTGCGCGAGGAGATGGCAAAAAAGAACCGTAAACAGGCATCGGCCCTGATGGACCTGCTCATCGCCTACCGCCACGGCGACATGTTCCGCCTCGACCGGCCCCGGGAGTTGATCTGAGATGAAGCCCAACGATCATGAAGTGGGGAGCACCACCCCGGAACATGAAACATCTCTTGGTGGCTTCGGGATTCGGGCCTCGGGACTCGGGACCTGTCAGTTGCTACGGATGTTTCACAGTAAACAACAGAAATCCGCATCCCTCCTGGGTCCGATACTGGGCGCGCTGCTGCTGTGCGGCGCGGCTCAGGCCGGTCGGGCAGAGACGGGCCTTGGCGTGGTTCCCGCCCTGCAAGAGCTGGAGCGTCAGGGGCGGTTGATCCAGGCCAAGGCCAGCGCGCCACTGCCCAGCGCCAGCGCCGCCATCGATTGGGACCAGATAGCGCCGCAGCGGCTGCGCCTGCTGGCACAAGACAGTGTAGCGCCGGGCCTGGAGGGGGGCGCGGCGGTGGATATCCAGCTGCGCGCCCTGGCCAGTGAAACGGAATTGGCCCTGCGCATAGACTGGCCGGACGCCCAGGAAGACCCCTACAGCCAGAGCCACACCGACCGTTTTGCCGATGCCCTGGCGGTACAGTTTGTTACCGATCCAGACCCGGACCTGCCCTACATCGGCATGGGCCAGCCCCAGCGGCCGGTAGCGCTCTGGTATTGGCAGGCCGGGCGGGGCACCCAGGCCCTGACCGCCCAGGGCTTTGGCAGCCTGGAGCCCAACCCGGCCATGGCCGCGCCCGAGGCGCTGGCCGAATACCGCGCCGGGGGCTGGTCGCTGGTGCTGCGCGGGGCCTTGCCCGCAACGCTCAACCCGCTGCCCCTGGCCCTGGCTCGGTGGGATGGGGCCGGACAAGGCAGGGATGGGCGCAAACAGCTGTCTGCCTGGCATCTGCTGGTCCTGCCCGGGCGGGCCCTGGCCGAGACGCGCCTGCAGGGCCTGGTTGAGCAAGGCCGCTCGGCGGGCGATGCCAGCCGGGGTGCCCGGCTGGCACGGGAGCAGGGCTGCGTCGCCTGCCACAGCCTGCCGGGGCAGACGCCCAGTCGCATCGGCCCCAATCTGGCCCAGGCCGGCGGCCTGCACTGGCCGGGCTATCTGCGTCAGGCAATCGAGCGGCCCTCGGCCTTCATCGTACCTGGGGCGGGCCATGCCATAATGGACCCCCAGGGCGGGGCCAGGTCACTGATGCCGCAACTGCCCCTGAGCCCGGAGCAGCGGGACGATCTGGTTGCCTACCTGCGGCAGCTGGTCGAATGAATCCACAGACTATGGAGTATTGCCCATGAAACTTGGCCTGATCATCTACAGCAACGACCCGGAAACGGTGTGGAATGCCTTTCGCCTCGGCGTCTTCGCCCTGCAGCAGGGTGATGGCGTCAGGGCCTTTCTGCTGGCCAAGGGGGTTGAGGCAGAGCAATTGGATACGGAGCAATTCGGCGTAACAGCGCAGATCCAGGAGTTTGTCGATAAGGGTGGCGAGATCCTCGCCTGCGGCACCTGCCTGAAGATCCGCCAGCAAGGTGCCAGCGAGCACTGCCCCCTGTCCAGCATGGCGGACCTCCATGAACTGGTCAGGGACAGCGAAAAGGTACTCACCTTCTGACAGAGGCCCAGATGCAACCCATATACCTCGACTACAACGCCACTACCCCCGTCGATCCCCTGGTACTGGAGGCCATGCTGCCCTGGCTGCGCCAGGGCTTTGGCAACCCCTCGTCGGACCACAGCTACGGCCACGATGCCAAACAGGCGGTGGCCAAGGCCAGGGCCCAGGTGGCGGCCTGCATCCATGCCCAGCCGGAGGAGATCATCTTCACCGGCTCGGCCACCGAGGCCAATAATTTGGCCCTGCTGGGCCTGGCACGGTGCCTTGGGGCGCCCTCGCGCCTGCTCATCAGCGGCATCGAACACCCGGCGGTCAGCCAACCGGCGCGGCATCTGGCCGAGCAGGGCTGGGAATTACAGGAGCTGGCGGTGGATGGCCAGGGCCTGCTGGATCTGACTGCGGCCCGGACGCAGATTCAGCCACCCCTGGCCCTGGTCTCGGTGATGCTGGCGAACAACGAGATCGGCAGCATCCAGCCGCTGGCCGAGCTGGCCGAATGGGTGCATCAGGCCGGCGCCCTGCTGCATGTGGACGCCGCCCAGGCCCTGGGCAAGATTGCCGTGGACGTGGCAGCTTTGGGGGCCGATCTGCTCAGCCTGGCGGGCCACAAATGCTACGCACCCAAGGGGGTGGGCGCGCTCTATGTGCGCCAGGGCATTGAGCTGGGCTCGATCCAATTCGGCGCGGGCCATGAGCGCGGACTGCGTCCCGGTACGGAGAACGTCGCCTACATCGTTGGCCTGGGGATGGCCGCTGAGCTGGCGCAGCGCCAGCTGGGGGTGGAGCAGGAGCGGTTGCGTGATCTGCGCGACCGGCTGCACCAAAGGCTCGGCCAGGCCATCCCCGGCCTGGAGCTGAACGGCCCACCGCAGCAGCGCCTGCCCAACACCCTGAATCTCTCCTTCCCTGGGGTCAGCGGGGCCGAGCTGCTCGCCGCCGCGCCCGAGGTAGCCGCCTCCACAGGCTCCGCCTGTCATGCCGCAGATGCCGCCGTCAGCGGCGTGCTCGCCGCCATGGGTGCCAGCCCGCAGCGGGCGCGGGGGGCGGTCAGATTGTCATTGGGGCGCTACAGCACCGCCGATGAGATCGACCAGGCCGCCGCCGCCCTGATCCGCGCCTGGCAAGCCTGTCAGGCGAGCTAAGCATGGATGAACTCTGGCCCAGCGCCGACTATGCCGCGCAGATCGAGCGCCTGCGCGCTGCCGTTGGCCAACAGGTGTATCTAATAGAGCTGCACGGCGGCAAGGTCAACCTGGGGGTGTCGGTGACCGGCGAGGCCTTCGAGCTGCTGGCGGTGCTGGACTATCCCCGCCCCGACCCGGCCCGTGGCATCCTGCCGCACCTGCTGCTGCTGGACGATGGCCGTGGCGTCAACCTCGGCCGCATCGCCCGGGTCAGTACGCGCCCCTTCGCCCCTCAGACCGAGCACCTGCTGTATCGCGACACAGAAGCCAGCGACAAGCTGCTGTTTGCCGAGCAACGCCTGTCGAAGAACTGGATCGCCCAACGCTCACGGCAACTGCTCGCACGGGTTCTGGGCAAGCCCGAGCCGCCGCTGTTGGAAGATACAGGCCCGGCTAAATCCGAAAACCGGATCGCAAAGCACGCAAAGCAGCGCAAAGGGCGCAAAGAAGACTGAATAACTGGCCCGGATTAAGCCGGGTCTGGAACCCCAACCCCCCATCAAAGGAGAGCACCAATGACCGAACTTGCCGCCCGCTGCGTCCATGCCGGAGAAATGGACGACCCCCAGGGCTCGCCGCACAGCCCGCTGTACAGCTCCACCACCTTCAAGTTCCCCTCCACCCAGGCCATCCTGGATGTGGTGGAGGGTCGCACCCTGGCTCCGCTCTACACCCGCTACGGGCTCAATCCGACGATCCTCGCCCTGGAGGAAAAACTCGCCGCGCTGGAAAACGCCGAGGCGGCCTGGGCCTTCTGCTCGGGCATGGCGGCGGAGGCGGCGCTGTTTGTCAGCCATGGCCGCAAGGGGGTGATCTGCATCGGCGATGCCTATGGCGGCACCCTGGAGCTGCTCAAGGACCAGCTGCCCCTGCTGGGCATCCCTGGGCATTTCCTGCTCGGCCATGAGCTGGATCGGCTGCCGCAGCTGTTACAGCAGGGTGCCGGGCTGGTGTTCTTTGAGACCCCGACCAACCCGGCGCTTGAGATTTTTGACATCGCCGCCATCGCCGAGCTGGCCCATCGCCATGGTGCCCTGGTGGCGGTGGATAACACCTTTGCCTCGCCAGTGAACCAGCAGCCCCTGGCCCTGGGCGCGGACTTTGCCGTGCATTCCTGCACCAAGTACCTGGGCGGGCATTCCGATCTCACCGCTGGGGCCATCATGGCCAGCAAGGAGCTGCTGGCACCCATCTGGGGCTGGCGCAAGAACCTGGGGCAGATGCTCGCCCCGGAGACCGCTGCCCTGCTGGCGCGCAGTATCCGCACCCTACCGATCCGCGTGCAGCAGCAAAACGCCAACGCCCAGGCCGTGGCCGAGGCGCTGAGCCAGCACCCCCGCGTCAGTCGGGTGCTCTACCCTGGCCTGGACAGCTTCCCCGGCAAGGCCCTGGCGGCCCGGCAGATGAGCGGTTTTGGCGGCATGTTGAGCTTTGAGGTGGCGGAGGGCGGCGTTGCGGCCAGCGCGGTGGCGGATCGGCTCAGGCTGTTCGCCCTGGCTCCCAGCCTGGGTGGGGTGGAAAGCCTGATCACCCAGCCCTGCACCACCACCCATCACGGCCTGAGCGCCGAGGAACGCGCCCGCCGCGGGATCAGCGACGGCATGTTGCGGCTATCCATCGGTCTGGAAGACCCCAAGGACCTGATCGCCGATCTGCACCAGGCCCTGGCCACTTAAGCCACAACCCCACTGACACAACCGAGGAGATTGCCATGAACCCATTCATCCCCCTGCTCGTCATCGCCCTGGGCCTTGGCGTTGTCAGCACAGCCCAGGCCGAGGCCGACCCGGCCGTGGTTGAGGCCCTGGAGGAATACTTTGACTTTGCCGACTACGGCTCCGGCCAGATCACGGTGGAGCAGATACCTGCGGCTGATTACGCCAACTTTTACATCCTGGATGTGCGCGATGCCGAGCAGTTCGCCAAGGGGCATATCCCCGGCGCGGTGAATATCGAGTGGCGCAAGGTGTTTGCTCAGCGTGCCGACTTGCCCAAGGACAAGACCATTCTGGCCTACTGCAACAGCGGCTCCTTTGCCTCCCAGGTGGCCCAGGCCCTGCGCCTGGATGGCTTCAGCAATGTGCGCCTGCTCTACGGTGGCTATGAGCGCTGGTTGCAGAGCCAGAATCCGACCAAGCCCTGAGGCTATCTCCATGCTTGCGCCAGCCAGCTACCATCAGTGGTACCAAAGCCCGCGCGGGGCCTGGTTCGCCGAGCGCGAACTGGCACTTTTGCGCCAACTGATGCAGCCGCAGGCGGGGGAGAGCTTGCTGGATCTGGGTTGCGGCACGGGGTTTTTCAGCAGCGGCTTTGCCGATCTGGGGCTTGAGGTCAGCGGCCTGGACCCGGACCCGGCGATGCTCGACTTCGCCCGCCAGCGCGATCCACGGGTGCGATGGCTGCAGGGTCGGGGTGAATCCCTGCCCTTTGCCGATGGCGCCTTTGATCAGGTGCTGGCGATGACCAGCCTGTGCTTTGTTGCCGACCCTCAGCAGGCGCTGGCGGAGATGTGGCGGGTCAGCGGCAAGGGGGTGACCCTGGGGCTGCTCAATCGCCACAGCCTGCTGTATCGGCAAAAACGCGCCTCCCCCGGCTATGCCGCTGCGCGCTGGGACAGCCTGAGCCAAGCCCTCGGCTGGGTCGATGGATTGAGCCCGCGGCCGCGTGTTGACTGGGCCAGCGGCATCTTTCTGCCTTCGGCAACGCCCCTGGCTCGCGGGCTGGAGCGGCTTTTACCTAGCTCATTGGCCTGGGGTGGGGTGCTGGTGTTGTGCCTGCAAACAACATGAGGGTCTTTTTGTGACGGCTCATCTCAGTCCGCCGGCCAGCTCAGCTGTCGACTAACCTGGCAAAGGCGTCATCCTATATTCCTCAGCTAAGCCACAGAGACACAGAGATCACAGAGGTGTTTCAAAGAGCTACATATTAGACCAGGCTCACCTAAAAGGTGATGAGCGTTCGCTTTCCAACACATTAATTTTTCTCTGTGTACTCTGTGGCTCTGTGGCCAAATGCTCTTTTTAGGGTCAAACAGGGCCTTGAGATAATCCAGGCTGGCCTGGGTCTGGCCGACCAGGTCCTGGGATGCCTTGGCGGTGGCGGCATAATGGCCCTGGTCATCCTTGCTGATCCAGCCGAGGCCCTCCATCTGCTGCAGCTTGCGCCGCACCGTCTCGCGGGGGATGCCGCTGCACTCGGCGATGGATTGCAGGTTGATCGGCTCCGGTGGCAGTTCCCGGCGGGTTTCGATGAACTCATCCAGGGTGAAGCTGTTGACCCGGCGGCAGGGCAGGGTGCGCGAGCCGATGATGGCGAGGATCAGCATCAGGTCCAGATCACCGGCAAAGGCTTGACGCAAGCGAATCAGCAGTTCAGTGAAATGCTCCACATGCACCGGCCAGATAGTGCCGAAGTGCTGCTGCAAGTCGATGGCTGGGGTTTTGGGCATTTTACGGGCTCTGTGGTTTGAACCTGGCCAGCTGGCAGTTGGCCTCTGACAGCTTGCGAGCATTCTACCCCCTCGCCGCACTCCTCCCGCCCATTTTGGGCGCTATCCCCCTTGCCGGGTATCCGGCACTGCTCGACACTGCGCCCATTCAACTATTCATTGTGGGATCAGCCCCATGCCCAACCTCCATCGTCCCCTTTGCCTGGCCGCTCTGCTCGCCGCAGCCTTGGCGCTGAGCGCCTGCCAGCAGGAAGCTCCCCCTGAGGTTGCAGCAAAGAGTCGGCCGGTGGCGATTTTTCAGGTCCAGGCCTGGGAGCGACCCCTGCGTCTGCGCTTTCCCGGCCGGGTGCGCGCCAGTCAGCGAGCCGAGCTGGCCTTCAACCTCGCTGGCAAGCTGGTGGATCTGCCGGTGCAAGAGGGCATGCAACTGGCCGCAGGTGACCTGGTAGCCCGGCTCGATCCGGCCGGCTTCGAGACCCAGCTGGCCCAGGCCGAGGCCGAGTTCGCCCAGGCCAAGACCAGTTTTGACCGTCTCAACAGCCTCTGGCAGCAAAGCCAGGCGGTGGCCAAGGCCGAGCTGGATCAGCAGCGGACCCAACTCAACCTCAAGCAAGTCGCCCTGGATGCCGCCCGCAAGGAATTGGCGGACAGCCAGCTGCGCGCGCCCTTCGCCGGCCGGGTGGCCCGGCGCTGGGTGGAGAACCACCAGAACGTCCAGGCCAAGGAGGCCATCATCAGCCTGCAGGACCTGTCCCAGCTGGAAGTGGTGATCCATGTACCCGAGCGGGTGGTGCAAAGTCAAAAGCGGCGCGAGTTCGGCTATGTGCGCTTTGCCGACCTGGCCGAGCCGGACCAGCCGGTGCGGCTGAAGAGCTTCGCCAGCGAGGCAGACCCCCAGACCCAGACCTACGAGGTGGTGCTGGAACTCATTCCCAGCCAGGGTAGCCGGGTGCTGCCAGGGATGGCGGTGGAGGTGCTGGCCGAGGGTGCCAATGCAGGCGATGAGCCCAAGGAGCTGATCATCCCCCTCAAGGCGGTGCTGGTGGAGGCGGACGGCCAACCCAAGGTCTGGGTAGTGGACCCGGAAACCGACAAGGTCAGCCTGCGCGCCATCCAGGTGGGCGATGTGCGCGATAGCCATGTGGTGGTGCAGCAGGGCTTGAAAGCCGGCGAACGCATCGCCAGCGCCGGCATCCACCAACTGCGCGAAGGCATGCAGGTCAGGCCGCTGCCTTGATTTGGCTTCAATCAGGACGCAGAGACCGCAAAGAAGCGCAGAGATCGCGGAGTTGAAAGATGTTCTTTAGAGAAGACCAAATAAAACCTCTGCGTGCTCTGCGCTACTCGACTCGGGCCTCCTGCTTCGTTCTACCTCCTGCGTCCTGCAGTCGTCCGCGTTCTCTGCGTCCTGTATTGGCTCTTGCCTCGCCGTGTTTCGCAGCGGAGGTATTTAGCCAATGAATCTCGCCCAATACAGCCTGCTCAAGGCACCCATTGCTTGGCTGTTGTGCCTGCTGTTGCTGCTGGGCGGCTTCATCAGCTACCAGGGCCTGGGGCGTTTCGAGGACCCCGAGTTCGTCATCCGCCAGGCGGTGGTCACCACGCCCTATGCGGGGGCACTGCCGAGCCAGGTGGCGGACGAGGTCACCGACGTGCTGGAGACGGCCCTGCAGCAGATGCAGGAGGTCAAGGAGATCACCTCCATCTCCCGCCAGGGCAGCTCCCAGGTCAAGGTGGAGATCGCCCTGCCGTTCGCCGGCAGCCAGGCCGAATTGGAGCAGGTGTGGGACAAGCTGCGGCGCAAGGTGGCCGATGCCCAGCGCCGCCTGCCTCCCGGTGCCGGCCCCTCGGTGGTGAACGACGACTTTGGCGATGTCTATGCCCTGTTCTTCGCCGTCACCGGCGAGGGCTACAGCCTGAGCCAGATCCGCGACTACGTCGAGGACCTGGAGCAAGCGCTGCAACAGGTGCCAGGGGTGGCGCGGGTCGCCACCCTGGGGGCGCCCGAAGAGGTGATATTTGTCGAGATTTCTGATAGCAAGGCGGCCCAGCTGGGCATTCCCCTGGAGCAGATTCACCAGGCCCTGCGTCAGTTCGGCCTGACCAGCGCCGCCGGCGACCTGCGTGCCGGTAGCCAGCGGCTGCAAATCCAGCCGAGCAGCCGGGGCGATTCCCTCGCCGCCATGGAACAGATTCTGCTCGCCTCCGCCGATGGTCGCCAGCTGGTGCGCCTCAAGGATCTGGCCAGCCTCAGCCGCGGCTACCGCGAGCCGCCGCGGGTGCTGTTGCGCTACGACGGCCAGCCGGCCATTGGCCTGGGCATCTCCAACGTCAAGGGCGGCAATGTGGTCAGCCTGGGCGACCGGGTGCGCGAACGTCTGGCGCAACTGGAGGAACAGCGCCCCATCGGCATGGAGCTGAATATCACCTCCTATCAGTCGGACTCGGTACGCGCGGCGGTGGAGGGCTTTGTCGATAATCTCATCGCCGCCCTGCTCATCGTGGTGCTGGTGTTGGTGATCTTCATGGGCTGGCGCAGCGGCTTGATCGTCGGTGCCGTGCTGCTGCTGACGGTGGCGGCGACCCTGATCGCCATGTACCTGGACGACATCGCCATGCAGCGCATCTCCCTCGGTGCCCTGATCATCGCCCTGGGTATGCTGGTGGACAACGCCATAGTCATCACCGATGGCATCCTGGTACGCCTGCAGCGCGGTGAGGCAGCCATCAAGGCGGCAGTCGAGGTGGTCAGCGCCAGCCAATGGCCGCTGCTGGGCGGCACCCTGGTGGGGATTCTGGCGTTCAGCGCCATCGGCCTGTCGCCCACCGACATGGGCGAGTACGCCGGCTCCCTGTTCTGGGTCATTCTCTATTCCATGCTGTTCAGCTGGCTGTTTGCCGTCACCCTCACGCCGCTGTTCTGCGTGCGCTTCCTGCGCGTCAAGTCGGCCGCACCCGGCACCGCACCCGGCACGGCAGCAGCGCCGCTGCCGGTCTGGATGCGGCAGTATGCCGAGCTGCTGCGCTGGATGCTGCGTCGGCGCCTGCTCAGCGGCCTGGCCCTGCTGACGCTGCTGCTGGCGGCACTGTTCGGCTTTGGCTATGTACCGCCGGGCTTCATGCCGGAGTCGGCGCGGCCGCAGTTCGTCGTCGATGTCTATCTGCCCCAGGGCAGCGACATCCAGGCCACCGCCGATGTGCTGGCGCAGATCGAGACCCAGGTGGCGGCCAAGCCGGGGGTCAGCCACATCACCAGCTTTATCGGTCAGGGCGGTCTGCGCTTCATGCTCAGCTACACGCCGGAAGACCCCAACAGCAGCTACGGTCAACTGCTGGTGGACGTGACCGATGCCCGCCAGATCGATGCTCTGGTGGCGCAGTTGCAGGAGGAATTGGGGCTGCAGCAGCCGGACGCCCAGATCAAGGTGTGGAAGTTCATGCTCGGCCGGGGCGGTGGCAAGAAGATCGAGGCCGCCTTTCAGGGCCCTGATCCCCAGGTGCTGCGGAAATTGGGTGATCAGGCCAAGGCGATCATGGCCGAGGACCCCGCCGCCCTGGCGATTCAGGACGACTGGCGCCAGCGCGTGCCGCTGCTGCGGCCGCAGATCGATGCCCAGGCGGTAGAGCGGGCCGGGCTGGACAGCCAGATGATCCGCGATGCCCTGCAGCGCAGCTTCGGCGGCAGTCAGATTGGCCTCTACGCTGAGGGTGACCGGCTGCTGCCGATCATTTCCCGGCCGCCGCCGGCAGAATCCAGCCGTGCCGATGACCTGGCCAACGTGCTGCTGTTCAGCCCCCGTGCCGAGCGAGCGGTGCCGCTGAGCCAGCTGGTCAGCGAGGTCAGTCTGGTCTGGGAAGATGCCCTGATTCGGCGTATCGATGGGGTTCCCACCCTCAAGGCTCAGGCCGACCCGGCTCCGGGCGAGCTGGCCGGCAACCTGCTGCAACGGCTGCGGCCGCAACTGGAGGCCATGCCCCTGCCGCCGGGCTACGAACTGCACTGGCATGGCGAATACAAGGCCTCGCAGGAGGCCAACCAGGGCCTGGCCCTATCCGCCCCCTACGGCTTCGGCGCCATGCTGCTGGCGGTGGTGATCATGTTCAACGCCTACCGTCAGCCGCTGGTGATCTGGCTCACCGCACCCCTGGCGCTGTTGGGTGTCACCCTGGGGCTGCTGCTGTTTCAGGCGCCTTTCGAGTTCATGGCCATCCTCGGCTTCCTCAGCCTGATCGGCATGCTGGTGAAGAACGCCATCGTTTTGGTGGATCAGGCCGACGTCGAGATCCGCGACGGCAAGCCGGGCTTCCAGGCGGTGCTGGATGCCGCCGTCAGTCGCGCCCGGCCGGTGTTCCTCGGCGCCCTGACCACCATCCTCGGGGTGGCTCCCCTGCTCGCCGATCCCTTCTTCAAAAGCATGGCGGTGACCATCATGTTCGGCCTCGCCTTCGCCACCCTGCTGACCCTGCTGGTGGTGCCGCTGCTTTATGTGGTGCTGTTTGGTTTGCAAGAAGAACAGGGTTGATCCGCAGCTTGCGCAGTCGCAAGCAAAAACCGGATCGCAAAGAACGCAAAGGAAACGCAAAGGTCGCAAAGCCCAGGCAAGTTGCAGCCCCAGACCGGATGCAGGGAAGCGATTTTCTGAGCCTGTCGAAGAGCGGAATCCGGGTTGGATCACAGTGCCAGAGTGGATGTACAGGGGGTGATATCCGCCAAACAAAACAACCGTGATTTTGTTTCTACAAGCATTGCGATACTCGGCGTGGGAGAGATCAACTCTGACGAGCAAGCAAAACGACTGTCCTCCCGCGACACAAAAAGCATCGGCTGCAAGGGGGCTGCGCTCGAAGTACCAGAGAAATGCCTCGCTGATTTCTGCCTCTGCCTCGGGCAGAATATCAACTACAAAGGGAGTCACAGATCACTCAGTCTTGCTTTGGCTTCTGCCCAAGAAACGGCCTTGACTGTACCTACTCTTAGGGCTGCCTGCCGCGCCCTGATCTCTTGCCGCCAGGCTTTCGCGATTGAAGAATCTTCACTGCCTTGGAGACTATCGAGTAATGCTGCGGTAAGGGCCGAACGCTCGTCGGCTGGCAGCCCGAGAGCTTCGTCAAGAATGTGTTCTGCCTGGGTATTCATGGGGAAAAGTCTAGCACTCCAATCTGGCTCGGTCACTGCTTGCTTCGAGCCGATTACCACTCCATCGTTCAACCGGACGCACCGGATCTTGGCACCCTTTGCGATGCCATTTTTGCATCCAGCTTCGCCAGGTCAGGATTATTCAGCAGAGATACGCAGCGCCGCGGCGGTGGCCAGGGGTGAGAGCAGCAGGGCGCCGATCAGAATAGCCCCGAGCAGCGATAGGTGGCTCTCCGCTCCCAGGCCGGGGACAGACCACGTTTTTCGTTCCCACGCATCGCGTGGGAACGAAAAAACCGCCAGCGGGTATTGATCTAGGCTAGGCGCCTACAACTTGATGCCTGATTGCCCACAAGATTCAGCCAATCGGATAGGTCGGACCGCGGCCGCGTGGTGGGATGGCAGCTTGCTGCGCGGCGTGGCAGTCTACTTGCGGCGCGATCAGCGATGCCTTGGCAATGTCGCCCGGCAAAGCTGGCATCCCACCCAGGCCATGCACGGCCAGTCGAGCCAAGACCAGGCTGAGATACATGGGTAATCAGGTATTTGGTATGCAGTTCGGTCAGTGCTTCTTCCTGGCAATTGAACAGTCCGGCCTTCAGGGGAAATACCTATCGATGTCCAGTGCCCCATGAAACACGCCGAGCACATCAATCCACTTTGAATCTTCTCGACGCAGATACGCAATCCGGTAGTGTCCATAAAGCAGCACACGGATTTCCCCTTCTTTCTCTGCACGGTAGCGATAGCCTATGTCCGGGAAGTCGATGAGAACCTGCGCCTTATCGTAAATTCCGCGCACCACACGGGCGGCAGCAACGGGATTGTCCTGGGCGATATAGTCAAAAATATCGTGCAGCCATTGCTCGGCCTCGCGGGTCCATCTCAGCCTTGCCACTGCCGGATCCTGTGTTCCATTTCACTGTTTTCGATCATCTGGCCTGTGCGGCAATCTTCCAGTCCTTTTGCAATCATGCGGTCAAATGCTAACTCCCGCATGATTTCCTCGTAAGAAGCGTCCTCTGGTTGTGCCTTGAGGACATCCTGCGCCAGTTCTTTTGCTGTGGACATGGGTGTTATCTCCAATTACTGTAAAAGCCGCGAAGCGCTCGCTTGCTCCCTACCACCAAGGCCACTGATGATCCGGTCATCGGGCAAAACAAAGTGCCTGTCTTTTTGTTTTATCACGGCCTGAGCGCCGAGGAACGCGCCCGCCGCGGCATCAGCGATGGCATGTTGCGGCTGTCCATCGGCCTGGAAGACCCCAAGGACCTGATCGCCGACCTGCATCAGGCCCTGGCGGCTCAAGCCACATCCTCCTGAGGGGGTTGTTATGAATCCATCCCTCTGAGCGTTATTGCCCCGGTGTCTATTGATTGAGCCGGTAGCCGACCCCCTGCACGGTGATGATGAAGCGCGGGTGGGCGGGGTCATCGCCCAGGCGCTGGCGCAGTTGGCCCACCAGCACGCGCAGGTAGTGCACATCCTGCTGGTGGCCTTCGCCCCAGATGCGGCCGAGGATTTGCTGATGGGTGAGCACCTGCCCCGGCAGGCCGATAAGCAGCCGCAGCAGCTCGTATTCCTTGCGGCTCAGATGCACCGGCTGGCCATCGACGCTGACCTCACGGCGTGGCAGATCGACCCGCAGGCCCTGGCGATCATACAGCTGCACGGCGCTGCCGGGTCCCTCGGCCCGCTGGCGCAGCAGCACGCGGATGCGTGCCATCAGCTCGCCAATGGCGAAGGGTTTGGTGACAAAGTCATTGGCCCCGGCATCCAGGGCCTGGACCTTATCGCCTTCGCTGGCCCGCACCGAGAGCACGATCAGCGGCACCTGCGACCACTCCCGCAGCTGGCAAATGAACTCCTGGCCGTCCAAATCCGGCAGGCCCAGGTCGAGAATGACCAACTGCGGCTGCAACTGGGCGCACAGGCGCAGGCCTTCCTCGGCCAGGCGGGTCTCCGCCACCTCATAGCCCTGGGCCTCCAGGCTGATGCGCAGAAACTTGCGAATCTGCGCCTCGTCTTCCACCAAAAGGATTTTCATGGCTTGCCCTGATAGGGGATGCGGGGCAGCACTATACGCAAACAGGCACCCCTGCCGTCAAGCCCGCCATGGGCGCTGATCTGGCCGGCATGGGCCTCGATCAGACCGCGGCAGATGGCAAGCCCCAGACCCGTGCGCTGGCAGCGGTCACGCGGGTGGTTCGGTATCAGGGTGTGAAAGGGCATAAACACCGCCTCGCGCGCCTCGGCGGGGATTCCTGGACCCTGATCGCACAGCTCGATGTTCAGGGATTCCCCCTCCACCCAGGCACGCAAGCCGATGCGGCCCTCCGGCGGCGAGAAGCGGATGGCGTTGTCCAGCAGATTCACCAATACCTGGGTGATCAGGGTCTCCTGCACCCAGAGCAACGGGAAATTGGCAGCTATGTTCAGTTCCAGGCGCACCCCGGCCAGCACAGCCTGCAGGCGATTTTTCGCCTCGGCGATAAGGTCCTGCAGATCGACCCACTGGCGCTGCAGCACCAGCTCGCCCTGACCGATACGCGCCATGTCCAGCAGGTTCTGGATGTGTCGATCCAGCCGCCGGGCCTCGGCCACCACCGTCGCCAACAGGGCCTGACGGTCCGCCGGGCTGATCGCCTCGGCGTAGTCCAGCAGGCTGGTGGTGGAGCCTATGATCGAGGCCAGGGGCGTGCGCAGATCGTGCGATACCGATGATAGCAGGGCCGAGCGCAGCTGCTCGGCCTCGTTTTGCACCCGCGCCTGATCCAGATCGGCCACCAGCTGGATGCGCTCCAGCGCCAGCGAGGCCTGATCGCACAGGCTGCGGGCCAGGTCGGCCAGATCGGCATCCAGCGGCCCCTGCACCTGGGCCAGTCCCGCTGGGCGCTTGGCGCCACCCAAGGCGAAGGACTCGGCGGCGTTGGCGTTGTCTCCATCGGCCAGGGCCGCGACCAGGCGGCCATCCGCGGCGAACACAGCTACCGGCAAGGCCAGGGAGCGATGCAGATGCCCCGCCAGGGCCTGCAGTACCTGCTCGCCAGAGGCGGCGGAGACCATCTGCCGGCTGAACTCGTGCAGGTTGGACAGACGCGCCAGCGCCAGCTGGCGCCGCCCGCTCTCCTGATAGATGCGCGCTGCCAGATTGCCGGTGATGGCGGCGGTGAGGAGGAAAAACCCCAGGGTGGCCACATCGGCATCATCCGCCACCTTGAAGGTGTAATAGGGGCGGGTGAAGAAGAAATTGAACGCAAGAAAGCTCAGCAGGCTGGCCAGCAGGGCCGGCCCCAGCCCGGTGCGCGAGGCCACCACCAGCACCCCGGTGAGAAACACCAGCGACAGGCTGGCATGGGGCATCAGCTCCCGCAGCAAGAAGGCCAGCAGCAGGCTGATGGCCAGCACCGCCAGCAAGAGACCGAGCTGTTGGCCTATGCATGGACCCAGGAGCGCGCTTAATCCTGAGCGCGGCCCGCTGGCCCCTGTTGCAGCGGTTTGTAGCCTTACGCGGTTCATAACCGATGCATAAAAGATGGCCTGCGCGGCCGCTTGCTATGCCTGGGGCAATGCACTATATTTGCCTGCAAATGGGTTGCGACTGTGCCGCCGGCGCTGGGCCTCTGAGACTGTTCCGAGGCCCTTCTGCTTTCTGGGGCAAGCCGTTCAAGGCAATACCTACTCAGGCAACACATTGAACCCCGCCCCCGCTTGTTTCCCGCCTTATCCCGATAAAACTTGGTCTCCAGCAGCCTGGCTGCGCGGTTTTCCTGATCGGGCCGCAACACCGAAAGGCCTATGGGCCGTGCCGTCAGATCCGCCAGCTGCAGGCCTTCTGCGTTGGTTTTCTTGTCCGCAATCACCACCTCCAGACTGATACCCTGCTGAGCATAGGCCGCGTGGTCGCACAGGCGGCGAAATTCCAGCTCCAACTCCTGGTCTTCCTTCGCCCCTCGGGCTTCACAAACCACATGGGTCAGGCTCCCCTGCTGACCCTCCGCCACGAGCAGATGAAACAGGCTGTTCAAACCCTGGGCTAGCGCCAGATGATAGGCATGGGGCTCTGGCCCATAAGTTTGATTGAGGCGGTATTTGTCAATGGCGACCGCAATCAACTGAAAGTTGGCACCGGCAATGACCTCAGATAGTCCAGCTATAAAAGCATTGCGTCGAGTCAATGGCATCTGCTCGAAAGCACCCCTGCCGCGTCTGAGTTCTGCTTCATGCAACACCACCATGTCGTGGCCAAAGGTGGCAAATTTCAACGCCCGAATGGCGGGTGCAACCTGCTGGTTATACACGGACTTGCGAAAGACGCAGAAAGACAGCACGAAAACCGGATAACGCGGATCAATCGAAACCAAACTGTGGTCGCCGCTTTCATCAACGTAAACGACAAACTCGGAATAGGGCAGGTTGGGGCCGCGTTTTCTCATGCTGATTTCCAGGGCAAGGCCGAAGGTAAAAGAATCATAAAATTTTTACGCTTTTTTTATGTGCCATCGGCCAAGCCGGGGTCTATATTCCGCCCCCCATGGCGATCTGGACGCAGCACTCCCGCCGACCCGCGTTTCCCGGCGCGGGATCAGGCCGCATCATACCCCTGAACCCCGGCTGGCGGCGGCGCGGCTGATGCACTGGCGCGCCATTACTCGCCTGTTTGGCATCTTTTTGCTGCTCTACAGCCTGAGCTTCGCCCCCTCTCTGGGCGTTTCCTTGTTTTATGCCGATGCCCAGTGGCTGGTGTTCGTCAGTTCGCTGTTGCTCACCGCAGGCATAGGCCTGCTCCTCTGGCTGCCCAACTTCAAGGCCCAGGCCGAGCTGTCGGTACGCGATGGTTTTCTTGTGGTGACCCTGTTCTGGATCATCCTCAGTCTGGTTGGGGCGCTGCCCTTTAGCCTGGGCCTGCACCTGAATCTGACCGATGCGGTGTTCGAGTCGGTATCCGGTTTCACCACCACCGGGGCCACGGTGATTACCGGCCTGGATCAACTGCCGCCATCGATCCTCTATCATCGGCAACAGATGCAATGGCTCGGCGGCATGGGGGTGATCGTGCTGGCGGTGGCGATACTGCCGCTGCTGGGCGTGGGTGGCATGCAGCTGTATCGCGCCGAGGCCTCGGGCGTGGCCAAGCAGGAGAAGCTGACCCCGCGTATCGCCGAGACCGCGCGCGCCCTGTGGATGATCTATCTGTTGCTGACCCTGGCCTGTGCCCTGGGCTACTGGCTGGCGGGGATGCAGCTGTTCGATGCCATAGGTCACGCCTTCACCACGGTGGCCACTGGCGGCTTCTCCACCCATGATGCCAGCCTGGGCCATTACAACAGCCCGCTGATCGAGACCATTGCCATTGTCTTCATGCTCGCCGGCGGGGTGAATTTTGCCGTTCACTTCGTCGCCCTGCGCCGCGCCACCCTGCGCCCCTATGTGGCGGACACCGAGGTGCGCGTGTTTCTGCTCATCTTCGCCCTGTCCAGCCTGTTCATCGCCTTCAGTCTCTACTGGGTGCAGACCTACAGCGGTGCCCTGGAGTCCCTGCGCTATGCCGCCTTTCAGGTGGCCTCGATCCTCACCAGCACCGGCTTCGGCACCGCCACCTTTGCCGAGTGGCCGCTGCATGTGCCCCTGGTGCTGGTGATCCTCTCCTTCACCGGCGGCTGCGCCGGTTCCACCGCCGGCGGCATCAAGGTGATGCGCATCCTGCTGCTGGCCAAGCTGGGCCTGCGCCAGTTGTTCCAGTTGGCCCACCCGCAGGCGATTTCGGTGATCAAGGTGGGGCGCAAGCCGGTATCCGAGGATATCCTGTTCTCGGTCTGGGGCTTTTATGTGCTCTACATAGTCACCGCCCTGTTGCTGACGGTGGCGATGATGGCCGCCGGGCTGGACCTGGAATCGGCCTTCGGTGCCGTGGTGGCCACCATCAACCTGCTCGGCCCGGGCCTGGGCGAGGTGGCCAGTACCTTCGCCAGCGCCAATGATGCGGTCAAATGGCTGGGGGTGTTCGGCATGCTGGTGGGTCGGCTGGAGGTGTTCACCCTGCTGATCCTGTTCCTGCCCGCCTACTGGCGGCATTGAGCCAACAAATCAGTCAGGACGCATAGGGCGGGCCGCGCCCGCCGCCAAGCCACAGCAATGAAGCCTGCCCCTAGTGGTTGCGCGGCGGCCACGGGCCGCCCTATTCGATTGGCTGAGCTTTGTGGGTAATCAGGAAATTCTTTGCGTTCTTGGCGTGTCCTTTGCGTCCTTTGCGATCCGCTAGTTTTACGGAGACATCATGAAGATCATCATTCTGGGTGCCGGTCAGGTGGGCCGTTCGGTGGCCGAGAGCCTGGCCAGCGAGGCCAACGACATTACCGTGGTGGACACCCAGGCGCGTCTGCTCAAGGACCTGCAGGAGCACCTGGACATACGCACGGTGCAGGGCCATGCCTCTCACCCTGGGGTGCTGATCGAGGCCGGTATCGAGGATGCCGACCTGATCCTGGCGGTGACCAACAGCGACGAGACCAATATGGTCGCCTGCCAGATCGCCTCCACCCTGTTCCACACCCCGACCAAACTGGCGCGGGTGCGCTCCAATGACTACCTGCGTCATGCCGGGGTGTTCTCCGACAAGGCCATCCCGGTGGACTACATCATCAGCCCGGAAGAGCTGGTCACCACCTTTATCCGGCATCTGATCGATCAGCCGGGGGTGCTGCAGATACTGGACTTTGTCGATGGCAAGGCCCAGTTGGTGGCGGTGCGCGCCTATTACGGCGGCCCGCTGGTGGGCCAATCTTTGAGTAGCCTGGCGCAGCGGATTCCTGGGGTAGAGGCGCGTATCGTCGCCATCTTCCGGCGTGATCGCGCCATCATTCCCGATGGTGGCAGCGTGGTGGAGGCGGATGACGAGGTCTTCTTCCTCGCCGCGCGCGAACACATCCCCGCCGTGGTCAGCGCCTTCCGCCGCAGCGAGCGGCCCTACCGGCGGGTGATCATCTCCGGCGGCGGCAACATCGGCAAGCGCCTGGCGGCCAGCATCGAGGGCCGCTATCACACCAAGATCATCGAGATCGACGCCTCCCGTTGCCGCTATCTGGCCCGTACCCTGGAGCAGACGGTGGTGCTCAACGGCGATGCCGCCGATGCCGATCTGCTGCGCGAGGAGGACATTGCCGACACCGATGTCTATTGCGCTGTGACCAACGACGACGAGGCCAACATCCTCTCCGCCATGCTGGCCAAGCGGCTGGGGGCGCGCAAGACCCTGTGCATCATCAACCGCCCCAGCTACGTCGATCTGGCCCAGGGCACGGCGGTGGATATTGCCGTCTCCCCGGCCCAGGCCACCATCGGCTCCCTGCTCACCCATATCCGCAAGGGCGATGTGGTATCGGTGCATTCCCTGCGCCGGGGCGCGGCCGAGGCGATAGAGATCATAGTCCACGGCGATCGGAACACCTCGCGGGTGGTCGGACGGCGGCTGAGCGAGTTGGAATTGCCATCGGGTGCCAGCATAGGGGCCATTGCCCGCGGCGAAGAGATCCTGTTTCCGGGCAAGGGCTGCGTAATCCAGGCCGACGACCACGTCATCCTGTTTCTCGCCGACAAGCGCCAGGTGCCCAGTATCGAGCGGCTGTTCCAGGTTTCCTTCAACTTCATCTGAGTGTGCTCGAACTGGATCAAAGCCAATTCAACGCCCTGTGGTGACGGCTGGTTCAGCACTTGGCTGGGCCCATAGCTCCAGATTAAGCGTTGATGCCGATCCGGCTTGCCGCTGGTGCCGGTGATCGGTCCCTTTCCCATCTGCGAGATCTGGCCGTTTTGCCTCCTGTGTCGCAGCGCCAGACCTGCAAGTTCTGCCTGGGCGGATTTATTTCCCGGCCAATCTGCACTACCCTATAGGGGGTGTAACCGATTGGTCAATAAACTGTAATCTTTGCCTGGCGAGTCTCGTTACACAACCCCCGTTCTCACTCAGGGTATGCGCAGATTGAATAGACCGATTGCAAGGCCAAGACCCCTTGGCTGGGTTGCCGTCCTGGCGCTGCTGGGCTGGGCACCCCTTGCCCTGGCGCAGACGGCGTCCGCGCCGCAGATGGAGTGGGCGGTGATGGCCATGCAGCTGTTTGGCGGCCTGGCGCTGTTTCTGTTCGGCATGGAGCAGATGTCCGACTCCCTCAAGGCGGTGGCCGGGGATCGGATGAAAAACATCCTCGCCAAGCTCACCGTCAATCGCTTCATGGCCGCCACCACCGGGGCCTTTGTCACCGCCGTTATCCAGTCCTCTTCGATCACCACCGTGCTGGTGGTGGGCTTTGTCTCCGCCGGGCTGATGAGCTTTGCCCAGTCCATCGGCATCATCATGGGTGCCAACGTGGGCACCACCATCACCGCGCAGATCGTCGCCTTCAAGGTGACCAAGGCCGCCCTGCTGATGATCGGCGTCGGCTTCAGTATGCTGTTCTTCAGCAAACGCGACTCGATCAAACACTACGGCACCATGCTCATGGGGCTGGGGCTGGTGTTTTTCGGCATGAGCATCATGAGCGATGCCATGGCCCCCCTGCGCAGCTATCAGCCCTTTCTGGACCTGATGGCGAGCATGGAGAACCCCCTCATCGGCATCCTGGTGGCGGCCCTGTTCACCGGCCTGGTGCAATCCTCTTCGGCCACCACCGGGATTGTCATCGTCATGGCCAGCCAGGGCTTCATCAGCCTGCCGGCGGGTATAGCCCTGGCCTTTGGTGCCAATGTCGGCACCTGCATCACCGCCATGCTGGCGGCCATCGGCAAGCCCCGCGAGGCGGTGCGGGCAGCGGTGGTGCATGTGCTGTTCAACATCGCCGGGGTGCTGCTCTGGTTCTTCTTCATCCCCCAGTTGGCGGAGGTGGTGACGGCCCTGTCGCCGGCCCACCCCCAGTTGTCCGGGCTGGATCGGCTGGCGGCGGAGACGCCCAGGCAGATCGCCAACGCCCATACCCTGTTCAATATCGGCAATACCCTGATCTTCATCGGCCTGACCCAGTACATGGCGCGGCTGGTGACCTGGCTGGTGCCGGACAGGCCCGATGAGCTACAGGGCCTGGAGGTGCGCTCCAAGTACCTGGATGATGAGCTGTTGCAGACCCCCTCTCTGGCCCTGGACCGGGTGCGGCTGGAGGTGCTGCACATGGGCGAGAAGGTGGAGGCCATGTACCGCCAGATCATGCCGGCCATCATCAACGGCAATAAGGATCAGCTCAGTCATATCGCCCGCATCGATGACGAGGTGGACCTGCTGCACGCGCAGATCGTCGAATACCTGGGGGCGCTGAGCAAGGGCAGCCTGACCGACCGCCAGACCGATGAGTTCTTCGGCCTGATGGCGGCGGTGAACGACCTGGAAAACATCGGTGATACCATAGAGACCAATCTGGTGGCCCTGGGACGGCAGCGGCTGAATGCCAGCGTGGCCATCAGCAAGCCCAGCCGCAAGGTGCTGCTGGACTTTCACAAGGTGGTGCAGCGGGCCTTGTCGCTGGCCATCCAGGCGGTCTCCCAGAGCAATCTGGAGGTGGCCGAGACGGTGGTGCGGATGAAGCAGGAGATCAACGAACTGGCCAATTCCGCCGCCGTTCACCAGGCCGCACGGCTGGTGGCGGAGGAGCCCAACCGCATCCCCACCTATACCCTTGAAATGGATATCATCGATAAGCAGAAACGTATCTATTACTTCTCCAAGCGGATGGCCAAGTCGGTGCTTGCCGAGCTGGGTGAAGGCTGAGGGCCCGGCAATGCTGAAGAAACTGATCGACAAGCTGCGCCATCGCCTGGAGCAGGGCGAGAAGCACGGACGCCTGGATCAGACCAAGCTGGATGGCCTGCTGCGCAAGCTCTGCGCCAAGCAGCGCAAGCTGAAGAAAAGGCTCGCCGGAGAGGAGGAAAAGAGCCAGCGCAAGCGCCTCAGGCTGCAACTGCGCATCCTCCGCGCCGAACTCAAATTGGCCCTGAAGCGACGACGTGAATTGCGCAAGAAGTTGGGCGGGGATTAGCCCAGCCCACTCGCAGAAAAAACCGAAAATCGGCCCCGCCGGGCAAGCCCTGTTCGGTGCGCGGTTACCAAGCCTGCCCCTAATCTGCTAGTATCTCCCCAGATTCATTGAACCCATCATTTAAACGAACAAGGGGGCCATTGTGGCTGTAGTCGAACTGAATAAAGACAATTTTGAGCAGGTCATCAACGACAACGATTTCGTCATCATCGATTTCTGGGCCCCCTGGTGCGGCCCCTGCCGCAGCTTTGCGCCGACCTACGAGAAGGTCTCGGAAGACCATGCGAACATGGTCTTTGCCAAGCTCAACACCGAGGACGAGCAGGAGATTGCTGGACACTTCAATATCCGCTCCATCCCCACGTTGATGATCTTCCGCGAGAAGGTGATCATCTTCAGCCAGGCCGGTGCCCTGCCTGAACCCGCGTTCCGCGACCTGTTGCAAAAGGCCAGCGAACTGGACATGGCCGAGGTGCATCGCCAGGTCAGCGAGGAACAGGCCCAGGCCTGAAGCACCCCGTTGTCAAAGGGCATAAGTACAACAACGAACGGCCATGAGAAGGCCCTATTACCCCTGGAGTCTGGCCGCGCTGCTGCGGGGCCGCCCCACCCTGGGCGGCCTGCTGGAGCTGTGCGACGAAAACTACGGTCTGCTGCTGCGCCTGGCACCGGAGTTGCCCAGGCTGCGCGGCCACCACTGCACCCGTGCCGAAGACGGTGTGGCACTGCACCTGGAGATCCAGGCCCAGACCCCCTACACCAGCCTGCTGCGGCTGACCCACAGGTTCCAGGAAGGGGTGCAGGAGGTGGACGACCCGGCGGCCGGGCTGCGCGTCTATCATGACGCCCGCCAACTGGAGGTGCTGGAGCTGCGCCAGCAGGCACTGCCGCTGATCGGTCAGCCCTATGGCTCCGCCCTGCAACGCAAGTGGCGGCTGAATCTTTTTCTGTCCAAATGGCTGGGCTATTGTCTGCGCCAGGGTTACTATTTTGGTCAACACAGTCAGTGTCCCAGTGCCAGTGACCAGCCCGCAGCGGCTAACCGCCGACCCTTGCTGGTCGATGGCTGAGCAGCAGCGGCGGATGATGTGCAAACCTAATATGAGCGCCACCGTGAAAAGATTCGTTGTATTACCGCTGCTTCTGCTGCTGTTGTCCCCGCAGATGGCCTGGGCGGAGATCGATGGCAACCATGTTGTCGCCGAGAAGGACCTGACCCCCAGCCGCCTGCATCGGCAAACGGCGGTGATCGTGACCCGGGTGGTGGACCGCTACCACTTTCGCAAGGTTGAGCTGGACGATGCCCTGTCTGAGGGCATCTTCAAGCGCTATCTGGAGAGCCTGGACCCGAACAAGAGCTTCTTCAGCCAGCAGGACCTGGAGCGTTTCAAGCCTTACCGCAAAAAGCTCGACAATGCCCTGAAGACGGCCGATCTGGACCCGGCCTTCAGCATCTACCGCAGCTACCGCAAACGGGTGGAGAGCTGGACCGACTATGCCCGGGTGCTGCTGCGTGGTGATTTGGATTTCAGCATCGACGAGGATTACCGCTTCGACCGCAGCAAGGCACCCTGGGCGAAAAATGACACCGAATTGGCTGACATCTGGCGCAAACGGGTAAAGAACGACATCCTTTCTCTGCGCATGTTGGGCAAGTCCGAGCAACAGATCCAGGAGGACCTGGATAAACGCTACGAAAATCTCAAGCGGCGCATCCTCCAGTTCAGCGCCGATGACGTGTTCCAGGCCTTCATCAACGCCTACACCCTGACCCTGGAGCCACACACCAGCTACATGTCGCCCGAGGTGTCGGAAAACTTCGACATCAGCATGCGCCTGTCCCTGGAGGGCATAGGCGCGGTGCTGCGCAACAAGAACGAATACACCGAAATCGTGCGCACCATCCCCGGCGGTCCGGCCGAGGAGAGCGCCCAGCTGTTCAAGGGCGACCGCATCCTGGGCGTGGGCCAGGGCCAAGGCTCTGAGGTGGAGAGCGTGGTGGGCTGGCGCCTGCAGGACGTGGTGGAGAAGATCCGTGGCCCCAAGGGCACCACGGTGCGCCTGGAGGTACTGCCGAAAAAGGCCCCGGCCGGCAGCCCGCCCAAGCTCATCGAACTGGTGCGCAACAACATCAAACTGGAGGATCAGGCGGCCAAGAAGTCCATCATCCAGGGCCTGCCCGGCATGGGCGGCAGCAAGATCGGCGTGATCGAGATCCCCGCCTTTTACCGTGACTTCCAGGGGCAAAGCAGTGGTGACAAGGACTTCCGCAGCACCACCCGGGACGTGCGCCGTCTGCTCAACGAGCTGAAAATGGCCGAGGTCGAGGGCGTGGTGATCGACCTGCGCAACAACGGCGGTGGCTCATTGACCGAGGCCACCGAGCTGACCGGCCTGTTCATCCCCACCGGCCCCGTGGTGCAGGTGCTGGACTCCAACGGCCATCTGGACATAGAAAAGGACCAAGACCCCGAAGTGGTCTATCGCGGCCCCCTGGCGGTGCTGGTGAACAGCGACAGTGCCTCGGCCTCGGAGATCTTCGCCGGTGCCATCCAGGACTATGGCCGTGGCATCATCATCGGCGAGCCCACCTTTGGCAAGGGCACGGTGCAGACCCTGATCAACCTGGGCCGCTTCATCCGCAACGGCGATGAAGACCTGGGCCGACTGCGCCTGACCATGGCCCAGTTCTACCGCATCAGCGGCAGCAGCACCCAGTTTCAGGGCGTGGTGCCGGACATCAGCTTCCCCCATGCCGGCGATGAAAAGGACCAGGGTGAACGCGCCCTGGAGAATGCCTTGCCCTGGGGCAGCATAGAACCCGTGCACAATGTGGAGCTGATCAAGGATCAGGGCCTGGAGCAGGTCCTGCCCGCCCACCGGCAGCGCATCGACAAGGACCCCGGCTTTCGCTTCCTCGACGAGGAGCACCGCATCGTCAAGGAATTGCGCGAACGCGACCATGTCTCCCTGCTGGAAAGCAAGCGCAGGGCCGAATGGCGCAAGACAGAGGTGGCCCGCCGCGCCAGTGAGAACCGCTTTCGGCGCAGCGTAGGCCTGCCCTTGTTACCGGAAAACCCCGACGAAGAGCACGACGAGGACGACGAAGAAGGGCGCAAGGCCATCGCCCAGATCGAGGTACGCGAGGCCGCCACCCTGCTCGCCGACTTCATCCGCCAGCAGCAAAGACCATCGCCCAAGACCCGCGCCGCGGCCTTGTTTGATCTCTAGGCCCAACCCGCCCGTCGCTCAGCGGGTTGAGTTCAAAGACTCAATGGCGCAGATACACATCATAGCGCGTGCTCTTGCCGGATAGGACCAGGTCCGGCTTGGGCCCTGCCAGGGGTGCGGCCAGACGGGGGCGCTTCACCACCACGCGCCTGTCGGCCAGGCCCAGGGCGCAGGCAAGCAGCTCATTGGCATCGGCATCATCCCCCAGCAGTTGGCGCAACAGGCGCATCTCCTTCTTCACCAGAGCGGTCTTCTTGCGCTCGGGGAACATGGGGTCCAGATAGATCACATCGGCCCCTTGCTCGGCACACAGCCGGGGCAGAAGCTCCAGGGCATCGCCCGGATGCAGTCGCACCCGCCGCGCCAGCCAGTCCGCCAGATCGGGCTGCAACGAGGCCCGCTGCAGGCCATCGGCAAGCAAGGCGGCAATGATCGGGGAGCGCTCGATCAGGCGGACCGAACAGCCCAACGAGGCCAGCACCAAGCCATCCTTGCCCAGCCCCGCCGTGGCATCTATCAGCTGGGGATTGGCCCCATCCTTAAGCCCCACCGCCCGCGCCAGGGCCTGACCGCGACCCCCGCCAAAGCGGCGTCTGTGGCCCATCTGACCGGCAACAAAATCCACCTGCAGCGGTCCCAAGGGGGCAGCGGGCAGCAGTGCCAGACCGGTCTGATCCAACCTCAAACAGGCGCTATCCCCCACCTCGGCCAACAACGGCAGGCCAAGGCGCTCGGCCAAGGCCCGCGCCTCGGCAAGCCGTTGCGGATCGGCATAGAGACCAGCAAGAGACAAAGGAAGGGTGACCGGATCGGTCATCGGGTTTTTTAACCTAAGGATCATCCTAAAAAGAGCATTTGGCCACAGAGCCACAGAGCACACAGAGAAAAAATCAATGAGTTAGAAAGCGAACATTCAACACCTTCTAGGAGCCTGTCGGGTTTAGGTGTCCGTAGCGAGCAAGGTGGGAGAACGAGAACAAATTTTCACGATTTTGAGGCGCTGAGTTGGCCTACGCAACGAAAAATCGGGGCCAATGTTCAAAATAATTCTGGGCCGTTCTTCCCACCGGCGCAGTAGGAGCATCCTAAATCCGACAGGCTCCTAGGTGAGTCTGGTCTGAGGTGTAACTCTTTGAAACAACTCTGTGATCTCGACTCTGGCTGGCCTCCTGCTTCGTTCTGCCTCCTCCGTCCCCGGAGTCGTCTGTGTCTCTGTGGCTTAAATGAGGAATATAGGATCATGAAGTGGGAAGCGCCACTTCGGAACATCACTCCTCAGTGTGCCCTGTGGCTAGATCGTCGTTCATTCGCGTTCGTTTGCAGACTTAAATTCAATGGCTGGTGCCGGAAGAGCGGCTCAGCTTGTTGTGCACGTTGTACTTGCCTGAGGGCTTTTTCATCGGCAGGCGTTTGATCTCTTCCAGGGTCTTGGCGTCGTAGATCACCAAGGCACCATCCAGATCCCAGATGCTCACCAGGGCGTAGCGGCCATCCTTGGTGAACTCGACGTGGGCCGAGGTCTTGCCCGGTGCCGGGCGCAGGGTCTTGACGATCTCCAGGCTCTGCTTGTCGATGACATGCATGGCGTCGCTGTGCTTGCCGAAGAATACGTCCACCCAGGCGTAGGGGCTGTTCTCGTGGCTGCGCATGAAGAAGCCCGGTCCCAGGGTTTCTATCTCCTTTACCGGCTGCCAGGTCTCGATGTCGAACAGGCTGATGCTGTTGGCGCGGATGTTGGGCGTGGCCAGCACTGTGGTGTTGTTCCAGGGCCAGCTGATGCCGGAGCTGAGATGGGGCATGCCGGGCAGGTCGATGCTGGCCACCACCCGGCCCAGGTCCAGGTCCACCACCTGGCCCTCGCCGCCACGGGCGGTACCGGCGATCTGGCTGTAGTCCTGGGTAAGGAAGAAGTCGTCCAGATAATCCTCCACCAGGATGCGGCGGATGGGGAAGTGGTTGGCCTCGTTCTGCTCGCCGGAGTCATCCCTGTGGTCGTGAATCCACTGGCCGAAGCCCTTGGGCGGCGGTATCTGGTAGCTGATCTCCCACACCTCGGGGACATCCTTGAGGGCGACGATGAAGCTGGAGCGCGGGTCGGCGGTATATACGGCACTGACCCGTGAGCTGTTACCCCTGAGGTCCCTGGCCTCGATCAGCTTGACCGGCTTGAGGGTGGCAGCGTCCAGGATCACCAGGTTGTGCGGCAGGTAGTTGGCGACCATGACGAAGCGGCCATCGTGGGACACCGCCAGGTTACGGCTGTTGATACCGGCGCGCACCTCGGCCACATAGGTCAGGTTGAAGGTGTCGAACTTGCTGATCCAGCCATCGCGGGAGGCGAAATAGACGTAGCGGCCGCCCTCGGCGTACTTGGGCCCGCCGTGCAGGGCATAGCGGGTAGGGAAGCGGTGGATGGGCTCGAAGCTATCGCCATCGAGCAGGGTGGCGTGGTGATCGCCCAGCTCGACGACGATGAACAGGTTGTCGATATCCGCCTGGAATTTGGGTTTGTCCGGCAGGCTGCCGGGCGGGTGGTGCTGGATGTGGCTGGCGAGGATCTCGGCCTCGCCCCAGCGGGGGATCTCGGGCAGCGGGGTGAAGATGTAGTCCACCAGGGCCTGGATGCCGGCGGCATCGATTTGATTCTTGTAGCCGATCATCTGGGTGGCGGCACGGCCCTCGGCGATGACCTTGGCCGCCTGTTTGGGCTTGAGTCGGCCCATGTTCTCCGGCAGCAGGGCAGGGCCGGTACCGCCGAGCCGATCCGCGCCATGACAGCTGGCGCAGTGCTGCTGGTAGAGGGCGTTGGCATCGGGGCCAGTGGGATCGGCTGCCTGAGCCTGGCTAGTCTGCAGACTCATTCCCATAATAAGGCCCAGAATCAGAGCAAGACTGGCAAAGCGAAGGATGCCCCATTTCGAGTCCCGAGTCCCGAGTCCCGAGTCCCGAAGCTGGCAATAGGGCGCAGGATTTTGCGCAGATGCCTGAGCCCAAATCAGACGCAACATCTTCATGGCTGCACGTCTATCCGATACAGATCGTGACAGGCCAGGCAGTTGCCCATCAGCTCGGTCAGCTGTTGCAGGCTGTGGCTGGCATCGCCGAGGGATTCGGCATCCATCGCCAGCTGGTCGAAGCGCTGGTGGGTGTCCGAGCCCAGCTTCATGAACTGCATCGGCAGTTTTGCCCTCAGGCTCTGGGGCACGGCATGGGCGGCGGCCCGCCCGGCCTTGCGTGCGGCCTGGGCGATGGCATCGGCATCCTCCTGCAATACGCCTTGCAGCACGCCATGGGCCGAGGTGAGGAAGGTGCGCATCTCCTCCAGCACATGGCCGCGCTCGTCGGCGTTCAGCAGCAGCGGGCTGCGCTGGTCCTCAGCGGCCTGGGCGGTGGTGAGGCCGAACAGGAGCAAGGCAAAAGCGAATAAGGACGCAGAGCTCGCAAAGAAGCGCAGAGGGCGCAGAGTCTTTGAGGCACTTGATTGTTCCCACGCTTGGCGTGGGAATGCAGCCTTTGACGCTCCAGCGTCAAGTGACGGGACGCTGGAGCGTCCCTTACGGCATTCCCACACTGGAGCCTGGGAACGATCGAATCGACTCCGCGTTCTCTGCGCTTCTCCGCGCTCTCGGCGTCCTAAAATTTGTAATATCTTCATCAGGCTACCTCTGCAGTCAGGGTGGGGCTCAGGCCAATTTCTTCGTCGTCCAGGTAACAGCCTGGGTCTTCCGCCCAGGGGTTGCCGGTGAGGCGCCAGGCGCGGGTGCGGCTGTTGCCGCCGCAGATGGGGCGGTACTGGCAGACCGCGCAGCGGCCCTGCAGCGGGCGGTTTTTCTGTTTCAGTCCGGCCATCAGCGGCTCGCTGGTATCTTGCCATATCTCGGAGAAGGGCCGCTCTTTCACATTGCCCAGGCTGTAGTCCCACCACATGGTATCCGGGTGGACACGGCCCTCGTTGTCGATGTTGGCGATATTGACCCCGGAGGAATTGCCGCCCCAGCGCTCCAGCATGACCTGCAGGCGCTCGGCGTGCTCGGGGATGTGCCGTAGCGCCCAGAGCAGGAGGAAGGGACCATCGGCATCGTTGTTGCCGGTGACGAACTCGCGCTCGCGCCCGGCCTGCACGTCAGCCCAGCAGGTGTCGAAAATCAGCTCCATGGCCTGGCGGGTGACCCGGTGATGCAGGTCATCGCGGCGGTTGCGGTAGCCGCGCCCGGCGTAGTTCAGGTGCGACAGGTAGAGCTTGTCTATGCCCTCGTCATCCATCAGCTGGAGGATCTTGGGCAACTCGGCGACATTGTCCTGGGTGATGGTGAAACGCAGGCCGACCTTGATGCCTGCCCGTTGGCACAGGCGAATGCCCCGCATGGACTCGTCGAAGGCGCCATCGCGGCGGCGAAAGCGGTCGTGGGTGGCGCCTATGCCATCCAGGCTGACGCCGACGTAGTTGTAATTGACCGCGGCGATCTGCGCGATATTGGTCTCGGTGATCAGGGTGCCGTTGCTCGACAGGCCGACATAGAAGCCCATGTCCTTGGCGCGCTGGGAGATGGGAAAGATGTCCGGGTGCAGCAGGGGCTCGCCGCCGGAGAGGATCAGCACCGGCACGCCAAAGGCCTTGAGGTCATCCATGGTGCTGTAGATCTGCGGCGTGCTCAGCTCGTGGTCAAAGTCCTTATCAGCGGAGGTGGCATAGCAGTGCTTGCAGGTGAGGTTGCAGCGGCGCAGCAGGTTCCAGATCACCACCGGCCCAGTGGGCGCCACCTTGGTGGGGCGCACCGACTGACCGCGATGCAGGGCATGAAGATAACGGCTGATTCGAAACATGGATTTACCTGACGTTAAAAAGTTTGCCACCGGTGGCGAGCGGCCAGCTGCCAGCCGTCAGCGGCCAGCTTGTAGGCCAAAAAGCTGACGGCTGACCGCTGAAGGCTGGCGGCTGGCTTCACAACCTCATCCCGGTTTTTTTCAGGACCTGGCTGCTGAACAGCACCTCGTGGCCCTGGCTTTGGCTGGCGAAGCGCTGGGCCATTTTCGCCACCTTGGTTTGCACCTGCTCGCGGTTTTGGCCGTGGACCATGGCGAACAGATTGTAGGGCCAGCGCGGCGGGCGGCGGGGGCGGCTGTAGCAGTGGCTGACGTAATCCAGCGCACCCATGGCTTGGCCGACTTGCTCAAGCTGCTCATCGGCGATGTTCCACACGCTCATGCCGTTGGCGCGCAGGCCCAGCTTGTAGTGGTTGGGCACCAGGCCGATGCGGCGGATGACGCCGGTCTCCAGCATGCGCGCCAAGCGCTGCAATAGCTCCGCACTGGTGCAATCCAGCTGCTCGGCGACGGCCCGGTAGGGCTCGGCCAGAAGCGGCAGGCCGGCCTGGGTGGCGCTGACGATGGCCTGATCCAGCCCATCCAGCACCTGCCCCGGCAGCTGTGGCGAGGGGATGGGCCGGGTCTGGCAGCCGCCCTGCTGGTCCAGCTCCAGCCAGAGGCCGAGGTAGAACTCACGCTGCTTGGGGAAGTTGAACACCTCCAGGCCGGTGGCCTGTTCGATCTGGCGGCAGGCGCTATCTATGCCCTCCGGGCTGGCGGTGGCGAGCACGAACCACATATTCAGCTCGTGCTCGCGGCGGTAGTTGTGCGCCACCTCGGGCATCTGCGCTAGCCGCTCGGCCACCTGGGCATAGTCCGACTCGGGCACCGCCAGGGCGGCGAGGCTCAGGCCCCCACCGAGGCGCTCGGCGTTGAACAGGGGACCAAAGCGGCTGAGCCAGCCCTGTTCAAGCAAATCCTTCAGCGCCTGCAGCAGGCTATTAGAGTCGCTGTCCAGCGCCTCGGCCAGCGCATCGAAGGGCCGTTCACAGAGGGGAAAGCCGCCCTGATAGCGATTGATCAGGCGGCGCTCCAACTCGGCCAGTGGGGCCTGATCGGGCTTAGCCAAGCAGGCGCACCTGAGGGGTTGCCGGACAGTGGCGGGCCTGAGGCAGACTGTCCTTGCCGTAGTGGGCACCCCGTTGTTTGTAGCGGCGGGTGCTGAACAGGACGGAATGCACTATGTGTCCCAGTTGCTGCTCGTCGATCAGGCGTTGCAGGTTCTCCAGCACCTCCTCACGGCTGCGGCCGTGGATCATGCAGAACAGGTTGTAGCGCCACTGCGGCAGACGGCGCGGGCGGCGGTAGCAGAGGTTGACGCAGGGCAGGGCACCCAGGCGGCGGCCCAGTTCGCTGACCTTGTCGTCTGGCACGTCCCAAACCACCATGGCGTTGGCGCGGTAGCCCAGCTCGCGGTGGCGCACCACCACGCCGAGGCGGCGGATGTCGCCGCGCTCCATCAGGCGCTGGACGCGCTGGATGACCTCGGCCTCTGTGATCTGCAGATGGTCGGCGATCTCGGCATAGGGCCGCGGGCACAGGGGCAGGCCGTCCTGGATGGCCTGCACCAGGGCCAGGTCGAGGGGGTCCGGGCTCTCGAAGGGGCCTTGGGTGGGGCGGTTCATGACCATTGCAGCGGGAATCCCAGGTTGATGAAATAATCTTCGATCATCGGCAGATCGAGCACGGCGATGCCGCTGCGCTGCTCAATCTCGGCCAGCACGGCGGCCAGGTGTTGGCGGTCCAGGGCGGTGGCGACAAACCAGAGGTTGTACTCATGCTCACGGCGGTAGTTGTGGTTGACCTCGTCATAGCCGCTGACCAAGTCGGCCACCTGTTGCAGGCGCTCCTCCGGCACCGCCATGGCGGCCAGGGTACTGGCACCGACCCGATTGGGGCGAAACACCGGCCCGACTCGGCTGATCAGGCCGCTGTCCTGCAGATGTTGCAGGCGGGCGATGATCTCCTCCTCGCTGCTGCCGAGATGCTCGGCCATGGCGGCATAGGGCCGCTCGCACAGGGGCAGACCGGCCTGGAATTCATTCAGCAGGCGCTGGTCGAGGGGGCTGAGCTGGGAATGATGCTGGGTTGATGCCATGGTTAATATGATTTTTTTAGTCCGCAAATGAACGCGAATAAACGCAAAAGAAGGACGCAGAGGGCGCAAAGGAGCGCAGAGGACGCAGAGAAAATCTGGGTGTAGCCGCCTCCCGGATTCCGCCCTTCGACAGGCTCAGGACGACGCTGCGCTCCATCCGGGCTACATATCTGTGTTCATTCGCGTTCATTTGCGGACCCTAAATCCCGTCACAAGCCAATCTTGTGCGCGCGGTCGGTGAAGAAGATGCCTGAGGGCTTGTCCACCGGCAGTTCCTTGAGCAGGCGAAAATCCTCGGTGGCGTAGATTTGCACCTTGTCCAGGTCGCGTACCGATAGCCAGACCTCCTCGCCCCTGGGCTCGAACTCCATGTGCAGCACGCCCTTGCCCGGCTCCATCGTATGGATCAGCTGGAGGCTGAGGCTGTCGATTACCTGCACCTTCTCGTTGTTGGGGAAGGCGAAGTTGACCCAGACCTGACGGCCGTCGGGGCGGGCCATGACGAACACCGGCTGGGCGTGCACCGGGATGCGGCCGACCTCTTCCCAGCTGCGCATGTCCACCACCAGCACCTCGTGGCGGCCGATGGCGGGCAGGAAGACCTTGTCATCGGCCATGGCCCAGCCTTCCAGATGGGGCATCTTGTACACCGGCAGGGGCTGCTCGCCCTTGCCGTAGCCGGGCAGGATGCGGCGCACGCCCTTGTCCAGCTGCCAGAGATCGAGCAGGGCCAGGCCGTCCTCGCCGAACAGGCCGGCGATGTAGTAGCGGCCATCGGGGGTGATCAGGGCATCGTAGGGCTGGCGGCCGATATCGGTGAACTTGGTCAGCTGCGGCGCTTTGGGGTCGCTCATGTCCGCCACCCAGATCTCGTTGGCGTCCCACAGGCTGAACACGAAGCGGTTGCCGGGGGCATCCACCAGACCCACCACCTTGGAGGGCTTGCCGTTGACCGGGGTGGCGGGCAGATCGGCCACCAACTCCAGGGTCTCGGCGTCGAACACGCGCACACCGCCGGGCTCGTAGTTGCCCACGGCGATGAGCTTGCCGTCCTGGGAGATGGCGCCGCCGATGCTGTTGCCCGATTGCACCACCCGCTTGACCAGAGTGGATTCGAGCAGATCGACCTTGCTCAGGCCGCCATCGCGGCCAAACACATAGGCAAAGCGGGCATCGCGGGAATAGACCAGGGAGGCATGGGACAGATCGCCCAGGCCCTCGATGCGTGACAGGATGCTGTTGGTGCTGGTCTCCACCCGCTGCAGGCTGCCGGCGGCGCGCTCGACAATCAGCCCCAGATCGCCGGTGCCGCGCAATTTTGTTGCGAGGGGGTCGGCAGAAATGGGAGCGGCCAGGCCCAGCAGCAGGCCAGACAGGGCAATCCATCGGAACCGCAGACGAGTCCTGAGTCCCGAGTCCCGAGTCCCGCTTGAAACATTCGCGTTTATTCGCGGACTGCCATCTAAAACCAATCCAAACCAGCTCATTGCAAACCTCGTTTCAGCAGTTGGGCGATCCAGCGCGCCTCGTCCTCGCTGAGGAAGTGCTGCCAGGGGGGCATGGGGGTGCCGGGGCGACCGTGGAGTATGGTCGCCACCAGGTATTCCTCGGGCTTGTTGGCCAGGGCCTCGGGCAAAAGCTGCGGGCCCAGGCCGCCGCGCAGGCTCAGACCGTGGCAGGAGCCGCAGTCCTGCACCAGCAGGGCGCGCAGCTCCAGCTGGCGTGCCGGGCTGGGGCCGGTGCCCGGTTCGGCGGCGGCCAGGCCGACCAGTGGCAGGCCAGAGATGAGCAGCAGGCTAGCTGCCAGCAAGGCGTTGGGCATGGTCTTGCTCCAGGGTTGGGGGCTGGAACCAGGCAAGTTCCTCGGCCAGATTGACGCAGGCGCCGACGATGATGGCCACCGGGGCCTCCAGCCCGGCCTCTGTCACCCGCCGCGCCAGCTGGCCCAGCGGGGCCATGACCTGACGCTGGCGCGGTGTGCTGCCCTCCTGCACCGCTGCGGCAGGGGTGTCGGCGGCGCGCCCGGCGCTGATCAGCTGGTCGATGATCTGCGCCAGGTTGCTCAGGCCCATGTAGATCACCAGGGTGGTCTCGGCGTCGGCCATGCCGGCCCAGTCCAGTTGCAGGGGCTGGTCCTCGAGCAGGTGGCCGGTAACCAGGCGCACACTGCGGCTTAGACCGCGATGGGTGAGGGGAATTCCCGCATAGGCGCTGGCGGCGGTCGCTGCGGTGATGCCGGGAACGATCTCAAACGGGATGGCGTGGCGGCGCAGCTCCAGGGCCTCCTCGCTGCCTCGGCCGAAGATAAAGGGGTCGCCGCCCTTGAGGCGAACCAGGCTGCGCCCGGCCAGGGCCAGGCGCACCAGCAGTTGGTTGATCTCGCTCTGGGGGATGCAGTGATTGCCCGGCTCCTTGCCCACGGCGATGCGGGTTACACCCTGGGGGATCAGGTCCATGATCTCGGCTGCCACCAGGCGGTCATAGACCACGGCCTCGGCCTGTTGTAGCAGTTTGAACGCCCTCAGGGTCAATAGCTCGGGGTCGCCAGGGCCTGCGCCCACCAGATAGACCTTGCCCGGTTGTTTCATGCCCCTGCGCTCACTCAACTACAATCTCAATGCCGCTACCCTAAAATCAGGTCTGTGCGGCCACCTTGATCTAGGTCAAAGTTTCTCGGTTCCCTGAAAAGGCCTGTGGGGCTGAACTCGACCCGTGGCAGACCTTGGCTTGGTGTACCGCATAGGGCGCTGTGGGAGGGCAGCTTGCTGCGCGATCCGACTTTCCCTGTCAGGCCGCGTTGTCGGATGAGGCTCAATCCTGAATCTTCTGCGGCTCGTCCTGCTTGAGGTAGGCGTATTCCTCTTCGGTGAGCTCCACCTCGTCGTAGCCGGTGATCATGGGGCGGACGTGCTCAGCAAAGGAGTGGCCGGTGGTGAGCAGATAGACGTGCAGGATGACGAAGATCAGCACGGCAAAGGCGGCGATGGTGTGGATGTCAGCGAGCAGGCCGACGCCCGAGGCCTGCAGGCTGTCAAACAGGCCGAAGCTGACCGCCAGATAGAGCAGGCCGGAGATCCAGATGGCCGGAAAGATCAGCGTCTTCACCGCCAGATAGGTCAGGGCCTGCAGGGGGTTGTGCTTGCGCCTGTAGGTCTTGACATAGGGGTGGTGCTCGCCCTTGAAGATGCCATAGACGTAGAAACGCGCTACCTGGGCGAAGTTTTTGCTGGTGGGCAGATAGTGGCGCCACTGGCCAGTGGTAAACAGCCAGAAGGTGGCGAAGATCCAGATGGCCAGCAGCAGCAGGGCCGCCAATGTGTGCAGGTTGACGGCGGTCTGGAAGTCGATCAGCCGATGCAGATCACGAATGGCAAAGCCGGTGAACAGCAGGGTGAAGATCAGCAGCGCCTGGCTCCAGTGCCAGATGCGCTCAAAGATGCGAAATACCTGAATGCGGTGCAGTGCCATTAGTGGGCCCTCCGGCGGCCAGAGATGAAGCGTAACAGGGCATGGGCCAGCACCCCGAGCAGGGCGGCCAGCGCCGCCAGCAGGCCGATGCGATCCACCAGATCACTGCCGCCAACGCCGGGCATATAGATACCCTCGATGCCCTTCAGGCGGCCTTCGCTGCTGTGGCACTGGTCGCAGGCCAGGGCATCCTCCTTGGGGGCGACCATGTGGTTGATCGGCCAGTAGGAGTAGGTCTCGATGAAGTCAAACTCACCGCTATAGGGCTTGTTGAAGCGGGCCATGCCGGCGCTGATGGCCTTCTGCAGGTCGTAATTGCCCCAGAGTGCGTTTTCGTCGTTGCCCCAGAGGTGCATGTACACCAGGGTGTTGTTGCCCTTGTCGTAGGGCTGCACCGTGAGCATGCGCTTGAACGGGTAGATGCGCGAGTTCTTATCGCCGGGCTGGCCGCTGAAGGAGTTCAGCTCCACCGGGGTCTT
Organism: gamma proteobacterium SS-5; assembly: GCA_009497875.2. Lineage (NCBI taxonomy): Bacteria > Pseudomonadati > Pseudomonadota > Gammaproteobacteria > Chromatiales > Sedimenticolaceae > Magnetovirga > Magnetovirga frankeli. Next base: position 2,978,092 of record CP032508.2, on the reverse strand, counting down.
GCTCGGATCGAACACCGTATCCAGTGTGGTGAATTTGAAGGTGCCATCGAACCAGGCGTAGTGCGGCTGGATATTTTCGCCGTACTTGAAGTCACCCTTGATGGACTTGTAGGTGGCGCGGTGCTCGCCGTTGCCCTGGGTGTATTCCTTGAGCTTGTAGCCCTCGCCGTTCTTCAGCTTGCCCTGGGTGCGCCAGTCCCAATGGGTGACCGTGGCCACGCCGCCACGGGCGAACTCGGGGATATGGCAGGTCTCGCAGGCCAGTTTTTCCGTGTGGCTGTTGAGCAGCAGGCCGCTGACATTCACCTTGGGGTGCGGCTCATGGCCATGACAGCTGGCGCAGCTGGCGGTATCCCGGGGCATGCCCGGTTTGCCGGTGCCCTTTGCATCGAACACCGTCATTTGGTACCGGCTGCCCTCCCACTGGTGACCCTCGCCGACGTGGCAGGTGGTGCAGTCGAAGTTATTGCCATCGGCGGCCATGTGCACATCCAGCGCCTTGGGCGGATTGAACAGGGCCGAGGACAGATCGCCGTGCTTGACGTTGTCGCCACCACCGCCGAAGAAGTGACACTTGCCGCAGTTGTTGCGCGAGGGCAGGCTCACGCTCTGGGCTACCCGCTCCCATTCGATCGCCGGCTTGCCCTCGAACATCACCGAGCAGGCGGCGTTGCCCTCGCTGTTGGGGGTCTTGTAATAGGTGCCGGTGGACTCGTGGCAGATCAGGCAGTCGATGTTCTCCAGCTTGGTGAAGTCGAAGCCCTCATCCTTCCAGCCGTAGCCGGCGTGGCACTGGGCGCACATGCCCTCGTTGCCTCGGGCGTTGGTGCAAAAGCCGTTGATCAGGTGCTTCTTGCCCAGCAGCTGGCCGGTGACCGGGTGCTTGTACTCCCAGGTCCAGTGCTTGTTCTTGGCAAACTGGCTGCCCGCCTTGTTGTGACAGCCGAGGCAGGCCTTGGTCACCTCAGGGCCGCTGGCAAAGGGGCCTTTGAGCTCATCAAATTCGCCATGATCGGCGGTGGAGGGGCGATTGTGGTGCTGCTTGAGGGTCTTGTCCTGGAAGGTGTTGGCGTATTCCGACACGCCGTATTCGATCTTCTCATCCTCAGCGGCCGCCAGGCCGAAGGACAACAGGAGGAGTGGCCATAAGACGAAAAGGGGTTTGAGGTTCATAGCGGACAACCAGGTGAGGCAGGCGGGGGACTGCCTTTATATACCCGCTTTACTGGCGTTTCTTTGATCAGCGTCAAGCCGAGGGAACTTTGACTGGCCTTCAACGGCCAGCAGCCAGCGGCCAGCCATTTTGGCAAAGAAAAGGCCCGCTGACGGTTATATCCTCAACCATCAGCGGGCCAAATGGGACCGCGAGACTCCGAGCACAGATTAGGGTCCTCTCCGTGGCGGCATCCCTGCCGCTTAGGGAAGATAGGCTAAATCATAGGATCAACCCTTGGCCTCCAGGGTAGCCTCCGGCTCATCCTGGCCGATGAAGAAGCTGGCCACATAGACGATCAGGCCGATAAGGAAGATGATCCCGGCGATCTCACGCAGCCAGTAGAACAGGGCGATCTTGTCCTGCACCATCATGAAGTCCATGGGCGCATCGCCCATGCGCTGCAGATAGACCTGCAGGATACCGGCGGCGGTGAGGAACAGGGTGATGAGCTGGCTGCGGGTGGCTTGCTCCCCAGTCAGGGTGATTGCAAGCGTCCTCCGCTCGTCCTACACTGCAAGCAACAAACAGATTCTCGTGGAGAACAGCATGTTATCGGCTATAAGGCTCGAAACCCAGGTACTCAAGGGCGGACGGGTGGAAGTTTCTTCGCCAGAGTTGCCCGAGGGCAGTCAAGTGGAAGTGATTGTCATGTTACCCACGCAGGAAGTGGATGCGACAACGCATTTGCTGTCCACCGAGGCCAATCGCCGTCACATACAGTACGCGCTGGAGGATTGGCAAGACCCGAACAAGCGGGTGCGTCTGGAGTTGGCCGATCTGGAGTCCTAGATGCCGCGCAAGATCAGCTTTTTGCCCCAGGCCTTTGCCGATTTCAATTATTGGGGACAAGTGGACCGCAAAGTTCAGAAAAAGATTGTTGCGCTGCTGCAGGAGATCGATCGAACACCATTCGCGGGTACTGGCAAGCCCGAACCATTGAAGCATCAGCTACAGGGCTTTTGGTCTCGACGTATTACCCAGGAACACCGACTGGTTTATCAGGTCAGCGAAGACGAAATCAGCGTCTTCTCCTGCCGACTGCATTACTGAGGTTCAATTTTTCTCAGGCACCTCATCGGTTGCTCGGACGGTGGTCAGCAGCTGCCGTTCATGCGTGCGCCGAATCTTCTATTCCACTATCCTCTTGTATTTCTTTGATAAATCATAACGACTGCTGGTATAGCGGTCAAAATGCTGGCCCTCAAAACCATGCCGAACGCCGCCGGATTGCCACTGACTTTCGGGGTGCCTGCTGGCTTTACGCTCGGCCTGGTTGCAGGCTGAGGCTGTGGACGGCCAGCCATTTTGGCAAAGAAAAGGCCCGCTGACGGTTATATCCTCAACCATCAGCGGGCCGAATGGGACCGCGAGACTCCGAGCACAGATTACGGTCCTCTCCGTGGCGGCATCCCTGCCGCTTAGGGAAGATAGGCTAAATCATAGGATCAACCCTTGGCCTCCAGGGTGGCCTCCGGCTCATCCTGGCCGATGAAGAAGCTGGCCACATAGACGATCAGGCCGATAAGGAAGATGATCCCGGCGATCTCACGCAGCCAGTAGAACAGGGCGATCTTGTCCTGCACCATCATGAAGTCCATGGGCGCATCGCCCATGCGCTGCAGATAGACCTGCAGGATACCGGCGGCGGTGAGGAACAGGGTGATGAACACCATGGAGATGGTCATCAGCCAGAAGGACCACATCTCCAGTACCTGCTGCTTCATGGAATTGGCTGCCTTGCGACCGCGCATCAGCGGCATGGCGTAGCTGATCATGGTCAGCACGATCATCACATAGGCCCCGTAGAAGGCCATGTGACCGTGGGCGGCGGTGATCTGGCTGCCGTGGGTGTAGAAGTTCACCGGGGCCAGGGTATGCAGGAAGCCCCACACGCCCGCGCCAAGGAAAGCCATGACGCCGGTACCCAGGGCCCAAAGCACGGCGGCCTTGTTGGGGTGTTCACGGCGACGACGGTTGACCATATTGAAGGCGAACAGGGTCATCATGAAGAAGGGGATAGGCTCCAGGGCGGAGAAGATGGAACCCCACCACTGCCAGTACTCGGGGGTGCCGATCCAGTAGAAGTGGTGACCGGTACCTATGATGCCGGTGATCAGGGCCATGGCGATGATGATGTACAGCCACTTCTCGATCACCTCGCGGTCCACGCCGGTGGTCTTGATCAGCACGAAGGCCAGGATAGCGCCCAGGATCAGCTCCCACACGCCTTCCACCCAAAGATGCACCACCCACCACCAGTAGAACTTATCGCGTACCAGGTTGTGCGGGTTGTAGAAGGCGAACAGGAACAACACCGCCAGGCCCACCAGGCCGATCAACAGCACCAGGCTGATGGCGGTCTTGCGGCCCTTGAGGATGGTCATGCCGATGTTGTAGAGGAAGGCCAGGGCAACGATGACGATGCCGATCTTGGTGATCGTCGGCTGCTCCAGGAACTCACGGCCCATGGTGGGCAGCAGGGCGTTACCGGTCAGCTTGGCCAGACCCGAGTAGGGCACCAGCAGATAGCCCAGGATGGTCAGGGCACCGGCGACGAGGAAGATCCAGAACATCAGCTTGGCCAGCAGGGGGCTTTCCAGCTCGCGTTCCGCCTCTTCCGGTACCAGGTAATAGGCCGCGCCCATGAAGCCGAACAAGAGCCAGACGATGAGCAGGTTGGTGTGGACCATGCGGGCCACGTTGAAGGGGATCTCAGGGAACAGGAAGTCCCCCATGACGTATTGCAGGCCCAGGATGACACCGAACAGGATCTGGCCGACGAACAGGCCGATGGCTGCGGTGAAATAGAGCTTGGCGACGGATTGTGATTGATATTGCATAATAAAAACTCCCGATTAACCCTTGATGTTCGGCGGCCAGCCGGCGGCGTCGATCTCAGAGACGTACTTAAGGAACTCGGCCAGGGCGGTGAGTTCCTCGTCAGTGAAATTGAATTGCGGCATGGAGCGGCGACCGGGCACGCCATCGGCAGGGCGATACTTGATGAAGCCCTTGATGGCCTCGGTGCTGTTGCCGAAGCGGGTATAGACGTTGCCCAGCTCGGGCGCGAAATAGGCCCCCTCGCCAAGCAGCGAATGACAGCCGACGCAGTTGTTTTCTTCCCACAGACGCTTGCCGTGGATGACGGTTTCGGTCAGGTTCTGACGGTTGTCCCGATCGGGCAGGGCCGTTTCGGTATCGTAGGTCAGGGCGAGGAAGAGCAGGGCAAAAAACACGGTACCACCGTAAAAGATGTTCCGTGCCATGGCTTTGGTGAAGGTTTGTGACATTGAAGTCCCCCGTAGGATTAGCAGTTGGCCGCAGCATTTGAGGGTATATTCAGGGAAAGGGCCTTGATCTTAGTCAATTGCTTGGTTATTACGGCAGGCCGCCCTTGTCCGGATGGCGGGGGGTGGCTGGTTTGAATTCGGGAGTCAAGCCATAGAGACGCGGAGATAACAGATTATTTTCAATGAGTTAGATTATCTAATGGGTTAACTTTTTTCTGTGAAGCGGCATTGCCACCCCCCCGGCGGCCGGTTGCTCAGGCTCCTAGGAGCCGAGGTTGAAGGAGTCCCTGAAATCGGCCTCCAGCTGGGTGCAGCTTTCGGCGAAGACCTGGAGTTCGCCGGGGTCGAGGATCTCGATCTGCGACTTGTCCACCTTGATCAGGTTTTCCTGACTGAGCTGCTTGATGATGCGCGACAGGGTCTCGGGTTTGATCGCCAGGCGCGAGGCCAGGGCCAGCTTGGGGATGTCCAGCTCGAAGGCGAGGCCGTTTTCCGGCACCCGCGACATCAGATAACCGGCGATGCGGCAGGCGGCATTGTGCAGGGTGAGCTTGTCGATCTCATTGATCAGGCCGTGGATGCGGCTGCTCAGATCGCCCAGCATGGCCAGGCAGGTGTCGTTGGACTCGGCCAGCACGGCAAAATAGTGCTCACTGTTGATGCGCACCAGGCTGGAGTCCTTCATCGCATGGGCGCTGACCGGATAATGCTTGACGCGCAGAAACATCAGCGCCTCGGCGAAGGTGCCGCCGGCATTGATGATCTCGATGATCTTTTCGTCACCCCCCGGCGAGAGGCGGGCGAGTTTGATCTGGCCCTCCACCAATAGATAGAAGGCATTGGCCTGTTCGCCTTGGCCGAACAGCTGCTCGGTGCGGTTAAGCCGAACCATGCGGGCGTCGAAGCAGGCCCGGTTCAGTTGTTCCGGCGAGAGGGCCTTGAAGAGTAGATGGTTTTCCAGATACTGATTGATATTCATGTGGTTAATCCTGGTTTCAGTGGCGCAGGGTGCGCCCCTGCTGGCCTGACGGCGGTCAAGATGATGAATTTTTTGACATCGGTCAAGACTTTTTCCACCCAGCTGGGGTTGAATGGCACGATTTTCCCCTTGCACGCCGAGGCCCCGTCCGTCACCGTGATGTCCCTAGCCACCGCCCCCCCGTCGTTCCCGCGCCGGTTGCAGCGCAGCCTGTCGGCCGCCCTGTTGCTGGCCCTGATCGGCATGGGTGGCCAGGCCGCAGCGTCGCAGCAGGCGCAGTTTGACGCCATCAAACGGCTGGGGGACCTCAATGGCGTGGCCCTGCATTGCCGGGCCCTGCTGGAGACCCGGCGCATGAAGATGGCGCTGATTCGCAACCTGCCGCAACGGCGTCAACTGGGCGAGTTGTTTGACCGTCAATCCCATGAATCCTTCATGGCCTTTATCGAGAACAAGGGTCGCTGTCCCTCCATGGCCGAACTGGGGGCACAGGTCGATACCGCCATCAAACAACTGGAAAGGGTGTATGCCAAATGAGAAATAGGCCGCTTGTTATCGTCCTGGCCCTGAGCTTCTGGTTGCTGGCCTTGCCCCTGGCCGCCGCCGAGTTTCGCGTGCTGGCCAGCATCAAGCCGATCCATTCGGTGCTGGCCGCCCTGATGCAGGGGGGCGATGCCCCCTTGCTGCTCTATGGCGATGGCCAGAGCCCCCATGCCGAACGGCTCAGCGCGGCGCAGAAGAAACAGCTGCAAGGGGCCGACCTGCTGATCTGGGTCGGCCCGGAGCTGGAGCGGGGTCTGGCCCAGGGGCTGAGCAACCCGCCCGAAGGGCTGCGGGTGGAGGCCCTGTTGGACTCGCCGAGCATGAAGATCCTGCCCTCGCGCACCCGGGATGACCGCCGCGACCCCTATTTCTGGCTGGATAACCGCAACATCAGCATCCTGGTGGACGACATGACGTTGCTGCTGCAGGAGATGGACCCGCTGCGCGCCCACCTCTACAGTGCCAATCGCATCCAGCTGCATGACCGCCTGCGTAAGATCGACCGGGAGATGGAAAACAGCTATCGCGGTTTCAAGGCGGCCCCGGCCCTGCAGTATCTTGACACCCTGCAATACTTCGAGCAGGCCTATGCGCTCAAGGTGGTGGATCGGCTGATCGAACGGCCGGAGGAACAGGCTGCGGCGGAGAAGCTGTTGCAACTGCGCCAATTGCTGCAGGATGGCCGTGCCAGCTGCCTGTTGCTGGAGGCCGGGGTGAGCGACTCCCATGCCGCCACCCTGACCCAGGGGATCAGGCTGCGCACCGCCGAGCTGGACTCCCTGGGCCAGGGGCTGGAGCCTGGGCCGGATCACTATTTCAACCTGATGCAGAAGCTGGCCGATGGCATTCGCTCCTGCCTCGCCCTTGCGCCCGTGGAGGCGACAGAGAAACAACTCCATACAGAGCTGGATACCACCCCCATAGCCCCAGGTGCCGGCGTTGGGCGCTTCATGCTCACCGATCATCTGGGTGGGCTTGTGACCAATCAGGATATGCAGGGCAAGCTCCAGATCCTCTATTTTGGCTATACCTTCTGCCCGGATATCTGCCCCACTTCCCTGGCGGTGCTGGGCCAGACCCTGCAAATGCTGGGCGATAAGGCCGACCTGATCCAGCCCTGGTTCATCACCGTCGATCCGGAGCGGGACAACACCGAGGTGATGCGCAAATACGTCACCTATTTCGACCCCCGTCTGGTCGGTCTGACCGGACCCAAGGCGATGATCGACCGCCTGGCCGACAGCCTCAGCGTCAAGTACGAAAAGGTCCTGGAGGAGGGTAAGCCGGACGATATGTACGTCATGGACCACTCCGCCAGCCTCTACCTGCTGGACGCCCAGGGGCGCTATATCACCAAGTTTCTGCACGGCATCAGCCCGGAGAAGCTGCACGCGGAGTTGCTGAAGTACCTGCCGTGATTGGCCGCGGCCAGCCATCGGCGGTGTCGGTACGGGTTCTGCTGCGCTCCAACCCGGCTACAGAATGCCGAAGCTGATTGCTGGCGGCTGCCCGCTTTTGTGCGGCAAATCACACAAAATTTCGTTTTCTTGACCTAGGTCAATGGGCCAAATGCCCTCCCAGGCCGAAAATCTGCGCGTCAAATGACTCAAACTGCCCGCAAGGGCGGTGCCTTCTCTCTCGTACTTAGGGGATACCTGAATATGAAATTACCAAAGCAAAAGCTCACAGCCGTGGCTGTTGGCCTCGGTCTGGCCCTGGGCTCGGCGTCTTCCGCCTGGTCCGCCAGTCTGGAAGAGGTCATGAAAGAACGCGGCCTGACGCAGAAAGACATTCTCGCCGCCGCCAAGACCTATACCCCCACCGGTGGTCGTGATGAATACCTGATGTTCAGCTCCGGCGGTCAGAGCGGCCAGGTCATCGTCTATGGCGTGCCCTCCATGCGCATCCTCAAGTACATCGGCGTGTTCACCCCGGAGCCCTGGCAGGGCTATGGCTTCGATGACGAATCCAAGGCCGTGCTAGATCAGGGCAAGGTCCATGGCAAGGACATCATCTGGGGTGACACCCACCACCCGGCCTTTTCCGAGACCGATGGCGAATACGATGGCAAGTTCCTGTTCATCAACGACAAGGCCAACCCCCGTATCGCCATGATCGACCTGCACGACTTCGAAACCAAGCAGATCGTGGTCAACCCCTTCTTCAAATCCTCCCACGGTGGCGCCTTCGTCACACCCAACACCGAATACGTCATGGAAGCGGCCCAGTACGCCGCGCCCTTTGAAGATGAGTTCGTGCCCCTGGAACAGTTCAACGACAAGTACCGTGGTGGCGTGACCTACTGGCGCTTCGATAAAAAAGAAGGCCGCATCGACCCGGAAAACTCCTTTACCTTCGAACTGCCTCCCTATAGTCAGGATCTGTCCGATGCCGGTAAGGAGGTCTCTTACGGCTGGGGCTTCACCAACTCCTTCTGTTCCGAACGCTATGTGGGTGGTATCGAGCGCGGACGCCCGCCGTTTGAGGCCGGTTGCTCGCAGAAAGACACCGACTTCCTGCACATCACCAACTGGAAGAAGGCCGAAGAGCTGGTCAAGGCCGGCAAGGTCAAGAAGTCCAAGGGTCAGTACCTGATCACCATGGAACAGGCCATTGCCGAAGAACTGGTGTTCCTGGTGCCCGAGCCGAAGAGCCCGCACGGCGTGGACGTCAACCCCAAGGGTAATCGCATCATCGTATCCGGTAAGCTCGACTCCCATGCCTGGGTGTATAGCTGGGAAAAGATCCAGGACGCCATCAAGAACAAGAAGTTCGAAGGCAAAGACCCCTACGGTCTGCCCATCATCGCCCTGAAGGATGCCCTGCATACCCAGGTTCAGGTGGGTCTGGGTCCGCTGCATACCCAGTACGATGCCAAGGAATGCGTGGCCTACACCTCCATCTACGTCGATTCCATGGTCACCAAGTGGGACTACTGTGAAGGCAAGGTGCTGGATCAAATCAATATCCACTACAACGTAGGTCACCTGGTGACGATGGAGGGCGACTCCAAGTCACCGGATGGCAAGTACCTGATTGCCCTGAACAAGCTGGCCATCGACCGGTTCAACCCGGTGGGCCCGCTGCACCCGCAGAACCACCAGCTGATCGACATCAGCGGCGACAAGATGCAGCTGCTGTACGACATGCCCCTGCCCCTGGGCGAACCCCACTACGTGGTGGGCATCAAGGCTGATAAGCTGAAGCCTGCGGTACGCTACAAGTCCGGCACCAATACCCGTACCAACAAGCGTTCCGAATGGGCCACCCGCGCCGGTCGTGAGAAGGTCGAACGCAACTGTGACGACCAGGGTAACTGCCAGGTGCATGTCTATGGCACCGTGATCCGCTCCCACATCACCCCGGAAATCATCGAGGTGGAAGAAGGCGATAAGGTCAGCATTCACCTGACCAACCTGGAACGCGCCCAGGATGAGACCCATGGTTTTGCCATGTACACCCATAACGTCAACCTGTCGATGGAGCCTGGCAAGGTGTCTTCCTACAGCTTCACCGCTGACAAGGCCGGCGTCTATCCCTACTACTGCACCGAGTTCTGCTCGGCGCTGCATCTGGAAATGCAGGGCTATCTGCTGGTCAAGCCCAAGGGCTACAAGATGGAAACCGGGGCCATGGCTGAAGGTCAGCAGTACACCCAGGCCGACTACGACAAGCAGGTGAAGACCAACCTGGATACCCAGGCCGTCATCGACTCCGTGGTCAAGTTCATCACCAGTCACAACTACAAGGACTTCGCCCCTGTGGTCGCCCTGGTGGAAGACGCCACCGAGCAGCTGGGCTTTGCCGCCGACATGAAGAAGAAGGCAGACGAAGCCGTAGCCAAGGGTGACTACCACAACGCCACCCTCTGGGCCGGTCAGTGGTGGCAGTACCAGGTCAAGGCGGCTGACATCGGTCTGCGCGCCAAGACCTACCTGGAAGAAAACGGGGCCAAGAAGGTCCAGTAAGGAAACAACCCCCTAGCGGGTAATGGGAGGGGGAGCCTGGCTCCCCCTCTTTTTTTGCCTGGATTTAACAAAGATCAATGCACCCACAGGTCGGCTGTATTAGACTCCGCCGGGTGAGGATCATCTGGGTCCAGAACAAAAACACATACCTAATTCACGTTACAAGCCGAGGAACCCATGAAAAAGCAATTTTTCGCAGCCGCCGCCCTAACCCTGTCTTTTGCCCCCCTGGGCAGTGCCCTGGCCATGGACGGGGCCGAATTGTACAAGGCCAAGACCTGCTGGTCTTGCCACGGTAAGGATGCCAAGACCCCCATCATGCCCATCTACCCCAAGCTGGCCGGCCAGAATGCCGACTACGCCTTCAACCAGATGAAGGACATCAAGGAAGGAGTGCGCGCCAATGGCCAGTCCGCCGCCATGAAGGGCGTCATGGGCCTGGTCTCCGAGGAAGAGATGCGCACCATCGCCGACTGGCTAACTACCCTGCAGCCCTGATCTCAGGTCGCGCTAGCTGAGGCCTGGGCCACTCCTGCCTCTTTGTCTTTGATAAGTGTCAAGGGGTATTCGGGTCAGGGGTCTAAGCTCAATGGCCCCATCCGGATAGCGGGAGGCCGACCGGTTCGGGTTCATCCCAAGTGTTCACCCAAAGGTCCGCACCTGTATCGGACCACAAGAGGTAAATCTATGAAATACAAAAGTCTAACCGCAGCCGTTGGCCTGGCTGCAGCTGTCATGACCGGCATGGCCTCGGCCGAATGGAACGAGGCCGGTGGCGAGAAGGACGAGGCCATGCATCTGACCCCCGACCGCGAACGCGGCATCCTGGTCTATGAGGTCTGCTCCGCCTGCCATCTGCTGGAAGGCTGGGGTCTCACCGATGGCACCTTTCCCCAGTTGGCCGGCCAGCATCGTAATGTGCTGATCAAACAGTTGGCGGATATCCGCGCCGGCAATCGCGACAACCCCACCATGTATCCCTTTGCCCTGGACGATCAGATCATGGCTGCGGCCGGTTTTAGTCATGGTGAAATCCCCCCGGCCCAGCTGATCGCCGATGTCACCGACTACATCTCCAAGCTGCCGATGAACCCCGAGCCCGGCCAGGGTCCCTGGGCCGAGGGTACTCCGGAGTTTGAGAAGGGTAAAAAACTTTACATGGATAACTGTACCCAGTGTCACGGTGACGATGGCGAGGGCAGTAACGAGAAGTTCTATCCCCGCATCAACGGCCAGCATTATAACTACATGCTGCGTCAGTTCGAGTGGATCCGTGACGGCAAGCGGCGCAATGCGAACCCGGAAATGGTCGAGCAGATCAAGGGCTTCACCGACGATGACATGAAGCATGTGATCAACTACACCTCCCGGCACATGCCACGCAAGGAACTGCTGGCTCCATCCAAGGATTACCAGAATCCTGACTACGATTGATCCCTGATCGGTCTGGCGTCGGCCCTGCGGGGCCGACGTTTTGCCTCGCCCTAGCAAGAGCCCAATCCCATGAGCAGTAAAACCTCAATTCGGCAATCACCCCTGGTTGTCGCACTGACCCTGGCCGCCCTTGGCCTGTTGGCCGTCATCTACTATTCACCCATCTGGTGGGTATCCCTGACCGCGCCCAATTATCCCGAGGAGTCCTTTCCCGACGGGGTGCGCATCCACTTCCACATGAACGGCGTGTTCAACGGCTGCAAACTGCTGCAAAAGGACGAGATCACCGAGGACGAGGCACTGGATTGCGTGCACGAAATGGACACCATCAATCACTACGTCGGCATGTACCCCATAGCCGCCGGCGGCCCCATAGAGCGTGGCTTCAGCCAGTTCCTGGTGGCCTTTCTCGGCGTCATGCTGCTGGGCTTTCTCTGTACCAAACCGAAGATGCGGGTGGGCATATTGGCGGTCGGCTTCTCCGTCATCGCGGTGTGGATGTACATGACATTCTACACCGGCAACGGCTTTCGTCTGATGAACGAAGGCTATATCGAGGCGATGATGAGTTCCCTGGACCAGGAGGCAGGCAAGAAGCAGGAGCCTGAGATCGTCATCGGCGGCATCGTTGGCAGCCTGCGCCAATCCCTGGAGGACTCAGGCGTGGATGTGGAATTGCCCTCGGAGCAGACCAAGGCCAAGCACAGCGACAAACAGGCCCTGCTGCACGACCTGCGCGAGACCTTCGAGCGGGATCAGACGCGCACCTCAGAGTCCGAGCCCTGGAACGGCAGTACCGCGCAGATCCTCATCTGGCACTACGAAAAGAGCCTCGGCCGCTGGTTCAACAACCCGGAAGAAATCAACCCCATGGTCAAGACCATGACCCTGGCCATGCACCTGGTATTCGCCGGCATCCTTATCGCCATGGTGGTACTGACCATTGGCTCCTACAAGACCGGCGGCCTGTTCTACTGGCTGCTGGTGGTGGTGCCCCTGGCCCTGCCGGTGTTCTTTATCATTGAATACTCCGCCTGGCTCTGGTGGTACGGGCATACCCTGAACGACATGGGTGCCTTTACCGTCAAGCCCTTCATGCCCACGGTGTTTGGGCAGGGCAAGGTGGCCCAGTTTTCCACCCATTCCTATCCGGCCATGGGCTTTGGTCTGATGCTGCTGATGTCGGTGCTGCTGGCCGTTGCCGCCCTGCTGCGGCTGAAACAGACCAAGCAAGCCTGAGCCCGGAATGCGTGCCCTGCTGCGGCCCCTGTTGCTGGGTGCCTTGGTCCTGCCTGGCCTGAATGCCCAGGCAGGCCATCCCCCGTTTCAGGAACTGGTTGACGCCACCGAGGAACTCAAGGATCTGGTGCCCCCGCCGGGCATCTACTCAGGCCCGGTGGTGATCGACAAGCCAATGAGCATAGATGGCCGTGGCCAGGTCACCATAGATGCCGGCGGCAAGGGCTCGGTGATCGTCATCGACAGCGATGGCGTCACCTTGCAGGGGCTGCGCCTGACCAACACCGGCGAGTCACACAACGACATCGACTCCGGCGTGCAGGTACGCGGCGATTACAATGTGGTCAAGGACAATGTCATAGACAACGCCCTGTTCGGCGTTGACTTGCAGCAGTCCAGCAACAACATAGTGCGCAACAACCGGATCAGCTCCAAGCCCTTTGATCTGGGCATGCGTGGCGACGCGGTACGGCTCTGGTACAGCTTCAATAATAAGATCACCGATAACATCATCCGCGATTCCCGCGACATGGTGGTCTGGTACTCCAAGGACAACCTGATCGCCCGTAACGATGCCCGTCGGGGGCGCTATTCGTTGCACTTCATGTACTCCCGGTTCAATGAGGTGGTGGACAACTACTATCAGGACAACTCGGTGGGCATCTTCCTCATGTACAGCGACAGCGTGCGGGTGAAGAACAACACCATCGCCTATGCCGCAGGTCCGACTGGCATGGGCATAGGCTTCAAGGAGACCTCGGACGTCGATATCATCGGCAACCAGATCCTGTATTGCGCTGTGGGCATGTACCTGGATGTCTCGCCCTACGACCCCGAGGCGACCAATCGCATCCACGACAACCTGGTGGCCTACAGCGGGGTGGGGGTGCAGTTTCTCAACGACTGGACCGGTAATTTCATGGAGCGCAACCGCTTCAAGGGCAATATGACTCAGGTTGTGGTGTCAGGGGGCGGCAAGACCGCCAACCGCAATCACTGGGAGAACAACTACTGGGAAGACTATCAGGGCTTCGATCTGGACGAGGATGGCATCGGCGATACGCCCTACGAGCTGTACAGCTACGCTGACCGCATCTGGATGGACGTGCCCCCGGCGCAGTTCTTCAAGGGCTCTCCGGTGATGGAGGCCCTGGATTTCCTGGAGCGCCTGGCACCCTTCTCCGAGCCCAAGATGCTGGTGCGCGACAAGCGCCCGCGCATGAGCCAGGACTGGGTGATCCAAACCCAGGCCGACCCGGAGATCCAGGCCATCGCCCCGGCTAAGGCCGGTGCCGAGACCGAATACGACGCCCTGGAGGCCCTGCGCCGGTCCATGGGGCAGTAGGGATTTAGCCACAGAGCCACAGAGCGCACAGAGAAGAATCAAAACGAGAAGTAACCACTCAGGCGGTTAAGCCCCTCGCCCCTTCGGGGAGAGGGGGAAGGTTACAACGATAAAAGCCTCTCTGTGCTCTCTGTGGCTCTGTGGCAAACCAACTGAATTTCGCATGAATGAGACGACTATGAGCGATCAGAATAGCGACCAAAAGCCCAAGGCGAAAAAGACCCCGCCCAAGCCCGGTGAGAAGACGCGGCGTGAGTTTCTGCGCAGCGGCGTGCTTGCCGCCGGGGTCCTGGGTGCCTCTCTGCTGGGCTATTACCCGGTGTTGCAGGGCAGCGCCCTGCGCCTGCGCCCGCCCGGTGCCATCAAGACCCCGTTGGATGAGCAGGAGTTCTTTGCCAGCTGCATCAAATGCGGCCAGTGCGTCCAGGTCTGCCCGGTTTACGCCATCAAGCTGGCGGACATCACCGACGGTTTCGGTATCGGCGTGCCCTATATCGATGCCCGCGAACAGGCCTGCGACTTCTCCTGCGATGGCCTGCAATGCGTGCTGGCCTGTCCCACCGGTGCCCTGACCCATGATCTGAACTTCCCCGCCGATACCCGCATGGGCCTGGCCGAGCTGACCCGGCCGGATACCTGCCTGGCCATGCAAGGCCAAGGTTTCAAGGGCCAGGCGCGGGGCGCCGATTTCAAGGGCGTGCTGCGCTTCAGCGAGGTGGACCGTTGGAACCCCATCCCCCTGGCCGACCATCCCTTTGATCTGGAGATCTGCGATCTGTGCGTGCGCCTGTGCCCGATCGAGATCCGCATCGCCGAGTGCGCCGCCGAGGCGGAAAACGATGAGCCGCAGAACACCGCCCGAGTGGCGCAGAAGATCGGCAACGAATGCCCGCCGCGCTCCGCCATCAAGCTGGTGCCCATGCCCTCGGATGACGGCGTCAAGCGCATGCAGCCGGTGATCCTGGACGGCTGCGTCGGCTGTGGTGTCTGTGAGATGGTCTGCCCGCCGCAGATCCCCTCCCTCACCATGAATATCAAGAAGACCGTCGATCACCCTGGAGGTGCCTGAGATGGGTTATATCAGCAAGTCCTTCAAGCACCTGTTCGGCTACCGGGTTGCCCGTCCCGGCAAGGAAGAGCAATCCGAGGAGCTCAGGGCTATCTACGAGGCCAAGAAAGGCACACTGAGCAAGTCTGACCTGGAAAAGGTCCACATCGAGCACAAACAGCCCTACGGCGGCAAGTGGCTGAAGCGCCGCTGGCTGACCCTGATCGCGGTCAACCTGCTGTTTGTCGTTTCTTTCTACTTTGACATACAGCTGTTGGAAGGGGCCCTGACCGCCTCGCGCTTTGTCGGCTTCCACATGGCCGATCTCAATTCTGCGCTGCAGGTGATCCTGGCCTACAAGGTGATGGTGCTGAACCTGTTCATCGGCACGGTCACGGTGTTTCTGCTCTGGGTGCTGCTGGGCGGGCGCACCTTCTGCTCCTGGGCCTGCCCCTATCACCTGCTCGCCGAGTGGGCCGAGTACCTGCATCTGTGGCTGGCCAAGCGCAAGATCGTCAGCGACCACAGCTTCAACCGCAAGGTACGCACGGTCTTTTATCTCCTGTTCGTGGTGCTGGCCCTGGTCACCGGCTATACGGTATTCGAGACCCTCTCGCCCACCGGCATCCTCAGTCGCGCCCTGATCTACGGCCCCGGCCTGGCCCTGCTCTGGGTGCTGGCCCTGCTTGCCTTCGAGGTGTTCTACTCACGCCGCGCCTGGTGCCGCTACGTCTGCCCCATCGGCATGACCTACGGCGTGGTCGGCGTGATCTCACCCCTGCGCGTGACCTACAACGCCGAGGCCTGCCACCACGAGGGCGACTGCCGCAAGGTCTGCCTGGTGCCCCATGTGCTGGATCTGACCATCCGCGGCGGTGCCAGCCAGGTGCACGAAGACGTGGGTGCCGACTGCACCCGCTGCGGCCTGTGCGTCGATGTCTGCCCCACCGACTCGCTGAAATACGAGTTCAAGGGCCTGAGCAAGTTGGTGTAAGAAAGTAGTCCGCAAATGAACGCGAATAAACGCAAAATTTACTGTGTAAGTCACTGCAGCAACTGACGCTATGGCGTCAACTTAAGCCGTTCGCTGAGCGAAGTCGAAGCGAACCACAGCCGACTTCGACTTCGCTCAGCCAGCGTATGGCCTTACTGGATTTCGCTTGTCTGCATTTGGGCTACGGATTTACAACTTCTGTAACTCTTTGCGTTCGTTGCGTTACCTTTGCGCTCTTTGCGTTCCAATTTTTGCTTACGGCTATACCGGGTTAGGTACTATTTGCGTCCATCGGCGTTCATTTGCGGACTTTGTCAATCAGGAATACCCAGTGATCGAACTCAAACAACTGCGCAAGCGCTTCCGTGGCCGTCAGGTGCTGCAGGGCATAGACCTGAGCATAGAGCGCGGTCATCGCATCGCCCTGATTGGCTCCAACGGCGCCGGCAAGACCACCTTGATCCGCTGTCTGTTGGGTGAGTATCGCTTTGAGGGGGAGGTGCTGCTGGATGGGGTCAATCCCCGCGTCCAGCGCGAGCAGGTGCTGGCCAAGGTGGGCTTCGTGCCCCAGTTGCCGCCGCCGCTGCGCATGCCGGTGGGGCAGTTGATCCGCTTCTCCTCCAGCCTCTGTCAGTCCGATCCCAAGCAGATCCATGGCCTGGCCGCCGAGCTGGGCTTCGATGCCGATAAGTTCCGCAGCCAGCCCTTTGTCAAGCTCTCCGGTGGGCAGAAGCAAAAGCTGCTGATCGCCATCGCCCTGGGTCGGCAGGCCGAGATCCTGGTGATGGACGAACCCGCCGCCAACCTGGACCCGGCGGCGCGCAAGGTATTCTTCCAGATCCTGGCGGAGAAGAAGGAGCGCAGCGCCATGCTCATCTCCAGCCACCGGCTGGACGAGGTGGCCAGCCTGGTCAACCGGGTGATCGAGCTGGATCAGGGCACGGTGATCCTGGATGACCGGGTGGCCGACCTGGTGGATATGTCCTCCAGCCTCAGCTGCAAGGTCGGCCTGATCCAGCCGGAACCGGCCTTTGCCCAGGCCATCGGCGACTGGGGCTTTGAGAGCGATGAATCCGGCCGGATCTGGAACGGCAGCATCCCCGGACCCGATCGGCTGCGCTTTCTCGCCCTGCTATCGCGCTACGCCGCCTTGCTGGCCAGCATCCAGATGCAGGAAACCCCGGATGCGGCCTGATTGGCGTCTGCTGCCGTTGGCCTTGCTGGTCTTGCTGTCCGGCTGCGTTGGCGACATCGAAGGCCCGCAGCAGCCCAAGTGGGACCGCGATGCCTGCGAGCGCTGCCGCATGGTGCTCAGCGACCGGCCCTTCGCCGCCCAGGTGCACTATCTGCCGGAAGGCAAGAAGCGCCTGCAGATAGCCTGGTTCGATGACATCGGCTGCGCCACCCTTTGGCTGGAGGACAAGCCCTGGAAGGACGCCCCCGAGACCCGGATTTGGGTGGCGCACCATCGCACCCAGGAGTGGATCGACGCCCGCACTGCCTGGTACGTGCCGGTGGATATGAGCCCCATGGCCTATATGCTCGGCGCGCAGAGCGAAGCGGCCCCCGGCGCGCTGAATTTTGCCCAGGCGATCAAACGGGTGGAAGAGATCGAAAGGCACAACCAGGAACACAGCCAGCACCTGCTGGAGCGGGTGCGCCAGCAAGAGCAGCAGGCGGGTGATCTGGATAAGTTGCCCTCCATCCGGCCCTGATCCGAGGTCTGTGCAGGCTGGATCAAGATGGGACGCAGAGGGCACCAAGGAGCGCAAAGGACGCAGAGATGGAAAATATTCTGATTACCCCAGTGTCTCAGTCATTATCCCGGCTTTGCCGGGCGACCTGGTAGGGTAGAGAGTTTGGTTCCCCCTTTGCAAAGAAGGAATTTGAGGCTCCGTGGCTAAATGCTGTTTTTAGCTTCAAGAACCTTGAGACAGCGCTTGGCTAACCAGGCCCTCATTTGCGTTATTTGCGTTTATTCGCGGACTTTATTCCAAGGCATCACCATGAAAAATCTCTTGCTCTCCGCCCAGACCGACATCATCGAATCCCTGCGCACGCGCTGGTTCATGGTCTATAGCCTGGTATTCGGCGGTCTGGTGGTGGTGCTGTTCGCCTTTGGCCTGGCGGAGTCTCGCGTCATGGGCTTTACCGGTCTGTCGCGTTTGATGGTCACCTACATTCAGTTGACCATGGCCATGCTGCCCATCTTCGTGCTCATCACCACGGTGCGCTCGGTGGCGGGGGACCGCGAGGCCGGGGTATTCGAATACCTGCTGTCCCTGCCCATCGGCCTGGGGGCCTGGTTCTGGGGGCGTTTTCTCGGCCGCTTCGTGGTGGTCTATCTACCGGTAGTCCTGGCCATGCTGGCCGCCGTGGCCTGGGGCATGGCCAAGGGCGCCGCCGCCCCCTGGGATCTGGTGATCTACTACACCGGCTTGCTCATGGCCCTGACCTGGTGCTTTCTCGGCATCGGCATGCTCATTTCCACCCTGGCGCGCAGCTCCGACGTAGCCCAGGGCTCGGCCCTGATGGTCTGGCTGGCCCTGCTGCTGTTTCTCGATCTGATCCTGCTCGGGGTGATGATCCGCGAACACCTGCCGGCGGAGATGGCGGTGGCCATCGCCCTGGCCAATCCCCTGCAGGTGTTCCGCACCGCCAGCATGATGCTGTTTGATCCTCAGCTGGTCATGCTCGGGCCAACCGCCTACGTGATCCTGGATAACTTCGGCAACGGCGGCTTCATCGCCTACGCCCTGATCTATCCCATGCTGCTGGGCAGCCTGGCCGCCTGGCTGGGCTTTGTCCTGTTCCGCCGCAGCGATCTGCCCTGATGGCGCCGGGCCCGGCGTTCGGGTCAAGCCAGGGGGGCAGATTTTGGTTACAATCCGTATCCCTGTTTCCCCAGAATCAAGAGAGAACGCCCGTGCTTGAAGCCTACCGCACCCATGTCGCCCAACGCGCCAAAGAAGACCTGCCGCCTCTGCCGCTGGATGCCGAGCAGACCGCCGCCCTGGTGGAATTGCTGAAGAACCCGCCGGCCGGTGAGGAGCAGCTGCTCGTCGATCTGCTGGAAAACCGGGTGCCGCCGGGGGTGGATCAGGCCGCTTACGTCAAGGCCGCCTTTCTCACCGCCCTGGCCAAGGGCGAGGCGAACAGCCCGCTGATCGACCGCAAGCGTGCCACCTTCCTGCTCGGCACCATGCTCGGCGGCTACAACGTCGCGCCGCTGATCGAACTGCTGGATGATGAGCAGACCAGCCACGAGGCGGTACTCGCCCTGTCCAAGACCATCCTGGTGTACGACGCCTTCCACGACATCCGGCAAATGTCCGACGCCGAGCACCCGGCCGCCCGCGACGTGCTGCAATCCTGGTGTGATGCCGACTGGTTCAACAACCGACCCATGCTGGATGAGGAACTCACCCTGACTGTATTCAAGGTGCCCGGCGAGACCAATACCGACGACCTGTCGCCGGCCACCGAGGCCTGGAGTCGCCCGGATATCCCCCTGCACGCCAAGGCGATGCTGGCGAGCAAGATGGAAAACGCCCTGGAGATCATCGACCAGCTCAAGGCCAAGGGTCACCCGCTGGTCTATGTGGGTGACGTGGTGGGCACCGGATCTTCACGCAAATCCGCCATCAACTCCCTGCTCTGGCACATGGGTGAGGATATCCCTTATATCCCCAACAAGCGTCAGGGCGGGGTGATCCTCGGTGGCAAGATAGCGCCGATCTTCTTCAACACGGCGGAAGACTCCGGTGCCCTGCCCATCGAGTGTTCGGTGGACGCCCTGGAGATGGGTGATGTCATCACCCTTAAGCCCTACGAAGGCGTGATCGAGAAAGACGGCCAGACCCTGGTGCGGTTTGCGCTCAAGCCCACTACCTTGCTGGATGAGGTGCGGGCCGGCGGGCGCATTCCGCTGATTATCGGCCGTGGCCTCACCGATCGTGCCCGCGAGGCCAAGGGCTATCCGGTCTCGCAAGCCTTTAGCCGACCGCAGCCGCAGGCCGACAGCGGCAAGGGCTTTACCCTGGCGCAGAAGATGGTCGGCAAGGCCTGCGGTGTTCCCGGCGTGCGCCCCGGCACCTATTGCGAGCCGCGCATGAGCACCGTCGGCTCCCAGGACACCACCGGCGCCATGACCCGCGACGAGCTCAAGGAGCTGGCCTGCCTGGGTTTCTCCGCCGATCTGGTGATGCAGTCCTTCTGCCACACTGCGGCCTATCCCAAGCCAGTGGATGTCAGGCTGCAACGCAGCCTGCCAAGTTTCATGAGCACCCGTGGCGGCGTCAGCCTGCGCCCCGGCGATGGCGTCATCCACTCCTGGCTCAACCGTATGATTCTGCCGGATGGCGTCGGTACCGGCGGCGACTCCCACACCCGTTTTCCCATCGGCATCAGCTTCCCCGCCGGTTCAGGCCTGGTGGCCTTCGCCGCCGCCCTGGGGGTGATGCCGCTGGATATGCCGGAATCCGTGCTGGTGCGCTTCAGCGGCCAGATGCAGCCGGGCATTACCCTGCGCGACCTGGTCAACGCCATCCCCTATGTGGCGATACAGAAGGGGCTCTTGACGGTGGAAAAGAAGGGCAAGAAGAATGTTTTCAGCGGCCGCGTACTGGAGATCGAGGGCCTGCCGGATCTCAAGGTGGAGCAGGCCTTCGAGCTGTCCGACGCCTCTGCCGAGCGCTCCGCCAACGGTTGTACCGTGCGCCTGAACCAGGAGCCGATCATCGAGTTCCTGCGCTCCAACATCAGCCTGCTGCAGTGGATGATCGCCAACGGCTATCAGGACGCCCGCAGCCTGCAACGGCGCATCGACGCCATGCAGCAGTGGCTGGACGACCCCCGGCTGCTGGAGCCGGATGCCGATGCCGAGTACGCCGAGATCATCGAAATCGACCTCAACCAGATCACCGAGCCGCTGCTGGCCTGCCCCAACGACCCTGACGACATCAAGCCGCTGTCGGCGGTGGCAGATACCCCCATCGACGAGGTCTTCATCGGCAGCTGCATGACCAACATCGGCCACTACCGCGCAGCGGGTAAGGTGCTGGAAAGCCTGGGCAGTGCCGTGCCCACCCGGCTGTGGGTAGCGCCGCCGACCAAGATGGACCAGCGCCAGCTGATCGAAGAGGGCATCTACAACATCTACGGCCGTGCCGGCGCGCGCACCGAGATGCCCGGCTGCTCCCTGTGCATGGGCAACCAGGCGCGGGTGGCGGACAACAGCAGCGTGGTCTCCACCTCCACGCGCAACTTCCCCAACCGGCTGGGCAAGGGCGCCAACGTCTATCTGGCATCAGCGGAGCTGGCCGCCGTGGCCGCAGCCCTGGGTCGCCTGCCGCAGACCACCGAGTACCTGCAGCGGGTGGAATCCATTGCCAGCAACGCGGCGGAGATCTACCGTTACCTCAACTTCGACCAAATGGAGGACTACAAGAGCACCTGAGGGGTGATTGTGCTTGCCTTTGCTTGGGCCTCGACGGGATAATCCGGGCTATAAGTTGCACTTATTCCAATTTTCCTTGCTTTATACCCCTTGCCGGGTGCGGAGGCGTTGATGGCGGACAGGCGATTACAGGTATTTCATACCGTGGCGCGGTTGTTGAGCTTTACCAAGGCGGCCGAGTCGCTGCACATGACCCAGCCGGCGGTGACCTTTCAGGTGCGTCAGCTGGAGGAGCATTTCAATACCCGCCTGTTTGACCGCACCCATAATCGCATCAGCCTGACCGAGGCCGGTGTGCGCGTATTTGGCTTTGCCGACCAGATCTTTGACCTCTACAACCAGATGGAAAACGAGGTGCGGGAGCTGACCGGCGACATCAGTGGCGTGGTGCTGATCGGTGCCAGTACCACCATCGCCGAGTACATGCTGCCGGCCCTGCTGGGGGACTTCAAGGCGCGTTACCCGGACGTGGAGATCCAGCTGCGGGTGTCCAATTCCGATGGCATCGTCTCCATGGTGGAGAGCAATGCCATCGATCTGGGGGTGGTGGAGTCACCGGTGGCGAACAAGAATCTGGTGGTGGAGCACTGCACCGAGGACCAGCTGGTGGCCATTCTGCCCCAGGGCCATCCCCTGGCTCGGCTGAAAAAACTGACCTTCAAGCGGCTGCTGGATTATCCCTTTATCTGCCGCGAGGAGGGCTCGGGTACCCGTGAGGTGATTGGCGATTATCTGACCACCCAGAACGGCGATAATGACCTGCACATGCATGTGGCCATGGAGTTGGGCAGCCCCGAGGCGGTGAAGGGCGCGGTGGAGGCGGGCATGGGGGTGTCGATAATGTCCGGCTCCACCATCCAGAAGGAGCTGCGCCTGGGTACCCTGGTGGCGGTGCCCCTGGACCCGCCCATGACCCGGCCCTTCTCCTTCGTGCACCAGAAGCAGAAATTCCGCCTGCGGGTGATGGAAGAGCTGCTGGACTTTGCCCGCAGCTATTGCCGGGAGCAGTAGCCATGCTCATGCCGCATCCCCCATTCAACGCTGGTGCCGGCAGCAGCCCGGAGGAGCGCGAACTCTTGCGCCTCTACCGGGAACTCAATGGCCAGGACAAGGCCAGCCTCAGGGCCTTTGCCGCCTTTTTGCACCAGCGCTTTCAGGAGGAGCTGGGCGGTGCCGAACCCGTGCGCCACGAGCCCAGGCCCATCCCCCGGCCGGAGGAGGAGACCGTGGTGGGGGCGATCAAGCGCCTGTCCGAGTCCTTCTACATGCTGGATCGCTCCCAGATGCTGCATGAGACCTCCGGCCTGATGACCGAGCACCTGCTGCAGGGGCGCGATGCCATGGATGTTATCGACGAGCTGGAGGCAATGTTTCAGCGCCATTTTGCCAATTATCAGGGACAGGCCAAGGACCAGGGGCGCGATTGATGCAGTTGCTCACCGCTTGGTTCCGGCGCCAGTTTGCCAATCCCCAGGTGGTCTATCTGACCCTGCTGCTGCTGGTGGGGTTTGGCGTGGTGCTGAGCATGGGCGATATGCTGTTGCCGGTGCTGGCCAGTATTGTCATCGCCTACCTGTTGGAGGGCGTGGTGGCCCCCTTGCAGCACCGCGCCCTACCGCGTTTCTGGGCGGTGCTGCTGGTATTTTGCGGTTTCATGCTGTTTTTGGTGCTGCTGATCTTTGGACTTTTACCGCAGTTGTCGCGGCAGATCACCGATCTGGTCAACCAGCTGCCGTTGATGATATCCGAGGGTCAACAGGCTTTGATGCTGCTGCCCGAGCGCTATCCCGATCTGCTCAGCACCGAGCAGGTGCAGGAGGTCATGGGTACTCTGCGCACCGAGTTGGCCAATCTGGGACAGAAGGTGCTGTCCCTGTCCCTGGCCTCCCTGGTGGGGCTGATCACCATTCTGGTGTATCTGGTGCTGATGCCCCTGCTGGTGTTCTTCTTTCTCAAGGATAAGGATCTGATCCTGGCATGGAGCACCCGTTTTCTGCCCTCCCAGCGGGATCTGGCCCTGCAGATCTGGGAGGATGTGGACCGCCAGATCGCCAACTACGTGCGCGGCAAGTTCTGGGAGATCCTCATCGTCGGCAGCGCCAGCTTTGTCACCTTCCGTTTGTTTGGCCTCAACTACGCGGTGTTGCTGGCGGTGCTGGTGGGGCTGTCGGTGATCATCCCCTATATAGGTGCCGCCGTGGTTACCTTCCCGGTGGTCCTGATCGCCTGGTTTCAATGGGGCTGGGGGCCGGACTTCATCTGGCTGACGGTGTCCTACTTCATCATCCAGGCGTTGGATGGCAACGTGCTGGTACCCCTGCTGTTCTCCGAGGTGGTCAACCTGCATCCGGTGGCCATTATCGTTGCTATCCTGGTATTTGGCGGTTTCTGGGGCTTTTGGGGGGTGTTCTTCGCTATCCCCCTGGCTACCCTGGTGCAGGCCGTCATCACCTCCTGGCCGGGGCCGGATGAGGAGTGATGCCGTTTTTGCCTTGGCCTTTTGCTCGGTGAGCAGCGTTCAGTGCTGCCAGGCCACTTGGCTGTTGCCTTGGAGTAACCACTTGCGGATGCGGTTTGAGTCGCCGTAGGGGGTGAGCTTGCCCTGTGCCTTGAGCAGTATGATGGTGAGGTCCTGACCTGCGGTGCGGGCGCGCATGACCAGGCAGCGACCGGCCTCGCGTATGTAGCCGGTCTTGGAGAGCAGTACCTCCCAGTTCGGGTTGTCGTTGCGCAGAAAGCGATTGGTCACCCGGTACTCCAGGGGGCCGCGGTTCTTGAAGGGATAGACCTGGTTGTAGGTACTGGTGGTGGCCCGGCGGATCAGCGGATAGTCCATGGCGGCCTGTACCAGCTTGGCCAGGTCGTTGGCGGTGGAGATGTTGTTCGGGCTCAGGCCGGTGGGGTCGGCAAACCGGGTGTGGGACATGCCCAGGGCCTCGGCCTTTTGGTTCATTGCCTGGACAAAGCCTTTTACTCCACCGGGATAGTGACGGGCCAGGGCGTGGGCGGCGCGGTTTTCCGAGGAGGACAGGCTGATGGTGAGCATCTTGCCCCGACTCAGACGCCCGCCGAAGCGCAGGCGTGAGCTGGTGTTCTTCAGGGTATCGCGATCGGCCTTGGTGATCTTGAGGATCTGGTCCAGGGGCTGGCCTGCATCCAGCACCACCATGGCGGTCATGAGCTTGGTGATGGAGGCGATGGGGGTGGCTTGATCGGCGTTCTTGCTGATCAGTGGCTTGCCTTGTCCATTCAGCACCAGGGCATGGGCGGCGCGGATATTTGGCTGTTTGGATTGGGCCAGGACCAGGCCGTTGCTGCCCAGCATGAGTACCAGGGGCAGGAGCGCGAGTGCGATGAGATAGCGTAACATGGGATGTCCTCTGTCGATCCGTGGGCGCTACTTTAGCCAAAAATGGCAGTGCTTCATAGGGGCTGCGGGCAGCGAAATGCTATAATCGGCGGTTTGTTGTCTTGAACAGGGTGGGATTATGCCAAGCCACGCAATCGAGGCTGGGTTGGCCGGGCTTGATCGGCGCAACGGGTTGCCCCTGCTGGCGGGTGCCAGCATAGGCCTGGAGAAGGAGGCCCTGAGGGTGGCCCCCGAGGGGGGGGTGAGCCAGGCCCCCCATCCGCAGGCGCTGGGCTCGGCCCTGACCCATCCCTGGATCACCACCGATTATTCCGAGGCCCTGCTGGAGTTGGTCACGCCGCCCTTTGCCGGGATCGATCCGGCACTGGAGTTCCTCGCCGATCTTCAGACCTGGGTACAGCAGCGCCTGCCCGAGGAGCTGTTGTGGGCCACCAGTATGCCCTGTGTCCTGCACGGCGAGGACAGCATCCCCATTGCCCGCTACGGTGACTCCAATGCCGGGCGCATGAAGCACATCTACCGGGTCGGGCTGGGGCACAGGTATGGGCGGGTGATGCAGGTGATTGCCGGGGTGCATTTCAATTACTCGGTCGATCCCGCCTTCTGGCCCCTGTGGCAGCAGCAGCGGCGGGACGGCTCCAGTCTGCGTGACTTTACCGATGCCTGCTACATGGGCCTGCTGCGCAATCTGCAGCGCTTCGGCTGGCTGGTGCCTTATCTGTTCGGGGCCTCGCCCGCGGTGTGCAAGTCCTTTTTTCAACAGCGGCCCCGGCACATGCAGGCGTTTGACGAGGGCACCTATTACGAACCCTTCGCCACCTCTCTGCGCATGGGCGACATCGGTTATCAGAACCGCAAGGAGGAGGGCGTCGGGATCAAGGCCAACTACGACTCCCTGGTCGATTACCTGGCCTCCCTGAGCCATGCCATCTCTACCCCGGCCCTGATCTGGGAGGAGATCGGCGTCAAGCTGGACGGGGAATACCGCCAGCTCAATGCCAACATCCTGCAGATCGAGAACGAGTATTACAGTACGGTACGCCCCAAGCAGCCATTGCAGGGGCTGGAGAAGCCCGTTGAGGCCCTGGGTCAGCGCGGTATCCGCTATGTGGAACTGCGTTCATTGGATGTCAATATCTATCAGCCAACCGGGGTGGATGGGGTACAGCTGCGCTTTTTGCATCTGTTGATGCAGTTCTGCCTGCTGCTGGACAGCCCGCCCCTGGACCGGCGCGAGCGCCGTGAGATCGACCTCAACCTGGCCGCCGTGGCCCACCGTGGCCGTGAACCGGGCCTGTGCCTGCAACGCCAGGGTGAGGCCGTGGAGCTGCGCCGCTGGGCCGACGAGCTGTTACAGGCGATGCTTCCGCTGTGTGATTCCATGGGCCGGGCGCGACCGGACTATGCGCAGGCCCTGGAGCAGCAGCGGGAAAAGGTGCGCGACCCCAACGCCACGCCCTCGGCGCTGATACTGCAAGAGATGCGCGAGCAGGGCGAGGGCTTTTATCCGTTTGCCCAGCGCATGTCGCGGCAGCACCGCCGTTTCTTCGCCCAGCGGCGGCTGGGGGCAGGGGTGCAGGCCTCGTTTGATGCAGAGGTGGAACGCTCCTTGCAGAAGCAGCGGGAGACAGAGGCGGCAGACCGGGTGGATTTTGACCAATTCCTCAGTGCCTATCAGGCCAGGGGATTGGTGTGAGAGGGTATTGCCGCTGCCAGTGATCCTGGGAGCGCCGAGTGCTGGCTCGGAGGTGTAAGGTTGCAGCCCGGATAATGGAGTGCAACGGAATCCGGGGTTGCCACAGCCCATTCCATTGTCCAGTTCAGAGGTCCTTGCGGCCGACGCTGCCGGACCAGATTGTTATGAGACAGACTATCCCTTTCATTATCAGTTCCCTGCTACTGCTCGCGCTGTCGGCACCGCTGCTGGCGGTGTTTGATCCCCTGGCGGACCTGGAGCGCAGCATGGCCGGTAACAGTTCCCTGCAGCACCTGCTGCGCCGACAGCTGGGCGGGCGCAGCCAGGGGGCGCTGCTGTCGGCCAGCGACTGGGCGCAACTGGTCCGGTTCTATCACACCCGCGACTACCAGACCCTGTGGATCCTCGATCAGCGGCGGCCGGCCGACTGGATCGAACAGGTGCTGGAGCGGGTGCGCGCCACCCCCTTTACCGGCATTGGCGACGAATGGCTGGTGCCCTTCTCTGAATTCCGCCCGGATGCCCCGCTGAAACAGCGCCTGGTGGAGTATGAGCTGAGGTTCAGCGAGCTGCTGCTGACCTATGCCCGGACCCTTGCCGTGGGGCGGCTCTCGCCCAAGCGTTATGACCCGGACTGGCTGATCAAGTCCCAGGACTACAGCGTGCAGGGGTTCCTCGGCCAGGTGGTGCGGGGGGAGCAGAGCCTGCTGCAACTGCTTGATGGGCTGCCACCGCGCCATGCCGGCTACCAGCGATTGACCCAGGTGTATGGCTACTACCGGGCGATTGCCGAACGGGGCGGCTGGGCCAGCCTGCCGCAACAGATTCCCCTGCTGCGGCCGGGGGATAGTTCACGCTGGGTGCCCGCCCTGCGGCGACGAATCAAGGCCGAGTTCAGCTTCAACAGCCTGGAGCCGGAGGACTCACCGCGCTACGAGTCGGACCTGGTGGCGGCGGTGCGGGCCTTTCAGTGGCGCAATGGCCTGACCGCAGACGGGGTGGTTGGCCCGGCCACCCGCGCCGAACTGGATGTCCCGGTGGAGCAGCGCCTGCGCAGCATCATTGCCAGCCTGGAGCGCTGGCGCTGGCTGCCACGGAATCTTGACGGTCGGTTTTTGATGGTCAATATTCCGGCGTTTGAGCTAACCCTCTACGAGGGGGATAACCCATTCTGGACCACCCGGGTGATCGTCGGCCGCAAGGAGCGGCCCAGCCCGTCCATCTCCAGCACCATCACCCAACTCAAGGTCAACCCCAAGTGGCATGTGCCCGAGTCCATCAGCATCAGAGACCTGGTGCCCAAGCAGCTGAGCAACCCCAAGTACCTGCAGCAGTCCGGCTATCAGGTGCTGTTGCGTGACATGAGCCAGGTGGTGGACCCGGCAGAGATCGACTGGGCCTATTATCTCACCGCAGAGGATTTCCCCTATCTGCTGCGCCAAGAGGCGGGAGAGAGCAATGCCCTGGGCCGACTGAAGTTTGAGATGCCCAGCGCCCACGCCATCTATCTGCATGATACGCCAAGCAGAAATCTGTTCGAGCGGGAGCAGCGGGCGTACAGCTCGGGCTGTGTGCGGGTACAGCAGCCCTATGAGTTGGCAGGCATGTTGCTTAACAAGACTGAACCCGTCGCGGGACGCCGTCAACTGATCCAGGCGATCGAGGCGGGTGAAACCAAATATATCGGCTTGCCTGAGAAGATTCCGGTGTATTTGACCTATTTCACGACTTGGGTGGATGAGCAGGGTCAGGCGCATTTCAGGCGGGATATCTACGGCAGAAATGAAAAGTTTGCTGATGTATCCGTGCTAAGCGATTAAACGACCTTGAATAAAACCAATCTCTGGTTTAGTATTAGCGAACAATCCTCCTAAGAATCTGTATCAGAAAGGGTGTATTAATGTCTGAATACAAACAAGATTCCGATAACGACGGCCTGATTATCACGCCCTCGCGTCGACTCTTTCTCGGCGCTGCCGTGGCCGGCTCCACCCTGGGGCTGAGTGGCTGTAGCCTGATCGACATCCTCAGTGGAGACTTTTTCTCCTCCTGGAAGGATGAGGCCAAATCCAAGCGTGAACAGATCGTTCAGGGCAAGGCACCTTCCTCCAAGCGTCCATCAAGCACGCGCAACCGCAGCGCCATGCCCTTGCAACGCTACGATGCCCGCTACCTGGCCTTCCACAACACCCACACGGGTGAAAAGCTGAAGGTGACCTACTGGGAAGACGGCAAATACCTGAATGACGCCCTGGCCGAGGTCAACCACCATCTGCGTGATCACCGCAGCAACGAGGTGACCCAGATCGATAAGGGCCTGTTGGATCAGCTCTTTGTCCTGCGCAAGAAGCTCGATACCAACAGACCCTTCCAGATCATCTCCGGCTACCGCTCACCCAAGACCAATGCCTTGCTGCGTCGGCAGGGCAGGGGCGTGGCCCGGCGCAGCCTGCACATGTACGGTCGCGCCATCGATATCCGCGTCCCCGGCCACTCCCTCAGCCAGGTGCGCCTGGCGGCCCTGTCCATGCACTCCGGCGGCGTTGGCTATTATCCCGGCCCCCAATTCGTTCACCTGGACACCGGCCGCGTACGTCGCTGGTAGCCATCCCTTCTGACGACCGTGCAGCCAGTCCCACACCCAACCTGCTGGTGTGGAGCCTGGCTGCCTGCCTCCGAGCCAGCGCTCGGAGCTACCAGGGGGCTCCTTTTTAGCGCGCTGGACTCCCTCGAAGACGCTACGTCCTTTTGTTCCCTTTAAGGCCTGAAATCGAAGAGGCGGAAGCCCTGATCGGCCTGCAGGCTCAGGCAGACGGCACCTTCTGGCCGCCAGTCGCCCAGCACTATGCGTCTTTTGCCCTCGGCCGAGCCTCCCAGTTCATGCAACCCTGGCCGGTGGGTGTGGCCGTGGATCAGGCTCTGGGCCTGGTGCCGCTGCATATATCGCAGCAGGGTCTCCGGGTTGACGTCCATGATGTCCTGTGCCTTGAGCGAGGTGGCCTCGCCGCTGCGGCGGCGGTATTCCTGGGCCAGTTGCAGCCGCTGCCGTGGCGGTTTGGCGAGAAAATCGGCAATAAATTCGGGGCTGTGCAACAGGGCCCGCGCCCGCTGGTAGTCCTCATCATCGCTGCACAGCAGATCGCCGTGCATCAGCAGGCAGCGGCCGGTGGGCAGCTCCAGGCCCTGTTCCTCATTCAGCAGGTGGGCACCGCTGCGGGCGCAGAAGTCCTCCCCCAACAGAAAGTCACGGTTGCCGTGCTGCAGGTACAAGGCGCTGCCCTGGGCGGTCAGACCCCGCAAGAGATCGGCGATCTCCCGGCCAAAGGCATCCAGGGCATCATCCCCGATCCAGATATCGAACAGGTCGCCAAGGATGTAGAGCGCCTGGGCCGCTGGGGCACGCCGCTGGATAAAGGCCCGGAACAGCCGCGTTACCTCGGGTCGCTGGGCGGACAGGTGCAGATCGGCGATGAACAGGCGCTCGCCCATGCCTAGTTTGCCACAGGTTCCACTGTCGCCTTGTCGATGATCACGGGCTCCACCGGTACATCGGCGTGGCCAGCCTTGTTGCCGGTCTCCAGCGCCTTGATGCGATTCACCGTCTCCATGCCGTCCACCACCTTGCCGAACACGCAGTAGCCCCAGCCGTCCTGACCGGGGTGGTCGAGAAAGCCGTTGTCCGCCACGTTGATGAAGAACTGGGCGGTGGCCGAGTGGGGGTCCATGGTGCGCGCCATGGCGACGCTGCCGGTGATATTCTTCAGGCCGTTGTCGGCCTCGTTTTCAATCGGTGGCTCGGTGGCCTTCTGCATCATGTCCGCCATGAAACCGCCGCCCTGGATCATGAAGTTGTCGATTACCCGGTGAAAGATGGTCTTGTCATAGTGGCCGCTTTCGACATACTGGATGAAGTTGGCGCAGGTCTTGGGGGCCTTTTCCGTATCCAATTCGATACGGATGTCGCCCTGGTTGGTCTGGAGTCTTACCTGAGTCATGGGTTCTTAGAGCCTTTTGATGGATTTGATTACAACGGTCTTTTTCGGCACATTCTGCAGGCCGCCGGGGCGGTCCTCGGTGGCCTGTTCGGCGATCTTGTCCACCACGTCCATGCCGTCGATGACCTTGCCGAATACGGTGTAGCCCCAGCCGTCGAAGCTGGGGTGGTCCAGGTTGTTGTTGTCGGCGTGGTTGATGAAGAACTGGGCGGTGGCCGAATGAGGATCGGCGGTGCGCGCCATGGCGATGCTGCCACGGTCGTTCTTCAGGCCGTTCTTGGCCTCGTTGCGGACTGGGGCCAGGGTCTGTTTCTTGTTCAGGTCGCGGTCAAAACCACCGCCCTGGATCATGAAATCGTAGATCACCCGATGGAAGATGGTGCCATCGTAAAAGCCCTTGTCCACGTAGCGCAGGAAGTTCTCCACGGTCTTGGGGGCCTTGTCGGCATCCAGTTGCAGGCTGATGTCACCCAGAGAGGTCTGCATCAGTACCTTGATCGGGGCGGCCAGGAGGCTGCCGCTGCCGATCAGCAGCAGGCTGGCGAGGATGAGGGGGCGTATGGCGTGCATGGGCTGCTCCTTTGGGGTTTATAGGCGGGGCTATGATACGCACTGAGCGGGGCAGGGCAAAATCTCCCCGCCCTTTTGGCCTGAATCCCTCGCTGGGGCAATCTGTCGCTGGGACGCAAGCCCCCCGGGCTGCTATCATTCCGCGATGCCCAGAGGCACAACCCGGAATGCGGCGTTGGGTGCCAGGGCCGCGAGCGGCCTGTCGCTGCTTCCTTACCCGTGACATGCTGAACATCTGCCATGCTGAAGATTTACAACGACCTGCACAACCGTAAACAGACCTTTCGCCCCCTGGTTCCGGGCAAGGTGTCCCTCTATGTCTGCGGCATGACCGTGTATGACCACTGTCACCTGGGTCATGCCCGGGTGCTGGTGGTGTTTGACCTGGTCTATCGTTACCTCAAGCGACTCGGCTATGAGGTCAACTACATCCGCAACATTACGGATATCGACGACAAGATCATCCAGCGCGCCAACGAGCGCGGCGAGCCCTTCCTGCAGCTGACCCAGCGCTTCATCGATGCCATGCACGAGGATGCCGAGGCCCTGGCGGTGCTGCCGCCCGATGCCGAGCCCAGGGCCACCGAGCACCTGGCGCAGATCATCGCCATGGTGCAACGGCTGATCGACCGGGGCCACGCCTATCTGGCCGACAATGGCGATGTCTATTACAGCGTGCGCAGCTTTCCCGAGTACGGCAGGCTGTCGGGCAAGTCGATCGACGATCTGGAGTCTGGGGCGCGGGTGGCACCGGGGGAGATCAAGCGAGACCCGCTGGACTTCGTGCTGTGGAAGGCGGCCAAGCCCGGCGAGCCCAGCTGGCCCTCGCCCTGGGGTGAGGGGCGCCCTGGCTGGCATATCGAGTGCTCGGCCATGTCCACCCAGGCCCTGGGGGATACCTTCGATATCCACGGCGGCGGTGCCGATCTGATCTTCCCCCATCACGAGAACGAAATCGCCCAGTCCGAGGGGGCCACCGGGCATCCCTTCGTCAACTACTGGATGCACAACGGCTTTGTCCGCGTCAATGAGGAGAAGATGTCCAAGTCACTGGGCAATTTCTTCACCCTGCGCGAGTTGTTGGGGCGCTATCGTGGCGAGGAGATCCGTTACTTTATCCTCACCAGTCAGTACCGCAGCCCGTTGAATTACGATGAGGAACACCTGGATAACGCCCGCGCCGCCCTGACCCGTTTCTACACCGCCCTGCGCGGCCTGCCGCTGGATGTCCCGCCCAGCCGCCTGTTCGATCAGCGCTTTGCGGCGGCGATGAACGATGATTTCAATACCCCTGAGGCCCTGGCGGTGATGTTCGATCTGGTGCGTGAGATCAACCGCATCCGCAACCAGCAGCCGCAACAGGCGGCGGCGCTGGCGGCGGAACTGCGCTCGCTGGGGGCCGTGCTGGGGATAGTGCAGGCGGACCCCGAGGACTATCTGCGCGGCGGTGATCCACAGGTAGTACAGGGCCTCAGCGATGGCGAGATCGAGGCCCTGATCAGCGCCCGCAACGCCGCCAGGGCGGCCAAGGACTGGGCCGAAGCCGATCGTATCCGCGACCTGTTCAAGCAGCAGGGCATAGTGCTGGAGGACGGTGCGGACGGCACCGGCTGGCGGCGGCTCTAGCCTGGAGGGATCCTGGCACCGTCCCAACCAATTTT
This sequence comes from gamma proteobacterium SS-5, assembly GCA_009497875.2. Classification (NCBI taxonomy): domain Bacteria; kingdom Pseudomonadati; phylum Pseudomonadota; class Gammaproteobacteria; order Chromatiales; family Sedimenticolaceae; genus Magnetovirga; species Magnetovirga frankeli. The sequence continues at coordinate 2,945,286 of CP032508.2, read as the reverse complement.
CGAGCCCCGAGTCCCGAAGCAGCCAAGAGGTATTTCATATTCTGTGGTGGCGTTGGCTGTCCCATGATTTTTAGTGTATGGAGATCTTGATGTTCAAGCAGTTAGCTGTTTTGACTCTTTTTGCTGGCGGTATTGCGCTGGGCTGGGTGCCGCCTGCCGCAGCCGCCTTTGGTGCCGAACTGTGCAAACAGAAAGAATACCAATGCGTGAAGGTGAAGAAGGGCCAAAGCTGGAGCTCGTTGTTTGCCAACGGCCGTCAGCGCGAGCTGGTGATGCGCCTGAATCGGATGAACACCCGGCTGCGCCCTGGTCAGGTGATTGCCGTGCCGAAAAAGCTCTCCGGGCTGGACCTGGATGATATCGCCCCCTTTCCCCAGGCGATCGAGGCCCCCCAGCGCAGCACCCTGGTGGTGGATCAGAAAAAACTGGCCTGGGGTGCCTACAGCCCCGAGGGCCGTCTGCTCAAGTGGGGGCCTATGTCCGGCGGCAAGAAGTGGTGTGCCGACATCAAGGAAAAGTGCCATACCCCGGCAGGCAAGTACACCGTATTCCGCAAGGAAGGGGCGGACTGCAAGTCCAGCAGCTTTCCTGTCGATAAGCCCGGTGGCGGCGCGCCCATGCCTTATTGCGTCTTCTTCAATGGCGGCATCGCCTTTCACGGCTCCGATAGCCTGCCCGGCTATAACGCCAGCCACGGCTGCGTGCGTATGTACACCGAGGATGCCCGCTGGCTGAACACCCGTTTCATCGAGATGGGCCGTACCCAAGTCCTGGTGGACAAGAATCTGCCCAAGGCCAGGTCTGGCGGTGCGGGGGCACCCAACTCGGCCTGGAATCTGGGCAGCCAGGGGCAGGGCGGGATAGAGGGATTTGCCTGGCACTGAGGGCCAATCCAGCCCATTCGCGCCTGCGGCAGCCGGGCAAGGCATGAACTTTGGCGTGCTACTTGCTATTGTGTGATCAGCTATTGTGTCACCAGCTATTGCGTGACCTGACTATTCGACCCCATGCCCCCGTTTCCTGCCCCGCTTGGGGGCGGCTGGCGGCAAAGGGGTCGTGCCAACTGCGGAGGAATCATGGCGAAAGGTGATCCTGAGGATGATGTCGAAGACGGCGAGGCCGCGGCGAATCCCAATAAAAAACTCATTATCATGATTGTCATCGGTGCCTTTGCGCTGATGATTCTCAGCGGCCTGGCGGTGTATCTGATCATGAGCGACGGGGGCGAGAAGAAACCCGATGAGCCGGAACAGACCGAGCAGGGCGAGCCCCAGGATGTGGATGAGAAGGGCAATCCGCTGCCCTATTTGTACTATTCTATAAAGCCGGCATTTCTGGTGACTCTACCGCCCGATGGCCAGCACCGCATGTTGCAGGTGTCGGTGGAGGTGATGACGCGACACCAGGACATGTTCAATTTCTTGACGGACAATGACCCCATGGTCAAGCATCACCTGCTCAATCTGTTCAGCAGCCAGAACTCCGAGGAGCTGAAGACCCGCGCCGGCAAGGAAAAGCTACAGGCCGAGCTGATCGCCAAGATCGATCAACTGGCCGAGGAAATGGGTATGGCAGAGGCCAAGGTGGCCAATGTCTATTTCACCAAGCTGGTGATGGAGTGACATGAGCGGCAGCGATCTTCTCTCCCAGGACGAAATCGACGCCCTGCTGCACGGCGTCGATGGCGGTGATGTCGAGACCGAGACCGATGAGGGCCTGCCCGATGGGGATGCCTCAGTTTATGACTTTGCCAGTCAGGACCGCATCGTGCGTGGGCGCATGCCCACCCTGGAGATGATCAACGAGCGTTTTGGCCGTTATTACCGCACCAGCCTGTTCAACATGCTCAGGCGCACCGCCGATATTTCCGTCTCGGCGGTGCAGATGGTCAAGTTCTCTGAATTCGTGCACAGCCTGTTCGTGCCCACCAGTCTCAACATAGTGCGTATCTCGCCCTTGCGCGGCAAGGCCCTGGTGATCTTCGACCCCAAGCTGGTATTCAGCGTGGTGGACTGTTATTTCGGCGGCAGTGGACGCTTTCACACCAAGATCGAGGGGCGTGATTTCACCCCCACCGAAAACCGCGTCATCCAGATCCTGCTCAAGCATGTCTTTATTGATATGCAGGCCTCCTGGGCACCCGTGCTCCATGTTGACTTTTCCTTTGAAAACATGGAGGTGAATCCGCAGTTTGCGAACATCGTGAATCCCAGCGAGGTGGTGGTGGTATCCAGCTTCCACGTCGATCTGGAAAGCGGCAGCGGCGATTTCCATGTCTGCCTGCCCTATTCCATGCTGGAGCCGATCCGCGAGTTGCTCGATGCCGGGGTACACAGTGAGCGGGGCGAGGCCGATGCCCGCTGGACCAAGGCCATCCGTGAAGAATTGATGCGGGTACGGCTGGAGTTGCACAGCGTACTCACCGAGACCCAGCTGACCCTGCGCCAGGTGGCCAAGCTCAAGCCGGGGGACATTATCCCGGTGGAGATCCCGGAGACCCTGGATGTCCTCTCCCAGGATATTCCCGTGTTCAATGGCAGGCTGGGGGTGTCCGATGAGCACTATGCGATCCAGGTCAACGAATGGTTGGCACGGGAGACGGTCAACCCCTTGCAGGAGCTGGTCGATGCAGCGAAAAAACCGGGCTGAGGATGGTCTGAAAAGCCAGGGTGACTACTCAGGCCGTTAAGCCCCTAACCGAGGAGAGCTTGCTGGGTAGAGAGTTGGCCCCCTTTGTTAAAGGGAGGGATTTGACTCTCTCCCTTTAGGTATGAGAGTGGTCGAGTACTTACCCGTCTTCGCTGGAATGACGGGTGAGTGGTTAATAGAGGCCTAACCCATTGAAAAAACTCTGTGGTCTCTGTGGCTTTGTGGCGTGACCGCCGAATCCAGGCACAAGCGCACGGCGGCTGGCCCTGACCCCCTTCGCGAGTTTTATTAAGCAGGCTAAGCAAACATGAGCAATGACACACTAACCGATGAAAACGGCGAGCCGGTAGGCGATGAATGGGCTGCGGCCATGGCCGAGCAGGCCGATGCCTCGGGCGACGAGCAGGCCCAGGCGGCGCAGTTTGCCGAACTGATGGACGAGAATACCGGCCATGAAGACATCAATATCAATGCCATCCTGGATGTACCGGTCACCATCGCCATGGAGATTGGCCGTACCAACATCAGTATCCGCAATCTGCTGCAACTGAACCAGGGCTCGGTGGTGGAGCTGGACCGCCTGGCCGGCGAGCCCCTGGATGTGATGGTCAACGGTACCCTGATCGCCAAGGGCGAGGTGGTGGTGGTGAACGAGAAATTCGGCATCCGCCTCACCGACGTCATCAGCCCCACCGAGCGGGTCAAGCAGTTGGGCCATGATTAGGTCGCTTGCGCTGTTTCTGCCAGTTCTGCCAGGTATCGCCGGGGCCGCCCAGGGGGGCGGCGAGGGGGTGACTGCGGTGCCGCCCATGACCACCCATGTCAGCTATGTGGAGGCCTTCGGTGGCCTGCTGCTGGTGCTGCTGCTGATCCTGGCCATGGGCTGGCTGGTCAAGCGCCTGGGCATCAGCCCGGCCCATCGGGGCGCGGTGCGGGTGGTGGGCGGCGTCTCCCTGGGCGGGCGCGAGCGCGCCCTGTTGCTGGAGGTAGAGGGGCAGCGGATCCTGGTTGGGGTGGCCCCCGGCCAGGTCCGCCGACTGCTACAGCTGCCCGAGGCCGACGCAGCCGAGGATCAGGGCCGGGCCGATGGCGCGGGCGGCTTCGCTACCCAGCTGAAACAACAGCTTGGGCAACAACTGAAACCTAAGAATGAGGCCAGACCGGGCTCAGGGGGTGACGGGCCAAGCGGGGTGCCGCCGCCGTGATGCCCTGGCTGCTGGCCCTGCTGGCGCTGATCCCGGTCGATGCCCTGGCGGCACCTGGCCTGGATGCCGTCACTGTGGTATCGAACCCGGATGGCAGTCAGTCCTATAGCCTGACCCTGCAGGTGCTGGTGTTCATGACCATCATCAGCGTGCTGCCCGGCCTGCTGTTGGTAACCACCTCCTTCACCCGTATCATCATAGTCCTGGCCCTGCTGCGCCAGGCCATGGGGGCGGGCACCACGCCCTCCAACCAGATCCTGTTGGGGCTGGCCCTGTTTCTCACCGCCTTTATCATGATGCCGGTGTTCGAGCGCATGCACGAGACTGCCATCGCCCCCTACCTGGAGGAAAAGATGAGCGCCGAACAGGCCTTCATCGAGGCGCAGAAACCCCTGCGTTCCTTCATGCTGGCGCAGATCCGGGAGGATGACCTGGCCATGTTCACCCGTCTGTCCGGGCGAGAGCAGCCCTACGCCTCCACCGAGGAGATCCCCATGACGGTGATGATGCCGTCTTTTCTTATCTCCGAGCTGAAGACCGCCTTTCAGATCGGCTTCATGCTGTTCATCCCCTTTCTGATCATCGACATAGTGGTCGCCAGCGTACTCATGTCCATGGGTATGATGATGCTCTCGCCGATGATCATCTCCCTGCCGTTCAAGATCATGCTGTTCGTGGTGATCGATGGCTGGTCCCTGGTGGCCTCCACCCTGGCCCGAAGTTTCGTCCCCTGAGGAGGCCGCGATGGACCCGGATATGGTGATTGACCTGGGGCAGAAGGCGATGGAGACGGTGGTCATGCTGTCCGTCCCCATCCTGTTGGCGGCACTGGTGGTTGGCCTGCTGGTGTCCATCTTTCAGGCTGCCACCCAGATCAACGAAATGACCCTGACCTTCGTCCCCAAGCTGGCGGTGGTGGGCTTTGTGCTGGCCGTGGCCGGCCCCTGGATGTTGCAGTTGCTGATGGACTTTTCCATTCAGCTGATCGATTCCATCCCTGAATTGATTCGATGATCCTGCTGGAGACACAGCTGGCCTCCTGGCTGGCGGATTTCTTCTGGCCTTTCATCCGCATTGGTGCCGTATTTGCCGCCGCCCCGGTGTTCAGCGCCAAGCAGGTCCAGGCCAGGCATCGTGTCATCCTGGCCCTGCTGGTGACCCTGGTGGCGGCACCGGTGTTGCCGAAAATGCCGATGGTGGAGGTGATGACACCGCAGTGGGTGCTGCTTATCGTACAGCAGTTGGCGATCGGCCTGATGATGGGCTTTATCCTGCAGATGGTGTTCGGTGCCCTGGTGTTCGGCGGCCAGATGATGGCCCTGAAGATGGGCCTGGGCTTTGCCACCATGGTCGATCCGGGCAGCGGCATGAACGCCCCGGTGGTGGCGCAGATCTTTCTGATCATGGCCACCCTGCTGTTTGTCGTCACCAATAGCCACCTGATCCTGATCCAGCTGGTGGTGGAGAGCTTTCACACCCTGCCGGTGGGGGCCAAGTTCGACTCCATCCATCTGTGGAACCTGGTTTCCTGGGCCAGCCGTATGTTTGCCGGCGGTCTGCTCATGTCCCTGCCCATCGTCGGCACCCTGCTGCTGGTCAACCTGGGCATGGGCATCATGGCCCGCGCCGCGCCCCAGTTCAATCTCTTCTCCATTGGCTTTGCCATCACCATACTGCTGGGCATCATCATCATCTGGATCAGCATGGCCAATATCATGACCGAGTTCCTGGACCTGCTGGACGAGGCCTTTGGCCTGGTGGCAGGCACTGTGGGGATAGAGCCCTGAGGGCAGAGGACAGAAGACAGAAGACAGAGGATTGAGGCGCTTCGCGCCAGGTTTATTGATCTGTCGCGCAGCGATGCAAAATTCTGTCCTCTGTCCTCCGTCCTCTGTCTTCTGTTTTCAGCCGCTGGATGCGCTCCTCTGTGGCCGGGTGGGTGGACAGGTAGCCCCCTGCCTTGTGCTGCTTCGACTGCCCTTCCAGGCGTTTCAGCATACCCGCAAGGTGCTCGGGCGAGAGGCCTTGGGCGCTGAGCCAATCGCGGGCAAAGCGATCGGCCTCGTACTCGAACTCGCGGGAATAGCCCAGTTGCAGCAGCATCAGGGGCAGGGCCCCGGCGAGGGAGGATATGTCCCCGGTCAGATAGGTCAGGATCAGCCCCAGGGCGGCGTTCTGCACCATCTGCCGCAGCCCGTGTCGGTGCACCACATGGCCCACCTCATGGGCCAGCACGGCGGCTAGCTCGTTATCATCCTGGGCCAGCCGGACCAGCTCATCGGTGATGATGATCAGCCCCGAGGGCAGCGCCAGGGCATTGGCACCCAGGGCCTTGCCGCCCTGGCGAAAGCGCAGCTCAAAGGTGAAGGCGTCCTGTTCGGCGAGGATGGGATCGAGCCGCTGCCGCAGCCGCGTCTGGGTCGCCTGGGGCAGGGCGCTGGGCCGTAGCAGGCGTTCATCCAGCTGTTTCAATACCTGGTTGCTGAGGCTGTCGGTCAGGCCCATGGGCATCTGCATGGCCACCACCCGCGCCGCCGCCGGCAGGCCGTGGACGGCCAGGCCCCAGAGCAGCAACAGGCTCAGCGCCAGGGCCAGGGCAACAAACCCCCAGCGGCTCTCCAGGCGATGCAACCAGTGGCCGGCGGGCGGGCCCCGCTGGGCGCGCAGCAGGCGATCCAGCCCAGGGTTATCGCGGGTCTCGAAGCGGCGACCATCGGCAAGGCCCAGATGGCGCGGGGTATTGCCCAGGCGGGTGCTGATCTGTAAATCGCTCAGGGCATGGCTGCTGTGGCCGTCGGCGCTGCGCAGGCGCACCCGGCCCGGGCCATCGGCGCTCAGGCTGGCGGGCTGGGCGGCGGAGCTGGCGTTTGCATACAGCTGGCCCTCTACCGGGTGCGGTGGGGGATTCATTCGCTGCCGATCCGGTTAAATGCCCAGGTCCAGATCGAAGGCCTCGCCGATCTCCTCGCCCAGGGCACCGGCGCGCTGCTCTTCGGCGGCGATAAAGCGTCCCAGCGAGCCCTTGGCCTTGAGGCTCAGGCACTGGGCGCGGTAGCGGGCCAGGCGCACCTTGGCCCAGGGCAGGGCCAGGCCCAGGCTGAGCAGGATCAGCAACAGGTTGCTGAAGTAGATCCAGGCCAGGCGCAGAAACTGCAAGCGGCTGTCAAAGCCAAAGCGCTCCACCCGCGTCTGGTTGTAGATCAGGTTACTGGTGTGGGCCGAGATATAGGCAAAGGCAAACAGATAGGCCACCAGGGTGAACACCGGCCCCACCAGGGGGATCAGCGCCAGCAGGGCACCCAGCAGGAACATGCCCAGGGCGACCAGGTAGATGCTGTAGAAGTTCTTGCCGGTGAAGCTGGGCTGAAGGCCGTGTACGCCGTAGCGGCTGTTCTCCAGCAGAAAGCGTTTTTGCTTGTACAGTACATAGGGGATGGCCAGGCCCAGGCTCAGGGCCCCGACCAGGGGCCAGAGCACAAAGGCCTTGAAGGCCCCGGCGTAGCCCCCATCGAAGCCGAAGCGGATATTGCGGTAGCGGCTGTGGTAGTTGCGAAAGGCCATGGAGCGGCACACCAGCCAGGGTAGGGCGATAAGAAAGCCCAGGCCCAGCACCGGCCCGAGCAGGGGTACCAGGTTTCCGATCAGGACATAGAGGGAGAGGATCAGCACGGCGATCAGGCGCCCCTTGAGGATGGCGATGGGGCTGGCCAGGTACTCGAAGCTGTGGCCGTCCAGTTCGGTGTTGCCATAGAAATAGCGGTGGTTGCGCACCTTGGCCCAGGCCGAGTAGATGCCCAGGGTGAGCAGGCTGAGCAGTATGTTGACGATCCAGATGCGGAAGTACTCGCCGCCCTGGCCATGAAAGCGGAAGGGCAGGCGGCGCGGCCGGTTGTCCTCGTCATCAAGCCCGTCCTCGCTGGCGGACGGGTCGGCAGGGGGCGGATCGCCATGGGGTTGGTGGGCAAAGGGCAGGGGCCGGGGCGCGGGTGCCGGGGTAGCCGCTTTCACTACGGTCTGACCGGGCATGGGGCGGATCTCGCTCAACATGCCAATGGCCTTGAGGCGTTTTTGGTATTTGCGCGCCAACTCCTGGCTGATGTCCTTTTTTACCGCCATGGGGGCCTGGTCAAACAGCACATCGGCCTGTTTGCGCGATAACTGAAAGAGCGCGCAGAACTGCTCTCTGACCTCCTCCGGGTCGCTGCCCTGGGTCAGATGGCCATTGAACACCAGCATATAGCCTTGGTTTGTCATGGTTTTAATCTCGGCGAGGGTGGCATGTCCTGGAGTGGGTCGCAGCAATCCCCCGGGCTCTGGGGCGACCAGGCATTATCCACGATGCCTGGGTCAATCCTAGCGGATAAGTTGATAGGGAGGCCAGCGAAAATGCGATTGGTTTTGGCTCACCGCACGGCATAGGGGGGCCGCGCCCGCCGCCAAGCCAGGGCACCGCGAGGGCCGCTTGCTGCTCGACCTGGCAGGGGCACTTGCAGCGCGATGGGCGATACCCGGTCAGATCGTCGGCAGATCCGGCCTCCCGGCTCAAGCCATGCACGGCGGGTCAAGCCGAGATAATGGCCGGGATACAGGGGTAATCAGGTAGGATTCGGCATACCCTGGGCCAAGCTGGCGCGATTCTTGTTAGGTCAGTGGCAGTGATGATCATTGTCGGAGCATTGGCCCATGGCCCAGGAAAACGCGGACGGCCAGGAAAAGACCGAAGACCCCTCGGGAAAACGCATCTCGGATGCCCGCAACAAGGGCCAGGTGGCGCGCTCCCGCGAGCTGAACAACGCCGCCATGGCGATGATCGGCGTGCTTACCCTGTGGGTCCTGCTGGACCACTTCGGCCAGGGCTTCTGGAAGGTCTCGCTGGCCAATTTTCAGATCGATCGGGCCGATATCTTCGATACCAAGGCGATGATGCGCCATTTCGTTGACGCCATCGTCGATGCCATGACCATGCTGACCCCCTTTTTCGCCGTCATGATCGTCATCGCCATTGTTTCCTCGGTGGCGCTGAGTGGTTTTATCTTCAGCACCGAGTCGATGAAACCCAAGTTCAGCAAGATCAATCCGATCACCGGCATGAAGCGCTTTGTCTCGCTCAAGTCCCTGGTCGAGTTGGGTAAGTCGCTGATCAAGTTCTTTCTCGTTGGCGGGGCCACGGTGGGCCTGCTCTATCTGACCATGGGCAAGTATCTGGCGCTGGTCACCATGGAGCTGGAACCGGCCATGGAAGAGATGTCCTGGATGCTGGGCTGGTCGGTGTTTCTGCTCTCCGCCACCCTGATCCTGGTGGCCCTGGTGGACGTGCCCTTTCAGGTGTGGGACCACAAGCGGCAGCTGAAGATGACCAAGCAGGAGGTCAAGGACGAGAACAAGCAGTCCGAGGGCGACCCTCAGGTGAAGGGCAAGATTCGCCAGAAGCAGCGCGAGGCGGCGATGCGCCGGATGATGGAGGCGGTACCCCAGGCCGATGTCATCGTCACCAACCCGACCCACTTTGCCGTGGCGTTGAAATACGATCAACTGCGTATGCGCGCCCCCCAGGTGGTGGCCAAGGGCGTGGATCGGGTGGCGCTGAATATCCGCAAGGTGGGGGCAGAGCACCATGTTCCCGTGATGGAGATCCCCATGCTCGCCCGTGCCCTGTATTACAACGCCGAGATTGGAGAGTACGTCCCGCAGGGGCTGTATCTGGCGGTGGCCAAGTTGCTGGCCTATGTGTACCAGTTGCGTACCGCCAGCGAGGTGCCGGTGCCACCGGATGACTACATGATTCCAGAGGAATACCGCACCGACCCGGTGGTCTGAGGGCTGAAGCGGGCACGCCCCGCCAAGCCGAGATAATGGCTGAGATACAGGGGTAATCGGGTAGATTGAACCTAAAAAGAGCATTTGGCCACAGAGCCACAGAGCACACAGAGAAAAATCAATGTGTTGGAAAGCACGCATTCAGCACCTTCTAGGTGAGCCTGGTCTGATAGCTAACCCGTTGAAACAACTCTGTGACCTCGGCTCTGGCTCCAGGCTTGGCTCTACCTCCTCCGTCGGGCCTACAGGGAGGTAGGTCATGCCAAACCGATGACTGGATCATCGGTGGCCCTGGAGTCGTCTGTGTCTCTGTGGCTTAACTGAGGAATATAGGTTGAACCCACTGCACCCTGAAATTTTTGACTTTTCTTCAGGATTCCGCCGCTAAGGCACCTTGTTAATTGACCCCAGGCATTTGAGAACAGGCTTTATGGACGCTACCGCGCTACTTGGCAACATCAAACAGATCCGGCCAGGCAATCTGGCGGGCTTAGGCACGCCATTGATGCTGGTGCTGCTGCTGGCGATGATGATCATCCCCCTGCCGCCGCTGGCCCTGGATATGATGTTCACCTTCAACATCACCCTATCGCTGGTGGTGATGCTGGTGGTGCTCTATGCGGTCCGGCCGCTGGAGTTTTCTGTGTTTCCCAGCCTGTTGCTGGTGGTGACCCTGTTTCGTCTGGCGCTGAATATCGCCTCTACCCGGGTGGTGCTGCTGGAGGGGCATGAGGGCGGCGATGCTGCGGGCAAGGTGATCGAGGCCTTCGGTGCCTTCGTCATCGGCGGCAACTTCGCCGTGGGTCTGGTGGTGTTCGCCATCCTCATCATCATCAACTTCGTGGTTATCACCAAGGGTGCCGGGCGTGTCTCCGAGGTCAGCGCCCGCTTCACCCTGGATGCCATGCCGGGCAAGCAGATGGCGATCGACGCCGATCTGAACACCGGCATGATCGACCACGAGGAGGCCCGCCGTCGGCGCGAAGAGATAGCCGCCGAGGCCGAGTTCTACGGCTCCATGGACGGTGCCAGCAAGTTCGTCCGCGGCGATGCCATGGCCGGCCTGCTGATCCTGGCGATCAATATCGTCGGCGGCCTGGCCATCGGTATGATCCAGCATGATCTGGACTTCAGCACCGCCCTGGAATACTACGTACTGCTCACCATAGGTGACGGTTTGGTGGCGCAGATCCCGGCCCTGCTGCTGTCCACCGCCACCGCCATCATCGTCACCCGGGTCAGTTCCAGTCAGGACAACCTGGGTGGCCAGGTGATGCATCAGCTGTTTACCGACCACCGCTCCTTGGCCATCAGCGGTGGCATCCTGGGTTTCATGGGGCTGATTCCCGGCATGCCCAATCTGGCCTTTTTGACCCTGGGCGGGATTGCCGGTGGTGGAGCCTGGCTGGTGAAGCGGCGCAACGAGGCGCAACAACTACAGGCAGCGGTGCCCGAGGCGAGCGAGAGCCAGCCCGAGATCAAGGAGCTGTCCTGGGACGATGTGCCGCCGGTGGACATCATCGGCCTGGAGGTAGGCTATCGCCTGATCCCTCTGGTGGACCGCAACCAGGGCGGCCAATTGATGAACCGGATCAAGGGGGTGCGCAAGAAACTCTCACAGGAGCTGGGTTTTCTGGTGCAGCCGGTACACATCCGCGATAACCTGGACCTGACCCCCATTGCCTACCGCATCACCCTGCACGGGGTGCCGGTGGCGGAGTCCGAGATCCAGCCCGACATGGTCATGGCGATCAATCCAGGCCAGGTCTTCGGCACCCTGCAGGGCATCACCACCCAGGACCCGGCGTTTGGTCTGGATGCGGTCTGGATCAACGAAAACCAGCGTGATCAGGCGCAGAGCTACGGCTACACCGTGGTGGATGCCGGTACCGTGGTGGCCACCCACTTAAGCGAGATCCTCAGCGCCCATGCCCATGAGTTGCTCGGCCACGAAGAGGTGCAGAAGCTGCTGGAGAACCTGGAGCGGGTGGCGCCCAAGCTGGTGGAAGACCTGGTACCCAAGACCCTGACCGTGGGCAAGATACTGAAGATTCTGCAGAACCTGCTGGCCGAGGGCGTGCCGATTCGGGATATGCGCAGCATTGCCGAGACCCTGGCCGAGCACGGTGCCACGATGCAGGATACCGGCGTGCTCACCGCCCAGGTGCGTATTGCCCTGTCCCGCTCCATAGTGCAGCAGATCGCAGGCCCGGTGGACGAGATCCCGGTCGCCGTGCTGGAGCCGGGGCTGGAGCAGATCCTGTTGCAGGGCATCCAGGGGGCCGATGGCACCGGCGCGGGCTTTGAGCCGGGTCTGGCGGAGCGGTTGCAGGAGTCGCTGATGCAGACGGCGCGGAACCAGGGGGCCACCGGCGAGGAGACGATCCTGTTGGTCGCTGCGGGGATTCGCCCCTGGATGGCACGATTCGTGAAACACAGCGTGGCGGGGATACACGTCCTCTCCTACAACGAGATCCCCGAGAACCGGCGGATCCGGGTCGTGGCAACCATAGGGCAACAGACCAACTGACAGGTATGACCGATGAACATCAAACGTTTTCAAGCAGCGGATATGCGCCAGGCACTGCAGCAGGTTCGGGAAGAGTTGGGCCCGGACGCAGTGATTCTCTCCAACCGCAAGGGCCCGGAGGGCATAGAGATCGTCGCCGCAGTGGATTTTGACGAGAGCGCCTTTGATCCGGCAGAGGGGCCGGACGAGGCGGACAACGCGCCCCAGGCCCGCTTTGCGAGCGACTTCCCGACCGATCAGGCCCAGGCCCCGGCGCGACCCCAGGTTTCGGCCCAGCACCAGGCCCAGCAACAACACCAGGCCCAGGCCCAGGGCGCAAACGCCCGCTCGGCAATCCCCCGGCCCGCAAGCGATGGCTATCGGCGGCCAGCGGCCCAGGCGGCGCGGTTGGCCTCGGTCAACAGCCCCAGACCGGCCCCGAGCCGTCCGGCCAAGGCCCAGGCGCAGTCTCGGCTCCAGGCCCAGGCCCAGCCCACCTATCAACGGCCCGTATCCAGACCAAGTGCCGGTTCTTCGGCACCGGTAAGTCAAATAAACGTCAAGCAGCCGTTGTCCGCCGGCCCCAGCGGTGGCCTGGATGGACAAACGGACGATCTGGCGAACAACCCCATCCTGCTGGAGATGCGGCGCGAGATGGAAAACATGCGGCGCATGATGCGCAACGAATTCTCCCTGCTCGGCTGGGACGAGATGGGGCGCAAGCAGCCCGAGGCGCAGGAGCTGTTTCGGCGGCTGATGTCGCTGGATCTCAGCGCCGACCTGTGCCACGGCCTGGCGCGCAAGGTGGAAGGGGTCGAAGAGCTGGAGAAATCCTGGCGCAAGGCCCTGGCCATACTCGCCGCCAGCCTGCCGGTATTCCAGGGTAATCTGATCGACGAGGGCGGTGTGGTGGCCCTGGTCGGCCCCACCGGGGTGGGCAAGACCACCACCATCGCCAAGCTGGCGGCGCGCTTTTGTCTGCGTCACGGCAATCGTCACCTGGGTCTGATCAGCGCCGACGGCTATCGGCTGGGCGGTCAGGATCAGCTGATCCAATACGCCCGCCTGCTGGACGTGCCGGTGCGCTCGGCCGCCACGGTCAAGGACCTGGAGATCGCCGTCAACGCCTTTGCTGACAAGCGCCTGATCCTGGTGGACACCACCGGCATGGGCCAGCGCGACGCCCGCCTGCAGGAACAACTGTCCCTGCTCGGCAGCGAGCGGCGGCCGGTGCGCAGCTTTCTCACCCTCTCCTCCAGCACCCAGCAGGCGGCGCTGGAGCAGGCCATCCTGGCCTTCAAGGCGGTCCGGCCGGAGGCCTGCGTCATCACCAAGGTGGATGAGGCGGCCTCTCTGGGCGGCGTCTTCTCCGCCCTGATCCGCCAGGGCCTGCCCCTGGCCTTTATTACCGATGGCCAGAAGGTGCCTGAGGACCTGCATCTGCCGCGTACCCAGGCGCTGGTCAACCGGGCGGTGAATATGAGCCAACAATACGCAATAGGACAGAGTGATCAGTTCGTGGCGCTCTCCCTGGCAGGGGGGCAAGCCGATGCTCGCGTCTGATACCGCCTATACTACTAAGCCAATCGATCAAGCTGAAGGGTTACGCCGCATGATGAATCCACAACCAGTCCGGGTACTGGCCGTTACCGGAGGCAAGGGCGGTGTCGGCAAGACCAATATCGCTGTCAACTTGGGGGTGGCCTTGTCCGAAGCCGGTCGCCGCGTGGTGCTGCTCGATGCCGACCTGGGGCTGGCCAACATCGATGTGGTGCTGGGGCTGCATCCCAAATATGATCTCTCCCACGTCCTGCGCGGCGAGCGCGACCTGGAGGAGGTGATCGTCGAAGGCCCATCCGGGCTGCGCGTGGTGCCCGGTGCCTCGGGGATTCAGGCCATGGCCGAGTTGAGCACCGCCGAGCACGCCGGCATCATCCATGCCTTCAGCGAGCTGGGCGGGGACCTGGATACCCTGATCGTGGATACCGCAGCGGGCATTTCGGATACGGTCATCAGCTTCAGCCGCGCGGCCCAGGAGATCCTGGTGGTGGTGTGCGACGAGCCGGCCTCGATCACCGATGCCTACGCCCTGATGAAGCTGCTCAACCGGGACTACGGGGTGGAGCGTTTTCGCATCCTCACCAACATGACGCGCGGGCCGCAGGAGGGTCAGGAGCTGTTCAGCAAGCTGTTTCGCGTCACCGACCGTTACCTGGACGTGATGCTGGTACATGCCGGCAGCATTCCCTACGATGATGCCCTGCGCAAGGCGGTCAAGTCACAGCGGCCGGTGGTCAACGCCGCGCCGCGCAGCCGCGCCGCGCAGGCCTTCAAGGCCCTGGCGCGCAAGGTGGATAACTGGCCCCTGCCCAACGGCGCCAATGGCCAGCTACAGTTTTTTGTGGAACGATTGATTCAATTTACCGGACAGGAGATGGGCTGAGATGAACGGCCTCAATGCATATCGGGAGACGGCGGCGGCCTCCTCCTCAGAGGCGCAGATGCTGCAATACGCACCCCTGGTGAAACGTATCGCCTATCATCTTCTGGCCCGGCTGCCGCCCAACGTGCTGCTGGAGGACCTGGTGCAGGTGGGCATGCTGGGCCTGATCGAGGCCTTTCGCAACTACGACTCCGAGCAGGGTGCCAGCTTTGAGACCTATGCCGGCATCCGCATCCGCGGGGCCATGCTCGACGAGATCCGGCGCAGCGATTGGACGCCGCGCTCGGTGCATCGCAAGTCGCGCGAGGTGGCCGAGGCCATCCGCCGGGTGGAAAACGCCAAGGGGCGCGATGCCAAGGACAGCGAGATCGCCGCCGAGCTGAATATCAGCATCGACGAATACCACCAGATTCTGCAAGATAGCGTCGGCTCCCGGGTGCTCAGCATCGACGAGATGGAGACCCTGGGCGTCACCGCCCCGAGCAGTCTGACCGAGACCCGGGCCGGTCCCGGCGACGGCCTGGAACGGGAGGGCTTCAAGCGGGCGCTGGCCCAGGCCATCACCCAGCTGCCGGAACGGGAGAAGCTGGTGATCGCCCTGTATTACGACGATGAATTGAATCTGCGTGAAATTGGCGAGGTGATCGGGGTGACCGAATCGCGGGTCTGTCAGATCCACAGTCAGGCCACATCGAGGTTGAGGGCCAAATTGGCCGATTGGTTGGGTGATAGCGGCAGTGCGCAACTCTACGCGCAGGCCACATGATTAAATTTTGGAGGTAGGCGTTGGATAAAAACATGAAGATTCTGGTGGTGGATGACTTCTCCACCATGCGCCGAATCATCAAGAACCTGCTGCGTGATCTGGGCTTCACCAATGTTCACGAGGCGGATGACGGCACCACGGCGTTGCCCATGCTCAAGTCCGGGCACTTTGATTTTCTGGTCAGCGACTGGAACATGCCGGGCATGACCGGCATCGACCTGCTCAAGGCGGTGCGTGCCGACCCGGAACTCAAGACCCTGCCGGTACTCATGGTCACCGCTGAATCCAAGCGTGAGCAGATCATCGAGGCGGCCCAGGCCGGGGTCAATGGCTATGTGGTCAAGCCCTTCACCGCGGTCACCCTGAAAGAGAAGATCGAGAAGATCTTTGAGCGCATCAAAAGCTGATGCCTGGCCGCCCGAGGCGGCTTGATGCAGGGTTGCAGGCGGCATAGCTGAGTTGATTTGCCACGATTGCGCTCAAAGCACAAGAAAAACTTTACTTTTTGCTCAACCGGCCGATGCTATGCATGGACGATAACAGGGTATAAAAACTGGGTTTAAACCATGAGTCTGGATACTGACGACGAAATCTTGCAGGACTTCCTGGTCGAAGCGGGGGAGATTCTCGAACAGCTCAACGAGCAGGTTGTGGATCTGGAGCAGCGGCCGGACGACTACGACCTGCTCAATGCGGTCTTCCGTGGATTTCATACCATCAAGGGTGGTGCCGGGTTTCTCAATATCCACCCCCTGGTGGAGGTGACCCACCGCGCCGAGGATGTGTTCAACATACTGCGCCAGGGACAGCGCCGCATCACCGCCGACCTGATGGACCCGCTGATGGAGGTGCTCGACGTGGTCAATGGCATGTTCGAACTGGTGCGCCAGGGCGAGATGCCGGAACACGCCAGCCCCGAGCTGTTGCAGAGCCTGACCGCCCTGACCCGGCCGGAGGAGGTGGCGCAGGCGCGGCCCGAGGAAGCGGCAGCCGAGCAGGCGGCAGAACCCCAGGCGGAACCGGCCCCAAGCCCTGAGGCCAGCACTGAGACCAGCACTGGGACCGCTGCCGACCCGGCCGCCGACATGATCGATGAGATGATCGGCAGCGAGGAACCGGCCCCGGCCGCCGCCGATTCCGATGAGATATCCGAGGACGAATTCGAGGCCCTGCTCGATCAGCTGCACGGCGAGGGCAGGTTCGACCCCAATGCCCTGAATGAGGCGGCGGACAGCGAGGCCCCGGCCAGCGATCAGTCTGCCCAGCCAGGGGCCACCAGCCCCGCCGGGGCGGACTCGGAAGACATCACCGAGGATGAATTCGAGGCCTTGCTCGACCAGTTGCATGGTCAGGGGCAGTTCAAGCCCGAGGTGGCGGTCAGCGGGGCGCAACCGGCCCAGCCAGAACCCATACAGCAAGAACCCACCCAATCCGAGCCGGTCCAGCCGGAAGCGGCCACCTCCGCTGGCGATGATGAGATCAGTGAAGATGAGTTCGAGGCCCTGCTCGATGAGCTGCACGGCAAGGGTCAATTCGGTGCCGGCCTGGAGGCGGAGTCGGCAGCCGCCGACACCGCCCCGGTGGCTGCGCCTTCTCAGCCCGAGCCCAAGGCCGAAGCTACGCCCAAACCCGAACCCAAACCCAAGCCTGAACCCAAGCCTGAACCCAAGCCTGAACCCAAACCCCAGGCCAAGGCCGAACCCGCCCAGCCCGCCCGGCAGGCCAAGCCGGCCCCGGCGGTCGGCAATGCCAAGCACAGCCCGGCCGCCAGCGGCGAGACCACGGTGCGGGTGGACACCGCGCGCCTGGACGAGATCATGAACATGGTCGGCGAGCTGGTGCTGGTGCGCAACCGCCTGCAGACCCTCAAGGCCAGTATTCAGGACGAGGACATGGTGCATGCGGTGGCCAACCTGGACGTGGTCACCTCGGACCTGCAACTGTCGGTGATGAAGACCCGCATGCAGCCGATCAAGAAGGTCTTCGGCCGCTTCCCCCGGGTGGTGCGCGACCTGGCCCGCAGCCTGAAGAAAGAGATTGAACTGACCCTGGTGGGGGAGGAGACCGACCTGGACAAAAACCTGGTGGAGGCCCTGGCCGATCCCCTGGTACACCTGGTGCGCAACGCCGTGGATCACGGCATCGAGATGCCCGACGAGCGCGAACAACTGGGCAAGCCGCGCAAGGGCGAGGTGGTGCTCTCGGCGGCGCAGGAGGGCGACCATATCATTCTTTCCATCCGCGACGACGGCAAGGGCATGAATGCCGAAGTCCTGCGGCGCAAGGCGGTGGAGAAGGGGCTGATGGACGAGGAGTCCGCCGCCCGCCTGGATGACAGGGACTGCTTCAACCTGATCTTCGCCCCCGGCTTTTCCACCAAGACCGAGATCTCCGATGTCTCCGGCCGAGGCGTCGGCATGGACGTGGTCAAGACCCGTATCGCCCAGATGAACGGCCAGGTGGAGATCGACTCGGCAGAGGGCAAGGGCTCCACCATCACCATCAAGCTGCCCCTGACCCTGGCCATACTGCCCACCCTGATGGTGGTGCTGGGGGAACAGCCCTTCGCCCTGCCCCTGTCCAGCGTGGTGGAGATCTTTAACCTGGACATGGGCCAGCGCAACGTGGTCGATGGACGGCAGACCATTATGGTGCGCAACCGCGCCCTGCCGCTGTTCTTCCTGCGCGAGTGGCTGATCCAGAATCAGGCCTTTGACTGCGGTGATTACGCCGGCGGTTCGGGCCATGTGGTGGTGGTCAACATGGGGGGCATCCAGGTGGGGCTGGTGGTGGATCACCTGATCGGTCAGGAAGAGGTGGTGATCAAGCCCCTGGGTCAGATGCTGCAAGGCATAGACGGTCTGGCCGGGGCCACCATCACCGGCGACGGCAAGATTGCCCTGATCCTCGACGTGCCTGGGCTGATGCGCAAATACGCGCAGCGGTTTTAGTTTCAATCTGGCGCGGTAGCAAGCGGTTGAATCCCATCAAGGAGCGTCCCGCCGAGCCCTCGGGCGCGGCAAGCAATAGTTAGGAGCCCCATGGCCGGCAGACTTCGTGTTCTCGTGGTGGATGATTCCGCCTTTTTCATCAAACGCATCAATGAGGCCCTGGCCGCCGATGCCCGCCTGGAGGTGGTGGGCTGCGCGCGGGATGGCATAGAGGCGGTGGAACAGGCGCGCCTGCTCAAACCCGATGCCATCACCATGGATATAGAGATGCCGAAGATGAACGGCATCGAGGCGGTACGGCGCATCATGGCCAATCGGCCAACCCCCATACTCATGTTCTCCGCCCTGACCTACGAGGGGGCCAAGGCGACACTGGAGGCCCTCGACGCCGGGGCGGTGGATTTTCTGCCCAAGCAGCTGAATTATGTCGCCAACGACCCCAGGGGTTGCGAGCTGTGCAAACGCATTGTCGCCATCAGTCAGCGCGCCCCAGGGGGGGCGCGCCCGGCCGAATTGGCCCGGCCGACCCCGGCCCCGGTCAAGCCCGAGCCGGTGCGGCCGGCGGCGGGCAACCGCGCCGAACAGATCCTGCTGATCGGTGCCTCCACCGGCGGACCCATCGCCCTGCAGAATATCCTCAGCCTGCTGCCGGCCAACTTTGCCGTGCCCACGGTGGTGGCCATCCACATGCCGGCCAACTTTACCCAGGCCTTTGCCGACCGGCTCAACGGCCTGTGCCAGATCCAGGTCAGACAGGCGGCGGATGGCGATACCCCCAGGGCCGGCAGCGTACTCATTGCCCCAGGTGGCATGCAATTACTGCTCGATGGCCGCCCCGGCCAGGGCCGGGTACAGATCCGGGAGAGCGCCAGCGGCCAGATCTTCCGCCCCAGCGTGGACGTGCTGTTTGGCTCGGCGGCGCGGGTCTATGGCAACAAGGCCCTGGGCCTGGTGCTCACCGGCATGGGGTCCGATGGCCTGCAAGGGGCGCGCCTGTTGAAGCAGGCCGGCTCCGGGCTGTGGTCGCAAGATGCCGCCAGTTGCGTGGTCTATGGCATGCCCCAGGCAGTGGAGAGCGCCGGTCTGTCGGATCGGGTGCTGCCGCTGAAGGATATCGCCAAGGCCCTGACCCAGCGTTTTGCCTGAGGGCCGATGAGGTGAACAGCGGCAACCCCATCGGACACACCCCCCAAGCCCGGCCCAGCCCGCCCAATGGGTGGTCGGCATGAAGGTCTGGGCGGTGGCCAATCAGAAGGGTGGGGTGGCCAAGACCACCACCACCGTCGCCCTGGGTGGGTTGCTGGCGGGCTGGGGCTTTCGCGTATTGCTGGTGGATATGGACCCGCACGGCTCCATGACCAGCTATTTCCGCTACGACCCGGACAACATCGACACCAGCGTCTATAACCTGTTCCAGGCCAATGCCGAGAAGCAGCCGCTCAGGGTGGAAAGCCTGATCTGCGACACCGGCACCGAGGGTCTGTCCCTGCTGCCCGCCTCCCTGGGTCAGGCGACCCTGGACCGCCAGGCCGGCAAGCTCAACGGCATGGGCCTGATCCTCAAGGGCGGGCTGAAACAGCTGGAGGATGAATACGACTATGTACTGATCGACTGCCCGCCCCTGCTCGGGGTGCTGCTGATCAATGCCCTGGCTGCCTGTGATCAGCTGATCATCCCGGTGCAGACCGAGTTTCTCGCCCTCAAGGGCCTCGATCGCATGACCCATACCCTGAAGATGGTGCTCAAGGCGCGTCATCGGCCACTGCCCTATCTGGTGGTGCCGAGCATGTATGACCAGCGCACCCGCGCCGCCCAGGACAGCCTCAAGGTATTGCGTCAAAATTACGCCGAACACCTCTGGCCCGGCGTCATCCCGGTGGATACCAAGCTGCGCGATGCCAGCAAATCGGGCCTGACTCCGGCCGAGTTCGCGCCTCGCTCCCGTGCCGTCATCGCCTACGGTGCCCTGCTGGAGTATCTGCTCAGACACACGGGTCAGGAGCTGGCCAGCGCCGAGCAAGATACTTAGGGGTCAACCTAAACAGGGGGTTCAGTCCCAGAGCCACAGGGCACGCAGAGAACAATCAAGGGGTTCCAGACTGAGTGATGAATACCTGTCAGGTGACGTCGGTTAATATACAACAATTTGAAAATAATAGATTATTTATTTGTCTTCAGGGTTTGATCGGCACCATTGGGATCAAGGCTCTGTTTCAGGTCGTCTCCGGTGAAGGCCTTGATTACTGGAAAAAATGCTTCGGGTACGTTATATTTCGCCTTCGTTTCGCCACAGAGTGTCCAGTCATCACCATGGAATCCACCCAGGACCAGGTCCTGATCGCACTGCGCCAGATCATGCGCGCGGTGGATCTCCACTCCCGCCAGCTGCTCCACAGCCACAAACTCACCGGCCCACAGGCCTTGATCCTGCGTGTTATCAAGCGGTCGGGCGAACTCACCCTGGGCCAGTTGGCGCGCAAGGTTAGCCTGAGCCCCGCTACCCTGAGCGATGTCATCAATCGCCTTGAGGCCAGAGGCCTGGCGCGTCGGGTCCGTTCCACCCAGGACAAGCGCCAGGTGCTGGTCAGTCTGACCCCGACCGGCCTGGAGTTGCTGGCCGAGGACGTGCCCCTGCTGCAGGACCGCTTTGTCGAACGCTTTTCCTGCCTGCAAGACTGGGAGCAGATGCTATTGTTGTCCTCCCTGCAGCGCATCGCCAGCATGATGGACGCCAGCGATATCGACGCCGCTCCGGTATTGAGCGCAGGCCCCCTGACCGCAGCCCCGCTTTACCCTGCTGATTGTCAGATCCATGACCAAAAAACGAGGGTAACCAAATGAATATAAATACAAAACCTATCAGTTATCGCAGGCCCGCCCTGGCAGATGGTGCCCGCGTCTGGCAGGCGATCAAGCAGGCCGGTACCCTGGACCTCAACTCCAGCTATCTCTACCTGCTGCTGTGTGACCAGTTTGCCGAGACCTGCATCCTCGCCGAGATGGAGGCGGAATTGGTCGGCTTCGTCACCGCCTTTCTGCGCCCGGACCGGCCCCGGACCCTGTTCGTCTGGCAGGTGGGGGTGCTACCCCAGGCCCGTGGCCGGGGGGTGGCCAAGACCATGCTGCAAGAGCTGACGCGGCGGTCGGCCTGCGCCGATCTGGAATGGATCGAGGCCACCGTCGGTCCCTCCAATCAGGCCTCGCGGGCCCTGTTCGCCGGGTTGGCGCGGGACCTCGGGGTGGAGCTGCATGAGCAGCCCTACATGGCCCAGGAACACTTTCCGCCAGGGGGCGGGCACGAGCCCGAACCCCTGCTGCGGCTGGGGCCGCTACCCCGATAAACTGAAAAAAGTTATCTAGCCAGGGAGTCAGAGGCGATTCCCGGTCCAATCAATTATCCACAACACAGGTACAAAGACATGCGCATTTTTGAAGAAATGGAATCCGAGGTCCGTGGTTATGTACGCTCCTTTCCGGCCATTTTCGACACGGCCAAGGGATCCTTTATCTACGACGATCAGGGTAACCGCTACATCGACCTCTTTGCCGGTGCCGGCACCCTCAACTACGGCCACAACAACCCCATCATCAGCCAGGCGATGATCGAATACCTGCAACGGGATGGCATTGTCCATGCCCTGGACAAGGCCACGGTGGCCAAAAAGAACTTCCTGCAGAAGTTCCATGACAGCATCCTCGCCCCGCGCAATCTCAACTACAAGATCCAATTTACCGGTCCCACCGGTACCAATGCGGTGGAGACGGCCCTGAAGCTGGCGCGCATGGTCAAGCGCCGTTCCAATGTCATCGCCTTCACCAATGGCTATCACGGCTTGACCATGGGTGCCCTGGCGGTGACCGGCAACGACTTCTACCGGGATGAATCCTACGGTGCGCGCAACAATGCCGACTCGGTGCCCTTCGATGGCTATCTGGGGCCGGAGGTCAACACCATCGATTATCTGCGCAAGTTCCTCACCGACGGCTCCTCGGGCATAGACCTGCCGGCGGCGATCATCGTCGAGACGGTACAGGGCGAGGGCGGCATCAATGTCGCCAGTTTCGAGTGGCTGCGGCAGCTGGCCGATCTCTGCCATGAATTTGACATTTTGCTGATTGTTGACGATATTCAGGTGGGCAACGGCCGTACCGGCAGCTTCTTCAGCTTTGAAGAGGCCGGCATCAAGCCGGACATGGTGTGCATGTCCAAGTCCATCGGCGGCGGCCTGCCCATGGCGATCCTGCTGATGCGCCCGGAGCTGGACCAATGGCAGCCGGGGGAGCACACCGGCACCTTCCGTGGCAACAATCTGGCCTTTGTCGCTTCCGCTCAGGCCCTGACTTACTGGGACAACGAGGACTTCGCCGACGAGATCCGCTACAAGGG
Source organism: gamma proteobacterium SS-5 (assembly GCA_009497875.2). NCBI lineage: Bacteria > Pseudomonadati > Pseudomonadota > Gammaproteobacteria > Chromatiales > Sedimenticolaceae > Magnetovirga > Magnetovirga frankeli. Next base: position 2,922,559 of record CP032508.2, on the reverse strand, counting down.
ACGCATCATGGAGGAAGAGCTGGGCAAGATTGTCGCCAAGTACCCGCAGCTGGAGATGGAGCTGCGTGGTCGCGGTATGATCTGGGGTCTGGACATCCCCCGCGCCAACTTTGCCGGCGAGGTATCCCGCGAGGCCTTTGCCAATTATCTGATCATCGAGCTGGCGGGCGCGGATGATAATGTGGTCAAATTCCTGCCGGCCCTGACCATCGAGGAGGAAGTCCTGCGTGAGGGTATGGGGATCATCGACAAGGTGATCGGCGAGTTGGTGGAAAGCAAGTCCCATTCCTTTCAGGAGGCCCTCTGATGCTGGTACGCACCCTGCAGGAGATCAGCGGCACCGAGCGCGAGGTACATGCCGAAAACGGTAACTGGATCAGCCGCCGCCTGGTGCTGGATGAGGACAAGGCGGGTTTTTCCTTTCATGAAACCCTGATCAAGGCGGGCACCCAGACCCATATCTGGTATAAACACCATATCGAGGCGGTGTATTGCGTGGCCGGCGACGGTGAGATCGAGGACCTGAAGACCGGTCAGATCCACCCGATCAGAGACGGCACCCTGTACCTGCTGAATGATCATGACGAACACCTGTTGCGCGGGGGCAGCGCCGACATGCGCCTGATCTGCGCCTTCACTCCGCCCATAATCGGACGGGAAATGCACGATGAGGACGGTGCCTACAGCCCCCATCCCCATCAGGCGGACTATGACAAGGCCCGTCGGGCCTGAAGCGGTGGCTTATGCGGGTAACCTGCCTTTGTTTCTCCCTGGACAATGAGCGTTACATCCACTCGGTGGACTGTATTCGCTCCATCATCACCTATCAGGAGCCCAATCCCCTGCCCGGCGGGCCGGCCGGGTCCCTGGGGATGCTGGACATCCGTGGCGGGGTATTGACCATTTTCTCTACCCGGGCATTGTTCGGCCTGCCGGAAAGCGAGCACCCGGAAGACAGCAAGATTGTTATCTTTGACACCTCAGGGGGCAGCTTTGGGCTACAGGTGGATGGGGTGGAGAACATCATCACCCTGGAGCTGGACCGGGTGGAGCACTCGGTTGACGGCGGCAACACGCCGATGATCACCGGTACCCTGGAGCACCAGGGCAGCCTGCTGATCCTGGTGGATTTCGAACACTGGATGGAGACCAACTTCGGTGCCGAGGACGGCGGCGCGTTCTAAGGGAGCAGGCCGTAACCTAAGCCGCCAAGAGATGTTTCATGTTCCGGGGTGGTGCTTCCCACTTCATGATCCTTAGGTTGGGCCTTGGGGGGAGAGGGCAATGGGTGAGTCCACCAACCCCTCGGCCACGTCCTCAAACCCCGGCGGTCGTTTGCCCGAGACCAGATAGGCGAAGGCAATGATCTCGGCGATGGCCCGGTACAGGTTCTCCGGCACCTCGTCGCCGACCGGGATCTGGGCCAGAATGCTGGCCATCTCCGGGTCCTGACGCAGGGGAATGCCATGTCGCTCGGCCTGCGCCAGGATCTGTCGGGCCAGTGCCTCACTGCCCTTGGCGGTGATGCGCGGGGCCGTGTTGCCGTCATACTGCAAGGCCACGGCGATCTCGTTGTCCCGGACCTGGTGATAGGTTCTGTTCATGCGGTTACCCTCAGCAGGGAATCTTCAGGGTTTGGCTGATCCTGGGACGGTTCCGGGATAGCGCCTGGATAGGCGCTCAGCTGGGCTACCTCCAGCCCTGCCTTGCGCAGGGATTGCTCCAGCTTGGGCATCAATTCCCCCAGCCGGTGCAGGGTGTCCTGCCATTGCGCCCAGAATACCACGGCGATCTTGTCCTGCTTCAGGTTGATGCGCACGTCCATCGGGCCGCTACTGTCGAAATCAAAATGCAGGTTGACCGTCCAATCCTCACCCTGTTCCTGCTGCTTGCGCTGCTTATCGCGCTGGATGCGGATCTCCAGGTCCTTGATCTTCTGCTGATCCAGCAGGGGCAGGGCCAGCTGCCAGGTCTGACGGTTTTCATCACTTTGCTGCAGGCTCCTCAACTGACGCACCTCCACCTTGGCCAAGGCCCCCTCGACGCTGCTGCGCAGCTGATTGAGCAGCTGTTGCTGACGCTCGGGCAGGGCCTGGGGCCTTTTCTCCCCCTGCTGCAGCAGGCGGTTGTACATCAGGGCGGCCAGATTGCTGGTGTGCAGGTCAGGGCCGCTGCGCAGTTGCGCCACCATGCGCAGCAGGGCCGATTTCAGGTCGGCCGGCGCGCTGCGTTTGCGCGCCAGGTTGGCCTCAAGAAACAGGCCGGAGTTGAGGATCAGGCTGCGCACCTGGCCCTCGCTGATCCGATCCGGGTCCAGCTGGTGGTTGGCCAGCAGTTCGATCAGGGGTTTCAGGTTCTGCGCCACATCCGTACCGGCCAGCTGTTGCATCAAGGGTTGGGCCGTGCCGACGGGTGCGGGGGCAGGGGAGGCCGATGGGCCAGCCTGTCCCGCCAGGGCTTGCAGCAGGCTGTTGAGGGTGGAGGCCGGGGTCGAGGCAGTGCCCCCGGTCGCTGGGCCCTGGGGTAGAGTCTGTGCCTGGGCTGGCGTCAGGGGAGCTGGGGTGGCCGATTGGGCCGGGGTTGCATTCTGGGCCGGGATGGAGAGCTGTTGAAAGAGCCGTTGCAGGCTGCCCTGCTGGTGCAGGAGTTGGCGCAGCAGTTGGTTCTCCGGGGCGCTCTGGCTGGCGAAGGAGATCACCTTCAGCTGTGGCCTGTTGTTCAGACTGAGCAGCTGCAGGCTGAGGCTATCGCCGGGATTGAGGCGGGGCAGGCTGGGCAGATTGGCCTTGAGTATCTGCTCGCCCAGTTGCAGGCGCAGGACGCCGTTGGCGTCTTGCTGTACAACCCGGGCATTGAGGATCTGGCCAATCTCCATCATCCTCGACAGGGCGCTGATGCCGGGTGCGGCGGCAGTGGCCTTGGCCAGCAGGCTGGCCTGGTTCAGGTTAATGGCGTTCTTGTCGCCGATCATCTCCATGAGCTTTCCCAGGGGTGTTTTGTCGGTGGCCTCGGTACCGCCCAGGCTCATCAGGCTCATGCGCAACAGAAAACGCTGGGTCTCCGGGGTGAGACGATGGAGCGCATTCTGCGTGTCGTTTTGAGTCTGGGCCTGAGTCTGAGTCGGGTTTTGCCCGGCGTCAAGCTTGGCATGAAATGGCTCTAGCAGGCGCAACAAAAGTTCACTGCTCAGCCGCGCCGGCTTCAGGTAGGTCAGCATCTCGGTCAACGCCTGGGTCTGCCTTGACCATAGCCTGTCCCGTAGCTGGGGGGGCAGATCTCCCTCGGCCAGGGGCCTGGCCTGGGTCTGCGCCGACCCCATCTCCGGCGGCGGCATGCGCGGGCCGGCCGAGAGGGACAGGGCAAGTTGCAGGGTTTGTAGTTCCATAACCTGCACATCGGCAGGAAGGGCCCAGACTGTAGCCAAATGCTCTTTTTAGGTTAATGGGTAGAGCATTGACCTCCCCCTTTGCAAAAGGGGGATTGAGGGGGGTCTGGCTGAAGAAATCCCCCCTACCCCCCCCTTTGCAAAGGGGGGGAATTAGATGCTCTGTCCTTAGCTGCGCGACGGCGTACCGCTTACCGAGCGGGTTCTACTAGGCCTGTGTCCTGGCCATCCAGGCGGCGCGAACACAAGCCAGTTGTTCGTAGCTGTAACGGCCCTGGAAGTGTTCGTACAGCGGGCTCAGCGGGGGTTTGTCGCCCTGTTGTTGCAGCATGGCTTCGATCGCCTCCAGCTCGTCCGCAGCCAGGACCACCAGGCTCTCCAGGGGCAGCAGGCCCAGTTCCATGGCACTGACGAGGTGCGTGTGTACGGTACGCGGCTTGAGCTGGCGCTGTTCGGCCACCTGATCTGCATCGCCCAGTCTTTCGAACAGCTCCAGGCTGCGCTCGGCGGTCTCGCTCAGTTCCGGGTGAACGGCCGGGGCGCTGGGCGGTGGTTTGCGGCCGGGCTCGGGCGGATAGCGGCGCAGGGTCTCCAGCAGGGCGGGGCCGTAGCGCTCCAGCTTGCGTTGGCCGATGCCATTGATGCGCCCCAGCTGGTGCGGGTCTTGCGGCCGCAGTTCCACTAGTTCGGCGAGACAGGCGTTGGTGAGGATGGCGAAGGCGGGCACGTCCTCGGCGCGGGCCAGGTTCAGGCGCTGCTGGCGCAGTTCCTCCCATAGCTGCATATCCTGGGGGTTGTCGAAGGGCTGTTGCTGGGCGGCGCGTTTCTGCGCCTTGCGCTTGGCCTTGTCGGCCGGCGGGCGCAGCTGTAGCTGCTGTTCACCGCGCAGCAGGGGCCGGCAGCTGGGGTTGAGACGCAGGCCGCCATGGCCCTCCGGGTCCAGGTCCACATAGCCCAGGGCGATGAGCTGGCGGAACAGGCCGCGCCATTGATCGGCATTGAGTTCCCCGCCTATGCCGTAGGTGCTGATTTGGTTGTGGCCCAGCTGTTGGATGCGTTCGCTGTCGGCCCCCAGCAGCACGTCCACCAGATGGCCTACGCCAAAGCGCTGGCCGGTGCGATAGACGGTGGACAGGGCCTTCTGTGCCGGGATGGTGGCATCCCAGGGGGTGGGTGGGTCCAGGCAGTTGTCGCAGTTGCCGCAAGGCTTGGCCATGATGTCGCCGAAGTAGCCCACCAGGGCCTGTCGGCGGCAGCTGATCAGCTCACACAGGCCGAGCATGGCGGAGAGCTTGTGCTGTTCGATGCGTTTTTGCCGGGGCTCGGCGGGGGACTGGTCCATCATCCGGCGCAGGTTGATTACGTCTTGCAGGCTGTAGGCCATCCAGGCATCGGCCGGTTCACCATCGCGGCCGGCGCGGCCGGTTTCCTGATAATAGGCCTCAATGGATTTGGGCAGGCTGAGGTGGGCGACAAAGCGCACGTCCGGCTTGTCTATGCCCATGCCGAAGGCGATGGTGGCGACCATGATCAGGCCGTCCTCGCGCAGGAAACGCTCCTGATGCTGGCGGCGGCTTTGGGCATCCATGCCGGCGTGGTAGGCCAGGGCCTTGAGGCCCTTGGCGCACAGCCAGTCGGCGGTCTCATCCACCATGCGGCGGGACAGGCAATAGACGATACCGGCTTGGCCTGGGTGCTCGCGCAGGATAAAGTCCAGCAGCTGACGCCGCGCCCCCTGGGCCTCGATGATGCGGTAGCGGATGTTGGGCCGGTCAAAGCCGGTGATGAAGGCCTCGGCCTGCTGCAATTGCAGGCGCTCGCTGATCTCCTGCCGGGTGCGGGCATCGGCGGTGGCGGTCAGGGCGATGCGTGGGATCTGCGGAAAGCGCTGCGCCAGCTGGGATAGCTGGATGTACTCCGGGCGGAAATCATGGCCCCACTGGGATACGCAGTGGGCCTCGTCGATGGCAAACAGGGCCAGGGGGGCGCGTTGCAGCAGGCCCAGGGTGTTCTCCTGCAGCAACCGCTCGGGGGCGATATAGAGCAGGTCCAGCTCGCCATCGAGCAATTGGCGCTCCACCGCGCGGGCATCTGCGGGCATCAGGCTGGAGTTGAGAAAGGCGGCGCGCACGCCGTTTTGCAGCAGGGCCGATACCTGGTCCTGCATCAGGGCAATCAGCGGCGAGACGACGATGCCGACGCCGGGGCGCAGCATGGCCGGGATCTGGTAGCAAAGCGACTTGCCGCCGCCGGTGGGCATGATCACCAGGGCATCGCCGCCGTCGATCAGGCGGTTGATCACCGCGCCTTGGGCGGAGCGAAAGCCGTGATAGCCAAAGGTCTGGCGCAATACCTCCAGGGCGCGGGGGTGGGGCGGGGTTGAATCGATTTGCATGGCCGACATTATCGCAGAAACCGGGGTCGAGTCGGCAAATCAAACAGGGGTACAGACGTCAGCAGCATGGCCCCCGTTTCAGATCACCCTTCTGTTGCGGTGCAGCAAGCATGGACAAAGGGGGCTTCAGGGCCTAGAATCGCCCCTCAAATCCCCATTTTGTCTTAAGACGGGATGAGCCTCTGGTTCCTCCCGTTTTCTGTGCCTGCGCCGGAGAGAAATGTGAGCACGCCTGCGATTTTGGTCCTTGAGGACGGTTCGGTTTTTCAAGGAGAATCCATTGGTTGCGAGGGCCATGCCCTGGGCGAGGTGGTGTTCAATACCGCCCTCACCGGCTATCAGGAAATCCTTACCGACCCCTCCTACAGCCGCCAGATCGTCACCCTGACCTATCCGCACATCGGCAACACCGGCTGCACGGAGGAAGACGAGGAGGCCCCCGGCATCCAGGCCGCCGGTCTGGTGATCCGCGATCTGCCCCTGCTGCACAGCAACTGGCGCAGTCAGAAGTCTCTGCCTGAGTATCTGGTTGAGCAGGGCATAGTCGCCATCGCCGACATAGACACCCGCCGCCTGACCCGCATCCTGCGCGAGAAGGGGGCCCAGAATGGATGCGTGATGGCCGGGGCGATTGATCAGGATCAGGCCCTGGAGCTGGCGCGCAGCTTCCCCGGCCTCAAGGGCATGGATCTGGCCCGCGAGGTCAGCACCGCCGCGCCCTATGAGTGGCGCAGCGGCAGCTGGAGCCTGGAGGGCGGCCATCCGCCGCAGGCAGAGGATCTGCCGCTGCATGTGGTGGCCTACGATTACGGCGTCAAGCGCAACATCCTGCGTATGCTGGTGGATCGCGGCTGCCGCCTCACCCTGGTACCAGCCCAGACCCCCGCCGCCGAGGTGCTGGCGCTCAAGCCCGATGGCGTCTTTCTCTCCAACGGCCCCGGTGACCCGGCGCCTTGTGACTATGCCATAGAGGCCATTCGCGAGATTGTCGATAGTGGGATGCCCACCTTCGGCATCTGCCTCGGCCATCAGCTGCTGGCCCTGGCCAGCGGTGCCCAGACGTTGAAGATGAAATTCGGCCACCACGGCGCCAACCACCCGGTGCAGGACCTGGCCACGGGCCAGGTGATGATCAGCAGCCAGAATCACGGCTTCGCCGTCGATGAGGCCAGCCTGCCGACCAACCTCAAGGCCACCCATAAGTCACTGTTCGACGGCAGCCTGCAGGGCATCCAGCGCACCGACAAACCGGCCTTCAGCTTCCAGGGCCACCCCGAAGCCAGCCCAGGCCCCCACGATGTAGCGCCGGTGTTTGATCGGTTTATTGCTTTAATGCGGGACTCGGGACTCGGGACCAAATAAAGCCTACAGCGGCAGTTCAAAGCCTTTAAGGACGCAGAGGACGCGAAGAAGCGCAGAGGTCGCAGAGGAAAACCAAGTGGATGCTGAATTGATAACATGACTGAAAAATTAACTTTGCGTGCTCTGCGCTACTCAGCGCTCTCTGCGTCCTGAGATTTGCCTTTCGTTTGCGGACTTAGACTTAAATCAACATGCCTAAACGTACAGACTTACACAGCATCCTCATCATCGGCGCCGGGCCTATTGTCATTGGCCAGGCCTGTGAGTTCGATTATTCCGGCGCTCAGGCCTGCAAGGCGCTGAAGGAGGAGGGTTTTCGCGTCATCCTGGTGAACTCCAATCCGGCCACCATCATGACCGACCCGGAGATGGCCGATGCCATCTACATCGAGCCGATCAACTGGCGCACGGTGGCGGAGATTATCGCCAGGGAGAAGCCCGATGCCCTGCTGCCCACCATGGGCGGGCAGACGGCGCTCAACTGCGCCCTGGATCTGGTGCGCGAGGGCGTGCTCGCCGAGCATGGCGTGGAGATGATCGGGGCGAGTCGAGAGGCGATAGACAAGGCCGAGGACCGCGACCTGTTCCGCCAGGCCATGCGCAGGATCGGCCTGGACATGCCCACCTCCGCCATCGCCCACAGCCTGGAAGAGGCACTGCAGGTGCAGGCACCCATCGGCTACCCCACCATCATCCGGCCCAGTTTCACCATGGGCGGCTCCGGCGGCGGTATCGCCTACAACAAGGAGGAGTTCATCGAGATCTGCAAGCGCGGCCTGGACCTGTCGCCCACCAAGGAGCTGCTGATCGAGGAGTCCATCCTCGGCTGGAAGGAATACGAGATGGAGGTGGTGCGCGACCACAGGGACAACTGCATCATCATCTGCTCGATCGAAAACTTCGACCCCATGGGGGTGCATACCGGCGACTCCATCACGGTGGCCCCGGCGCAGACCCTGACCGACAAGGAATACCAGATCATGCGCGACGCCTCCCTGGCGGTGCTGCGTGAGATCGGCGTGGATACCGGCGGCTCCAACGTGCAGTTCGCCATCAACCCGGCCGATGGCCGCATGATCATCATCGAGATGAACCCGCGGGTGTCGCGCAGCTCGGCCCTGGCCTCCAAGGCCACCGGCTTCCCCATCGCCAAGGTGGCGGCCAAGCTGGCGGTGGGCTACACCCTGGATGAGCTGCAGAACGACATCACCGGCGGTGCTACCCCGGCCTCCTTCGAGCCGAGCATCGACTACGTGGTGACCAAGATCCCGCGCTTTGCCTTCGAGAAATTCCCCCAGGCCGATGACCGCCTCACCACCCAGATGAAGTCGGTGGGCGAGGTGATGGCCATAGGCCGTACCTTCCAGGAGTCCCTGCAGAAGGCGATTCGCGGCCTGGAGACCGGTCGCGCCGGCCTGTGTGAGATCGTCGATCGCGACAAGGAAGGGGCGCTGGAGCTGATCCGGCAAGAGCTGCGCATGCCCGGGCCGGATCGCCTGTTCTATCTGGCCGATGCCTTCCGCGCCGGCATGAGCCTGGACGAGATCCACGCCGTCTGCCACATCGACCCCTGGTTCCTGGCCCAGGTGGAACAGCTGATTCAACTGGAGGCCGAGGTGCGCGGGCAGGGCATGGCGGCGCTGGATGTCGGCCGTATGCGCCAGCTCAAGCGCAAGGGTTTCTCCGACCAGCGTCTGTCCCTGCTGCTGGGTTGTAGCGAGGCCGAGGTGCGCCAGCACCGCTGGGAGCTGGGCATTCGACCGGTGTTCAAGCGGGTGGATACCTGTGCCGCCGAGTTCGCCACCAGCACCGCCTATATGTACTCCACCTATGAGGAGGAGTGTGAGTCCAGTCCGAGCAGCCGCGACAAGATCATGGTCCTGGGCGGCGGGCCGAACCGCATCGGCCAGGGCATAGAGTTCGACTACTGCTGCGTACACGCCGCCTTGGCCCTGCGCGAGGACGGCTTTGAAACCATCATGGTCAACTGCAACCCGGAGACCGTCTCCACCGACTACGACACCTCTGATCGGCTCTACTTCGAGCCCCTGACCCTGGAGGACGTGCTGGAGGTGATCGCCAAGGAACAGCCCAAGGGCGTCATCGTCCAGTACGGTGGCCAGACGCCGCTGAAGCTGGCGGAAGACCTGGAGGCCGCCGGCGCGCCCATCATCGGCACCAGCCCGGATTCCATCGACCTGGCGGAAGATCGCGAGCGCTTCCAGCAGATGGTGGAAAAGCTGGGCCTGAAGCAGCCACCCAACCGCACGGCGCGGGACGATGACTCTGCCGTGCGTTTGGCCGAGGAGATCGGCTACCCCCTGGTGGTGCGGCCCTCCTATGTATTGGGCGGACGGGCCATGGAGATTGTCTATGACGAAAACGATCTGCGCCGCTATATGCGCGAGGCGGTCAGCGTATCCAACGACTCGCCGGTGCTGCTAGACCGTTTCCTGGATGACGCCATCGAGGTGGATATAGACGCCATCTGCGACGGTAAGGACGTGCTCATCGGCGGTATCATGGAGCACATCGAACAGGCCGGGGTGCATTCCGGCGACTCCGCCTGCTCCCTGCCGCCCTATACCCTGAGCCCGGCGATCCAGGACCGTATGCGCGACCAGATGCGCAAGATGGCCCTGGAACTGAAGGTGGTCGGCCTGATGAATACCCAGTTCGCCATCAAGGGGGATGACATCTATCTGCTGGAGGTCAACCCCCGCGCCTCGCGCACCGTGCCCTTTGTCTCCAAGGCCACCGGCGTGGCCCTGGCCAAGGTGGCGGCGCGCTGCATGGCGGGCAAGGGTCTGGCCGAGCAGGGCATAGAGCGGGAGGTGATCCCCAATCATTTCTTCGTCAAGGAGGCGGTGTTCCCCTTCGTCAAGTTCCCCGGCGTGGATACCGTGCTGGGGCCGGAGATGAAGTCCACCGGCGAGGTCATGGGCATAGGCGAGGGCTTTGGCGAGGCCTACGCCAAGGCCATGGAGGCGGTGGGCGTGGACCTGCCCAGCGGCGGCAAGGTGCTGCTGAGCGTGCGCGATGCCGATAAGGTGCGTACCCTCAACGTCGCCCGCGATCTGGCCGAACTGGGCTTCAGCCTGTTCGCCACCCACGGCACGGCGCGTTATCTGAACGAACAGGGCGTGGCCTGCACCGGCGTCAACAAGGTAATGGAAGGCCGCCCCCATGTGGTGGATATGATCAAGAACGAGGAGTTCAGCCTGATCATCAACACCACCGAGGGCAAGCAGGCCATCGAGGACTCCTCCGAGATCCGCCGCTCGGCCCTGCAATACAAGACCTGCTACAACACCACCATCGCCGGGGCCGAGGCCACCTGCATGGCGATGAAACGCGGTGCCTCGCTGCGCGTAAGGCGACTGCAGGATTTACATTGAATGAATTGGCGGGACCCGGGACTCGGGACCCGGGACCCGATGAAAAGGCCAAGCCGTGTTTTTTCGAGTCCCGATTCTCCAATCCCGAGTCCCGATGTCTTAATAATCGGGAGTGAGAATCCATGTCCAAGGTACCCCTGACCGTGCGCGGGGCGGAAAAGCTGCGCGCCGAGTTGAACGAACTGAAATCCGAGGCCCGGCCCAAGGTGATCCAGGCCATCGCCGAGGCTCGCGCCCACGGTGATCTGAAGGAGAATGCCGAATATCACGCCGCCCGTGAGCAGCAGAGCTTTATCGAGGGTCGTATCCGGGATATCGAGGGCAAGCTGTCCAACGCCCAGATCATCGACGTGACCACGCTCAATGCCGGTGGCAAGGTGGTGTTCGGCACCAGCGTTGATGTAGAGGACCTGGACAGCGGCGAAAGGCACAGCTATCAGATCGTCGGCGAGGACGAGGCAGACATCAAGCAGGGCCTGATATCGGTCACCTCACCCATAGCCCGCGCCCTGATCGGCA